>NZ_JBHMIW010000004.1:0-431078 GCF_042436655.1 Sinorhizobium sp. P24N7 | reverse complement strand
AGACCAAAACCTTCAAGGCCCAGTCCCGCCAATCAGCATCCGCCAATCTTGGAAACCCTAGAGCGAAGGACATCGTCGCCAGCAGCGCCGCCGCCCTCGTCAGTGATCGGGCTTATAGACCCCCACCCTCCGACACGTCAACAGGGTTCTTCAAAAAAAATGACAGTTTTCTGACAAAGCCCGACAAAGCAGGGTTTTGCAGGGCGCAGATTCTTTTTGGAGCTCGTCCCTCGGGCTGTGGATACATAATTTCGCCCTTACTTCTTCACAATCGACCGATCTAACCCAGAACATCGCCGCTTCGTTCCGGAGGCGCCGCGTCGGGGCCAGCCCTGCGCTGCGATTTGACTTCCGTAAACGGAAGATGCACATCTTCGCGCAACGTATCGACGATAAGCATACGGCAAGAGCATTTAGGGGGCCTCCAGCCTGCATGAGCAGCGATAAGAACATGCTTCGTTCGCTTGGCGACCACCCGCCGATCCTAGCGGACGGCCGTCGCGCACCGGACCGGCGCGAGATCTCGATGCGCTGGCTCTCGGGCACGTTCTTGACCGGCATTACCTCAAGTCTCCTGATGGGCGTGGCGCTCTTTGCGGCCCTCGACGGGCGGCAGCAACTGGCGATTCCGGCGGAAGCCTTTGCGGCGCTCGATCCGTCGGCGCCGGTCGGCGCCGCCAAACGGGGAGATCGCGTTCTTTCCCCCAACATCGTTGCCAAGCCAGCCGACAAGACCGTGATGGAAGTCTCGACCATGATCCATGACGGCGAGAAGGAGGTGGTGCGCCGCCAGCCCTTCGTGCATGTCAAGATGGCGCTTGCGGCCAACCACCAGACGTCCGAATCCTATCCCGACTTCGACCCGCTGGCGATCTTCTCCACGGATGAGGCGGATGCCGAAGCGCCGCCGGTGAAGACCGGAACGATCTACGGCTCCGACGTCGAGTCCGAGGTCGCATTGAAGACCGTGGATTTTCCGCTGAACGGCGGCGGCTTCGCACTCGGGCCCTCGATGTCGCTCGACGAGGTCGAGGAGAACGTCCGCACCAACGGCTCGGTGCTGACCGAAGGCAATACCCAGGTCGCCTCACTCTTCTATGTCGACCCGCAACGCTTCGCTTCCGACGCCGACAACCTCGACCTGATGCAGGGCCTCGCCGCGCGCGTCGTCGAGGAGAACATGAGCGTTTCCTCCTATGAGAACATCACGAAGCAAAGCGTCGAATACGCCGACGACATCATACCGGTGCGCCGCGCCATACCCATTGCGACGGCGATGATCAATGCGGGATATGCCAAGGCCCAGGCCGAAGACGCGGCCGGCTATCTCGAAAAGGCGCTCGGCGCCAAGGAACTCGGCCCCGGCGACGTGCTGCGCATCGGCATCATTCAGAAGGGCGAAGAAGCAAAGATCGTCCGTGCCACGATCTATTCCCATAGCCGGCACGTGCTGACCATGGCAGTGGACGACCGCGGCCGTTTCATTCCCGGCGCCGAGCCGGCGAAGCTCGAAGCGGTAGCGGCTGCCTTCGACGATACCGGCAGGCCGGTGATTTCCAGCGGCCACGACCTGCCGAGGGTCTACGACGGCATCTACCGTGCGGCCCTTTCCTACGGCATGAACGCCGACATGATCGCGCTGGTCGTCAAGCTTTTGGCGAGCAATGTCGACTTCCAGGCTCAGCTGAAGCCGACGGATTCGCTCGAAGCCTTCTTCTCGGTCGCCGATGAAAGCGGCAGGGCAACGGAAGATTCGGAACTGCTCTACGTCAACGCCAAATTCGGCGACGCCGAGACGCGGTTCTACCGCTTCCAGGATCCGGACGACAATTCGATCGATTATTTCGACAAGGACGGCAAGAGCATTCGCCAGTTCCTGCTGCGCAATCCCGTTCCGAACGGCCATTTCCGCTCCGGCTTCGGCATGCGCCGCCACCCGATCCTCGGCTTCTCGCGCATGCACACCGGCGTCGACTGGTCCGCTCCGCGCGGCACTCCGATCATCGCGGCCGGAAACGGCGTCGTGCAGAAGGCCGGCTGGGACTCCGGCGGCTACGGCAACCAGACGCTGATCCGCCACGCCAACGGCTATGTGTCCTCCTACAATCACCAGAGCGCGATCGCCAAAAGCGTCAAGCCGGGAACGAAGGTCGTCCAGGGTCAGGTGATCGGCTGGGTCGGAACGACCGGCCTCTCCACCGGCCCGCACCTCCACTACGAACTGATCGTCAACGGCAATAAGGTGGATCCATTGCGTATCCGGCTGCCGGGAGGAAAATCGCTCGGGGGCGAGGCGCTGGCGAAGTTCGAGAAGGAACGCGAACGCATCGACGAGCTTCTCGGCGACGATGCGAACGAGGTCGCAAGCAAGTAGTCGACCCATCGACGGTATCGCGAACTTGCAACAAAAAGGCCGCCCGGAGGGCGGCCTTCGCGGCTGTCGGAATGCGAGGCTTACGCGGCTTCCTGATTCGCCCCCGCCCCGCGCTTGAAGTTCAGACGGTCTGAACCGGCAACGACCTTGATAACCGAGCCATCCGGGAACTCGCCCTGCAGCACTTTTTCGGCCAGCGGATCCTGCACGTATTTCTGGATCGCCCGCTTCAGGGGGCGAGCGCCGTAGGCCGGATCGTAGCCCCTGTCCGCCAGGAAAACGCGTGCATCGTCCTCGAGCTCGAGCGTGATCTTGCGATCCGCGAGAAGCTTGCGCAGCCTTTCGAGCTGAATGTCGACGATCGCGCCCATCTCCGAACGGCGCAGCCGGTGGAACAGGATGATCTCGTCGACGCGGTTCAGGAATTCCGGACGGAAAGCGGCTCTCACCACTTCCATGACCTGATCGCGAACCGCATCGCTGTCCTCGTTTTCGCCGAGTGCGGTCAGGTATTCCGCACCGAGGTTCGAGGTCATGATGATCATCGTGTTCTTGAAGTCGACCGTGCGCCCCTGACCGTCGGTCAGACGCCCATCGTCAAGCACCTGCAGCAGAACGTTGAAGACATCCGGATGCGCCTTCTCGATCTCGTCGAACAGCACGACCTGATAGGGCCGGCGGCGGACGGATTCCGTCAGCGCCCCACCCTCCTCATAACCGACATAGCCGGGAGGCGCGCCGATCAGGCGGGCGACCGAATGCTTCTCCATATACTCGGACATGTCGATCCGCATCAGCGCGGTCTCGTCGTCGAAGAGGAAGCGGGCAAGCGCCTTGGTGAGCTCCGTCTTGCCGACCCCGGTCGGACCCAGGAAGATGAAGGAGCCGATCGGCCGGTTCGGATCCTGAAGCCCTGCGCGCGAACGGCGAACCGCCCGCGAGACGGCCTGCACGGCATCACCCTGACCGACGACCCATTTCGCCAGCTCGTCTTCCATCCTGAGCAGCTTGTCGCGCTCGCCTTCCAGCATCTTGTCGACCGGAATGCCGGTCCATCGAGACACGATGTGGGCGATGTTGTCGGGGGTCACGACTTCCTGGACCATCGGGTTGGCGCTGGCGCCATCCTGGCTTTCCGCTTCCGTCAGTTCCTTTTCGAGATTCGGGATCACGCCGTAGGCAAGCTCCCCTGCCCGCTGGAACTCGCCGTTGCGCTGCGCGATCTGCAGCTCGTTGCGCGCTTCGTCGAGCTGCTTCTTGAGATCGGCTGCCTGCCCGAGCTTCTGCTTCTCGGCCTGCCAGCGCGCCGTCAATGCGGCTGCCTCCTCTTCGAGCGAAGACAGATCGAGTTCGAGCTTGGCAAGGCGATCCTTGGAAGAAACGTCGGTCTCCTTTTTCAAGGCTTCCCGTTCGATCTTCAGCTGAATGACGCGCCTGTCGAGTTCGTCGAGTTCCTCAGGCTTCGAATCGACCTGCATCCTGAGACGCGAGGCTGCCTCGTCCATGAGGTCGATCGCCTTGTCGGGAAGGAAACGATCGGTGATGTAGCGGTTGGAAAGGGCCGCGGCCGCAACCAGCGCGGAATCGGAGATCCGCACCTTGTGATGCTGCTCGTATTTTTCCTTCAGGCCGCGCAGGATCGAGATCGTATCTTCGACCGTCGGCTCCTCGACCATGACCGGCTGGAACCGGCGGGCAAGGGCCGCGTCCTTCTCGACGTGCTTGCGGTATTCGTCGAGCGTCGTCGCGCCGACGCAGTGCAGCTCGCCGCGGGCGAGCGCGGGCTTCAGGAGGTTCGAGGCATCCATAGCCCCGTCCGCCTTGCCTGCACCGACCAGCGTATGCATTTCATCGATGAAGAGGATGATCTCGCCACCTTCCGAGCGCACTTCGTTCAGCACGGCCTTGAGCCGCTCTTCGAATTCACCGCGGAACTTCGCACCGGCGATCAACGCGCCCATGTCGAGCGCCATCAGGCGCTTGTCCTTCAGGCTTTCAGGCACATCGCCGTTGACGATTCTCAGCGCCAGGCCTTCCGCGATCGCGGTCTTGCCGACGCCCGGCTCCCCGATCAGCACGGGATTGTTCTTCGTCCGGCGCGAGAGCACCTGGATCGTTCGGCGGATCTCGTCGTCCCGGCCGATCACCGGATCGAGCTTGCCTTCCCTCGCCTCGGCGGTCAGATCTCGCGCGTACTTCTTGAGCGAATCGAAGCCCTGTTCGGCATTGGCGCTGTCGGCGGTGCGGCCCTTGCGGATTTCGTTGATGACCTGGTTGAGCTTCGTCGGCGTGACGCCGGCCTTGGAGAGGATCGACGCCGTCGCGGCCGAGCTTTCGATCGCCAGTGCCAGAAGCAGGCGTTCCACGGTTACAAAGCTGTCGCCGGCCTTCTTGGCGGCCTCTTCCGCTGCGGTGAACACCTTGGCGAGCGGCTGCGACAGATAGACGGAGCCGTTGCCGCCGGTCACCTTGGGAAGCTTCGCCAAAGCTGCGGCCGTACCGACCTTGGCTTCGCGCGCATTGCCGCCGGCGCGCTCGATAAGCGAAGCCGCCATGCCCTGATCGTCGTCGAGCAATACTTTGAGGACGTGCTCCGGCGTGAATTGCTGGTGCCCTTCGGCCAGTGCATAGGTCTGCGCCGACTGCAGGAAACCGCGGACGCGTTCCGAATATTTTTCGATATCCATTCTCTACCTCCATAGCCCGGCGAGCCCATCATCGTGGCACTGGCCGGCGTTTCAGGATCAGGCTCCCGCATTCGGCAAGCCTTCGAAGCGAAATATGGTGCAGCGCTCTTCGGAATTAAAGAGCGGCAAATGGAGGCAGCAGAGACAATCGCGCGCGAATGCGCTCACGGTGGATGCGGCACGCGTCGAGATCTCGCGAAAGCAAAAAGCCCAGCCGTTACGGGCTGGGCCTTTAAGAGAATCGCTGCGGAAGGGTTATTCCGAGGCGGCGAGCGCCGGGGTGCTGCCGTCGGTTTCGGGCTGCGCATCGCCCCCTGCCTCTTCCTGCGCGCCGCGGCGCGGCTGCCGGCGAGGCCGGCTCGTGCTGCGGCGACGGGAGGCCGAGCGACCGGCCGATCCCTGCGCTTCCTCTTCCATGGCGACTTCGGCAGGCATGCCCTCGATCACCGGCTGAGGACCCGAACCGTCGATGACCGGCTGAGGCTCGTTGGCCGGAGCCGCTGCGGCCGCCGGAGCGACCGGCATTTCCTCTGCATAGCCCTGATCCAGATCGTCCTGATCGCGATCGGACGAGTCACGTTCCTGATAGTCCTGGCGTTCGTCGCGCTGGAACCGGTCCTGCATCTGAGCTTGCGCAGCCGCGATGATGCGGTTGTAATGCTCGGCATGCTGCAGATAGTTCTCAGCGATCACGCGGTCGCCGGAGCTCTGCGCGTCGCGAGCAAGGGCCGCATATTTTTCGGCGATGTGCTGTGCGGTACCACGAATCTTCACATCCGGGCCGGAGCTGTCGTAGGTCCGCGTCAAGGGATTGGATCCCTTGCGATTGTTGTTGTTGTTTCCGCTGTTGTTGTTATTCCGCCCACGGCCGCGCTTGTTTTGCTGTCCTGGCCTCATAGTCCATTCACCTGAATTTTCTTGATAATGATGATCATGTGGTTCCGCTCTCGGTGCGGAAAGTCCGCACCTGAGAAAACATGCGCCATGACAGATCGCCTCTTCGCGATCTCGGCGCCGGTCAACGTTAAATTAACAGGTACCCGCACAAGGCACTGTCGAACCCTAGCAACTCTTTCTTGAGAGCAATCCCCGTGGCCAGGTCATACTGGAACGAATCCTTGGTCCATGACCTTCTGCCCAGTGCGCGGGGTGAAACTAGCCCGCTTCCTTCGGGATTCCAAGCCCTTTCTTTGCTCTTCCGGAAAAGAGAAGTGCGAGTGCAGCATTTTTTCAACGGTTATTGCTGCGCTCAATATCCTGCTGGAACATCAGGACCCGATCGTTGCCGCCGAGGTCCTTCGCGGCAGAGAGCAAACGAAAGCCCTGCGCTTCGAATAGCGCCGTTACCGCTCGTTTTTGATCGAAACCGATTTCCAAGCCTATTACGCCGTCTGTTTCGAGATGGCGACCAGCGTGAGAAGCAATGGCACGATAGGCATCAAGCCCATCCTCTCCGCCATCAAGTGCGGCGACCGGATCGTGGTATCTCACTTCCGGTTCAAGCTCCGGTATTACACTGGACCGGATATAAGGCGGATTTGAGACGATGAGATCGAACCGCCCATCCACCGCCTCGAACCAATTGCTCCGAACGGCTCCGAAGCGTGCCGCCAAGCCATTCCTGCGCGCATTTTCAAGTGCTGTCGCCAGAGCGTCTTCCGATATATCGGTACCGAGACCGTGCGCGTCAAGTACCGCTGCGAGAAGAGCGAGACAAATCGCACCCGTGCCCGTTCCAAGGTCGACGATGCGACAACTCCCCTTGCTTGAAGCGATTCGCCGCGCATGGGGAACCAGGCAGTCGACCAGGGTCTCGGTGTCAGGACGCGGCTCCAGCGTCTCTTTCGAGAGCTTGAGCTTCATGCCGAAGAATTCCCGCTCGCCGAGAATCCGGTAGACCGGCTCATGCGCCGCGCGGCGCTCGACTGCGGCACGAATGCGAGCCGCATCCTCGTCGCTGACGAGCTCTCTTCCGCGCGTCAGGAGCGCGGCCAGCGCAAGGTCGAGCAGGCCGGAGATCAGGTGGCGTGCATCGAGCCCCGCCGATTCGAGGCCGGCGGCCTTCAGCCTGTCGCGGCTCTCGGCTAGGAGGCTGTCGAGGGTTTGGGCCATTGAAACTCAGTTCTGCCTTTCGCCGAGCAGCGCGAGCTGGCTTGCCTGATGGTCGGCGAGCAGCGCATCCACCACGTCGTCGATCTCACCTTCCATCATTCGATCGAGCTTGTAGAGCGTGAGATTGATGCGGTGGTCGGTCAGGCGTCCCTGCGGGAAATTGTAGGTGCGTATGCGCTCGGAACGGTCGCCGGAACCTACCTGGCTCCTGCGGTCGGCCGAACGCTCGCTGTCGGCGCGCTGCCGTTCCATGTCATAGAGCCGGGAGCGCAGCACCTGCATCGCCTTGGCACGGTTCTGATGCTGCGACTTTTCCGAACTGGTGACGACGATGCCGGTCGGAATATGGGTTATGCGCACGGCCGAATCGGTCGTGTTGACGTGCTGTCCGCCTGCTCCCGAGGAACGCATCGTATCGACGCGGATATCCTCCGGGCGGACCTCGATGTCGATCTCTTCGGCCTCCGGCAACACCGCGACCGTCGCGGCTGACGTATGGATCCGGCCGCTGGCTTCCGTCTCCGGCACGCGCTGCACCCGGTGGACGCCGGACTCGAATTTCAACCGCGAGAAGACACCGCGTCCCGATACCGTTGCGATGATTTCCTTGTAGCCGCCGGCCTCGCCCTCGCTCGCGGACAGCACTTCGACTCGCCAGCCCTTGCCCGCCGCGTATCGCTCGTACATGCGGAAGAGATCGCCGGCGAAGAGGGCGGCTTCCGAGCCACCCGTACCGGCCCGGATTTCGAGGATCGCGCTCTTTTCGTCGGCCGCATCCTTCGGCAGGAGCAGGATCTGGATTTCCTGCTCAAGCGCTTCGATCTTCTCTTCGACTTCGGGCTTTTCCATCTCCGCGAGGTCGCGCATCTCCTTGTCGGTCGCCCGGTCGGCAAGCATCGCTGCGATGTCGGCAAGCTCGGCCGTCGCCTTTTCATAGGCGCGAATCTTCGACACGACCGGCTGTAGCTCGGAATATTCCGAGGCCAGCTTCACGTAAACGTCGGCCGACGGGCCGGCGGACATGCGCGCCTCGATTTCGCCGAACCGCCGCTCCAGTTCGCGCATCTTTTCAACGGGAAGCTTTGCCAAATCTCACTCCAAATGCACTCGCCTCGCCCGGACCGCGTCCGGACGGAGACGAGAGCCCTCTTGTTCAATCTAAACCGGTATGCCGTTCGCCGCAGCGAAATCGACCAGGAGCTGGCGGATCGACGTGTCGGACTTGACGTCGTCGAGCGCCGCCTCAAGGAGTTCGTTGAGCCTGCCGGCATCGAGCGCCAGGAGCATTGCCTTGACCGGCCCGACAGCCGTCGGCGACATCGAAACCGACCGGAAGCCGAGCCCGAGCAGCGCCATGGCCGAAAGCGGTTTGCTTGCCATCTCGCCGCAAAGCGTCACCGGCGTGTTGTTGCGCTCGCCGGCCCGCACGATCTCCCGGAGAATCCGCAGGAACGGCCGGCCGAGAATGTCGAAACGTTCGGAAACACGGGCATTACCGCGGTCGACCGCCATGGCGAACTGGAAGAGATCGTTCGAGCCGACCGAAACGAAATCGACTTCGGCCATCAGTTCGTCGAGCTGCCAAAGCAGCGCCGGCACTTCCAGCATCGCCCCGAACTGCAGCTTGCGCGGCAGTTGTTCGCCGAGCTTCGATTGGCGCTCGATCTCCTTCTGCAGGAGTTCTCGCGCGCTCTTCAGCTCCGCGACTTCCGTTACCATCGGCAGCATCATCTTGAGCTCGGCGCCGACCGTCGCTCTCAGCATTGCCCGGAACTGGGTACGCAGGAGACCAGGCCGGTCGAGCGACAGCCTGATGGCGCGCCAGCCGAGCGCCGGGTTCTCCTCTTCCGCGGCACGGAAATAGGGAACGACCTTGTCGCCGCCGATATCCAGCGTCCGGAATGTGACCGGCTTCCCCGCCGTCTGCTTCATGACGTTGCGGTAGAAAGCTTCCTGCTCCTCGGCCTTGGGCATGGTCGAAGCGATCATGAATTGCAGTTCGGTCCGGAAGAGACCGATACCTTCGGCACCAGCCTCGTTCAGATGGGGCAAGTCGACCAGCAGCCCGGCATTCATCTGCAACGTAATGCGCTTGCCGTCCTTCGTCAGAGGCTCGACATCCCTGAGAGCGCGGAACTGCGCCTGCCTGCGCGCACGGAAGCGCACTTTCTCCTCGTAAGCGCGCTGCAGATCGGCCATCGGCCGCAGATGCACCTTCGCATCGTCGCCGTCGACGATGATCGCATCGCGGTTTTCGGCGAGCGCCACTGCCCCTGCCGCCTGGCCGACCACCGGAATGCCCATGGCGCGGGCGACGATGACCACATGGCTGGTGACCGCCCCCTCCTCCAGCACAAGGCCGCGCACGTTCTCGCGCGGATAGTCCAGCAACTCCGCAGCGCCCATGGCGCGCGCGACGACGATCGCGTCATTGGGGAAATCGGCAGCCGAAAGCTTGGCGCCATAACCCGAAAGCTGGCGCAACAGCCGGTTCGCAAGATCGTCGAAATCGTGCATCCGCTCGCGCAGATACGGATCGGTCAGCCGGATCATCCGCGCCTTGGTCTCGCTCTGCACCCGCTCCACCGCCGCTTCCGCCGTCAGGCCGTTGCGGATCGCCTCCTCGAGCTTTCTCACCCAGCCGCGGTCGTGGGCGAACATGCGGTAGGTCTCCAGCACCGCGCGGTGCTCGCCCTCCATCGAGACGTCGCGGCGCGACAGCATGTCGTCGATGGAGATGCGCAGCGACCCGAGCGCTTCCGCAAGCCGCTGCAGCTCCTGCTCCGTGTCCTCGTTGAGCAGATTGGTGACGACGATGCGAGGCTCATGCAGGACGACGTAACCGAGCCCTATGCCTTCACCGTAACTGTTGCCCTCGATCGTCACCGGGCGGGACAGATCGAGCTCGAGCCCGGGCTTGGTGATCTTCTTGAGCTCGCCGGTCGCAACCATCTCGGCGAGCACCATGGCGGTCGTTTCCAGCGCCTCGACCTCGTCCTCGCGATAGTTGCGCTGCGCCTTGTTCTGCACGACGAGGACGCCGAGCGCGCGGCCGGTGCGCAGGATCGGAACGCCGAGGAAAGAGTGATAAATCTCTTCGCCCGTCTCGGGCAGGTAGGTGAAGGCCGGGTGCGACTGGGCATCGGAGAGATTGAGCGGCCGCGCCGAAGCCGCGATCGTGCCGACGAGACCCTGTCCCATCTTCAGTTGCGCCAGGTGCACCGCCGTCTTGTTCAGACCTTCGGTCGCGTAAAGTTCGAGCACGCCATCGGAGCGCAGCACGTAAACCGAGCACACTTCCGCAACCATGTTCTGCGCTATCTGGCGCACGATCCGGTCAAGGCGCTCCTGCGGCTCGAGCGGTTCCGCCATGAGCTCGCGCAACCGCTTGAGGAGAACGCGCGGACCTGCGGAAAGGTCTCTCATCGCGTGGGGTCTCCTGAATAAGAATAAACGCCGGGCCCATGCGGGACGCCGCGGCCTCTGCATGCATCCTCGAAGCGAAATCGATCCGGGGACAAGATCATGCAGCAGTTCCAATCACTACAGCGACGTCTTCCGTGTCTTTTCAGACGCGCGGCGCCGGGTCGCGAATCCCAAATCAAATGCCTGCCGTTTAACTCTTATCCAGACCGTAGACGGAATGCAAAGTGCGAACGGCCAATTCGGCGTAAGGTCCGTCGATCAGGATGGAGATCTTGATTTCGGAGGTGGTGATCGCCTTGATGTTGATCCCCTTGTCGGCAAGTGCCCGGAACGCGGAAGCGGCGACGCCCGCATGGCTGCGCATGCCGATGCCGATCACCGAGACCTTGACGAGGCCCGACTCCGACTGAATGACGTCATAGCCGATCTTTTCCTTGTTATCCCCCAGAACCCTGAGGGCCTTGTCGACGTCGCCGGACGGCACGGTGAAGGTCATGTCGGTCTTCGAGCCGTCTTCCGAAATGTTCTGGACAATCATGTCGACATTGATATGGGCTTCCGCAAGCGGCCCGAAGATCGCGGCGGAAACGCCCGGCCGGTCGGCCAGGCGGCGCAGCGAGATCTGTGCTTCATCCTTGGCATAGGCGATGCCGGTTACGACTTCCTGTTCCACGATCTCATCCTCATCACAAATCAGCGTTCCGGGCGGGTTCATGAGATCACCCATGCCCGGCGCATCGGGGTCTTCGAAAGAAGAACGCACGAATGTGCGTACCTTGTGCACCATGGCGAGCTCGACCGAGCGTACCTGCAGCACCTTGGCGCCGAGAGACGCCATTTCCAGCATTTCCTCGAAAGCGATCTTCTTCAAACGCCGGGCCTTCGGCTCGATGCGCGGGTCCGTCGTGTAGACGCCGTCGACGTCGGTGTAGATGTCGCAGCGATCGGCCTTGACGGCGGCTGCGATCGCGACGGCGGAGGTGTCCGAGCCGCCGCGGCCGAGCGTCGCCAGGCGGTTGTCCGGGCCGAGGCCCTGGAAGCCGGCGACGACCGCCACCTGACCCTCGCCCATGCGTCGGATGACATCGGCGCCGTCAATTTCGAGAATGCGGGCCGCACCATGGGCGTTGTCGGTCTTGATCGGCAACTGCCAGCCCTGCCACGAGCGGGCGTTGATGCCCATCGACTGCAGCGCGATCGCGAGCAGGCCGGAGGTCACCTGTTCGCCTGAGGCGACGACCGCGTCATATTCGCGCGCATCGTAGAAGGGGGCGTTCGAGCCCGCGACCTTCGGCATGTTTTCGACCCAGCCGACCAGCTCGTTGGTCTTGCCGGACATGGCGGAAACGACGACAGCAACCTCGTGGCCGGCATCGACCTCGCGTTTCACATGGCGCGCGACATTGTGGATGCGGTTCAAATCTGCGACGGAGGTCCCGCCGAATTTCATCACGATGCGTGCCATTTCGCCTCTACCGTACCACCATGTTTGCGCGCCCGATGCAGCGACCTTGGAGCGTCCAAGAAGACGCGCGTCGCCGTAGACGCGACAGGAAAACGCCCCCGCCGGCGCCTGACGATCAAAAAGCTTGAAGGAGACTTCTCGGACATCGGCCAGTCACCGCCTCGGGGAGCGGAAAGTCGCGGCGTCTCTTAGCGGATCAGCGGGCTGCGTGCAATGGCCGTCAAAGCGGTGGCCAAGAGCATGACTCTCGCCAGGGGGAACCGATATCGATTCAAAACCACTTGCATTTCGATACTGGTTCTGTCAATCTCACTTCAGACGCAGGGCGGTGGCCGCCCAATGGGAGGAAGGACAATGCGCAAAGTCATCATGTGGGACATGGTCAGTGTCGACGGGTTTTTCGAGGCGCCGGGGCATGACATCGGCTGGTTCGTTTTCGAAGGCGAACTCGACGCCTATATCCGCGAGACGCAGTTCGAGGCCGGCACGCTGCTCTTCGGCCGCACCACCTACGAACTCATGGCCGCCTATTGGCCCTCGTCGGAGGATCATATCGCCGCCTTCATGAACGGCGTCGAGAAATACGTCTTCTCCAGGACGCTCAGAAGTGCCGGCTGGAACAACACGACCCTTGTTTCCGGCGAGGCCGCCGACGAGGTCAGGCGCCTGAAAGAACGCGAAGGCGGCGCAATCTTTATTTTCGGCAGCGCCGATTTCGCTTCGACGCTGATCGCTCAAGGGCTCGTCGATGAATACCGTCTCGGCATCAATCCGGTGCTGCTCGGCAAGGGCACGCCCCTCTTTCAAAACGTTGCCGAGCGGACGAAGCTTGAGCTTACTCATGTCCGCCCGCTGAAGTCCGGTGTCGTCATCCTGCATTACCGGCCGGAACCGGCGTGATCGGCGAAGGAGGAGGCTATGCAGAACCGTCTTTCCATCTATGCGCCGCAGGCGCTCGCCCTGCTCAGGATCGTGACCGCTCTGCTCTTCGTTCATGCCGGCATGGGGCTCCTCTTCAACGCCCCGGCATCGACCCATCCGCTGCCGCCGCCGGAAATGAAGCCGATCCTCCTGGTGGCCGGCATCCTGGAACTCGCCGGCGGCGCTTTGGTGCTCGTCGGGCTCTTCACCCGCGCGGCGGCCTTCATCCTGTCGGGCATGATGGCCGTCGCCTATTGGGGCTTTCATGCACCGATGAACATGTGGCCCGCCAACAATATGGGCAGCGCCGCAATTCTCTTCAGCTTCATCTATCTCTATCTCGTTTTCGCCGGCGCAGGCGCCTGGAGTCTCGACGCTCGCCGGGTGCGAGCCACAGGCCCTTGACATCCCCCGCCGATCGTCCGACTTCAGCATCGGATCGATGAGCTACAGCGAGCTTTGCGCGCCCGATGAGGACGCGCGGCACCGAAGAACGAGGCAAGGAGGCTCTCATGAGCGAGACGGCGCGCACGACGATCGACCAGAGCGAGGTGGACCGCTTCTCGGCCATGGCGGCCGAATGGTGGGATCCGACCGGCAAGTTCCGCCCGCTGCACAAATTCAATCCCGTGCGCCTCGCCTATATCCGTGACAGGGTCTCGGAGCATTTCGGCCGCGATCCGAAGAGCCGGCAGCCGCTCGAAGGGCTGCGAGTCCTCGATATCGGCTGCGGCGGCGGGCTTCTTTCCGAGCCGATGGCCCGGATGGGAGCGGACGTCGTGGGGGCCGACGCCTCGGAAAAGAACATCGGCATCGCTAAAACGCATGCGGCCGGCAGCGGCGTCAGCGTCGATTATCGCGCCGTAACGGCCGAAGCCCTTGCCGAAGCCGGCGAGAGCTTCGACGTCGTTTTGAACATGGAAGTGGTCGAGCATGTCGCGGACGTCGAATTCTTCATGACCACCTGCGCGCATATGGTGCGCCCGGGCGGCCTGATGTTCGTCGCAACCATCAACCGCACGCTGAAAGCGGCAGCACTCGCGATCTTCGCGGCCGAAAACGTGTTGCGCTGGCTGCCGCGCGGTACCCACCAATATGAAAAGCTGGTGCGGCCGGAGGAGCTCGAAAAGCCTCTCGCCGCAAGCGGCATGGAGATTGCCGACCGCACCGGCGTCTTCTTCAATCCGCTGGCCAACCAGTGGAACCTGTCGAAGGATATGGACGTCAATTACATGATCGTGGCGAAACGGCCGATCTGAGCCCTGTTATCGTCAGTTCGTGTCGTCCGGCAGCACCGGCAGTGGGGCGATCTCGATTCCCTCCTCTATGAGGGCAATCGCCTCTTCCGCCGTCGCCTTGCCGATTAGCCCGCGCTGGTCAGCTTCGCCGTAATGAATCTTGCGCGCCTCGTCCGGGAAGCGCTCACCGACGTCTTCCGCGTTCTCGCGGATCGATTTCACCAATTCCTTGAGCTTGGCGACTGCTTCCTTCTGCGCCTGATCCATCACCAGTTCGCGGCGCGCCTCCTTCTTGCGCGCCGTTGAGACGGCGGGCGCCATCAGTTTCTTGCTGACGGAAACGGAACCGCAACTGGGGCAGGCGACCAGGCGCCGCTCGACCTGCCGGTCGAAATCGTCGCTCGAGGAGAACCAGCCTTCGAAGTCGTGGCCTTCGTCACAGGCAAGATTGTAGTGGATCACGCTGCAGCGCCTCCTTTTCCCGCCGGAACCACCTCATCCAACACGAAGCTGCGCGCGTTCCTGAGGTTGGGAATCTTCTCGCGCGCCGCGTGCACCGCCGCCACATCGATCTCGGCGACGATGATCTCCTCGCCGGTCGGAGCGGCTTCGGCCAACACCCTGCCCCAGGGATCGATGATCATCGAGTGGCCGAAGGTTTCCCGGCCATCCTCGTGCGTGCCCGCTTGAGCGGCGGCAATAACGAAGAGCCCGTTTTCGATCGCCCGAGCGCGCAACAGGATTTCCCAATGCGCTTCGCCGGTCTGGCGCGTGAACGCAGCCGGCACCGTCATGATCTCGGCTCCGGCCACGGCCTGCTGGCGAAACAGCTCGGGGAAACGGACATCATAGCAGATCGAAAAGCCGAGTTTGCCGAAGGGGAGATCCGCGATACGCGCGGTATGACCCGGATGGTAGGCGGCGCTCTCGCGCCAGCTCTCGCCGTTCTCCAGATCCACGTCGAACATGTGGATCTTGTCGTAGTCACAGATCTTCGCGCCGTCAGGCCCGAACAGGAAGCCGCGATTGGCAATCTTCCCATCCGCGCGCGCGATCGGCGTCGAGCCGACATGGAGGTAGAGGCCGAGCTCACGGGCAAGCCGGGATGCCTCGCGAATGACGACGTCGTTCTCCCCATCCTTCAACACCGACCGCAAACCCGTCCGGTCGCGCTGGACCGCTCCGGTCATCTCCGGCGTCTGGACATAGGTTGCACCCCGCGAAGCGGCTTCGCGCACCAGCTTCGCCATCGTCTCCGCATTTCGTGCGGGATCGACACCGGAGCACATCTGGACGGCGGCAGCCCTGAACGTCATCGCTTTCTTTCTCCCAAGCGGAACTCTGGATCAGAATGATCCGGCATCGCAGCACTCATCTCTTTTTCGGATGGGCAGGACAGTCGTGACATTCCACTTCAGGCCGCGAGCATATCGTCGAGCTTGCCGGCACGATCGAGCGCATGCAGCTCGTCGCAGCCGCCGACGGGAACATCATTGATGATGATTTGCGGGAACGTCCTGCCGCCCCTGGATTTTTCCATCATTTCCTGGCGAAGTTCAGGCGCATAAGTGGCATCATACTCGGTGAAGTCGACGCCTTTGCTTTCCAGAAGTTTCTTCGCCCTCGTGCAATAGCCGCAGAACTGACGCGTATAAATGACGACCGAAGCCATGGTCTCCAACTGCTCCTTCACCGGCATCGATCGCCGGACATCTCTTGTCATATAGGACCGGACATGGCCCTTGCAAAGGTCAAAACCGTGACGTCTCCGGCGCCCGCACGCTTCAGCGCCCGTGTCGCAGCGGCGACGGTCGCGCCGGTCGTATAGACGTCGTCTACGAGAACGATGCGCTTGCCCGCGAGCTCCCGCTTCGCGCCTTCGGGGACTGCGAAGGCGCCGCGGACATTCTCCTCGCGTGCCCTGGCGCCAAGCCCGACCTGGCGGCTCGTGCGCTTGATGCGGCGAAGGACATCCGGCCGATAGGCTCTTGCGGAACGTTCGGCAATGACGCGTGCAAGCTCCGCCGCCTGATTGAACTTGCGCCTCCAGAGGCGGAGCGCATGGAGCGGAACCGGCACGATCATGTCCGCCGCTGCCACGGCACCGTCGCCGGCGCGGATCATCCACTCGGCCATCATGGGCGCAAGGTCGGTGCGATCACGGTATTTCAAGCCATGCACGAGATCGCGGACGATTCCTTCGTGAATGGCCACCGAGCGCAGCCTGTCGAAGACCGGAGGATTGGCGATGGCCTCGGGCGAAACCGCGCCCTCGCCAGGATCATAGGCGAATGGCAAGCCCAGAACCTCGCAATAGGGCCGCTCGATGAGCGGCATGCCTGCCCAGCAGGAAGCGCAGACGGCATGGGCATGGCCGGTCAGCCGGCCGCATCCCGAGCAGACGGGCGGAAAGACGAGATCGACCGCCTGGGCCGCAATCCGGCGGAGGATGCCCGCCCAATCCATCGCCCGGTTTTCCTGCCCGCCCCGTTTCATGCGCTTGGCTTGATTCGTGTTGCTGTCTGTCGCGTTAGACCCTAACTGAGCAGAGGACGAAGGGTGCAGCAAGTATTAAAGCGCTGCAGCGGCCTCTGCGCGTCCGACAAGACACGCGGCGCTGTAGGGTTTCTGTCGCACCCCGCGATTTCGGAGAGACTGTCGTGGAAATCATCTTTGACCAGAGCCTCGTCGAGGCGCACCGCCGGCGCGCACTGCGCCAGGCGGACGAGAAGGCAGGCTTCCTGCTCGACATCGTCGCACAGGAACTTGCCGAGCGCGTAAGCGTCGTCGAACGGCAGTTCGAAACGGCCATGGAGCTGCACGGCTATACGGGTGCCGCCGCACGCAGCCTTTCCACGACCGGCAAGGTCGGCGCGATCGAGCGGGTGGAAACCGACAGCGCCTTCGGCTCGGCCGACGAGCCGGTGACGGAAGCACCTCTGGAGCGTATCCCGGCCGACCCGGCGTCGCTCAGTCTCCTCGTGTCGCCACTGTCGCTCCATCTTACCAATGATACGCCCGGCGTCTTCATCCAGGCGCGCCGCGTGCTGAAGCCCGACGGGTTGTTCCTTGCCGCTATACCCGGCAGTGGCACGCTGCAGGAACTGCGCGAGGCGCTTCTCGCAGCCGAGGCGGAACTGACGGGCGGGGCGAGCCCACGGGTAATCCCCTTCGCCGACGTGCGCGACATGGGAGCCCTTCTGCAGCGGGCGGGCTTTGCCCTACCGGTGGCGGATACCGAGACGTACACCGTCCGCTACGATTCGCTCTTCGGCCTCATCCGCGACTTGCGCGCAATGGGCATGACGAACCCGCTGGCGTCGCGCAACCGCAAGCCGATGCCGCGGCGCTTCTTTCTCAGAGCCGCAGAAATCTACGCGCAGCGCTTCTCCGATCCGGACGGGCGCATCCGCGCGACCTTCTCGATCATTTATCTTTCGGGCTGGGCGCCGCACGAGAGTCAGCAGAAGCCGCTCAAACCCGGCTCGGCGAAGCAGAGATTGTCCGACGCACTTGGCGCGAGCGAGCACAAACTCAAGGATGACGGCGAGCCGTGATCTGAGCTCTTAGAGCACTTCCAGGAAAAGTGTGTAACGGTTTTCTGTCCGGAAGTGCGTTGGATCAAATGGCTGGAGCATTCAGTGTTTCTATGAACACGTTGAAAGGCTCTAAGTCCAGGCCGCCTCGATCGTGTCGGTGACGAAGGTCAGCATGCCGAGCAGTGCGCCGGAGAAATTCTGCAGGCCGATGAGAAGGCCGACCGAGATCAGCGCGGCCAGGAGTCCGTATTCAACCGCCGTAGCGCCGTCGCGGTCTCGAAACAGGCGTCTCAGCGTCTCCATTGGTCCTCCAGCCGCTCAGAGCACTTGCCGGAAAAGCGTATAACGGTTTCCGTCCGGAAGTGCGTCGTTTCAAAAGGTTGAGGCGTTTCGGCGCTTCAACGCAAGCACGCAACGTTTCAACGGCAAACGAGGCGTCGCCTCGTCACAGGTCAACCACAAGCGGCGCCTTTCGGCGCTCCGCTGCGATCAGCATCCACTCCTGCTGCCATCGGCGTCGATGATGCAGACGGCACCCGGCATCTCCTGAAGCACGCTGCGCCGAACGGTGTAGCGCTTGGCCGTACCGCCCGAGGGTATGGAGCCCGTCGAGATGTTGTCGTAGTCGATCGGCGTGTTCGCAAGCATTCGCTTGTCGCCCTTGGACGACAGCATCGGCGTCAGGATGAGCGTCAGCGCGATGACCGCCGTGCCGAACAGCAGCGACAGATTGAGCACGCCTGTCCGGCGGGACTGGCTCGTCACCAGATCCTTGTCCTGAACCGTCCTCCAGAAATCCTCGTCCACCATCCCAGCCTCATGCAACACGTAAAGAGCGGCGGGCGAAGCACCCTTCCCAAAGCCTCGTCCTGACCACACCTGCCCGAAAACGGCGCCGTCGAAGTGACGCGCGCCGGAACTGACCCCATCTTGCCCAAGGGTGATAAACGTTCGATTAACGAATTATCGAATTTCGCGGGATTGCGCACCAACAGCGGGGCTCTTGACGCTCCAACTTCGAAGCTACGCACGTCCGCACGGAAAGCCGTTACACACTGTTCCCGCAAGCGCTCTTAGAGCAAATCCATCAGGAACGGGATCAGCGGCTCGTCGGCGGGCGGCATGGCGTAGTCGCGCAACGCCTTCGGGCGCACCCACTTGATAGTCTGGCCTTCGCGGCCTTCGGCAAACCCCTCGTAGCGGCGGCAGATGTAAAGCGGCATCAGGAGGTGAAAGTCGTCGTAGCCGTGACTCGCGAATGTGAGCGGCGCGAGGCAGGCGACTTTGGTGCGGATGCCGAGCTCCTCTTCGAGCTCGCGGATCAACGTCTCCTCCGGGGTCTCGCCACTCTCGACCTTACCGCCCGGGAACTCCCACAGGCCCGCCAGAGGCTTGCCTTCCGGGCGTTGCGCCAGCAGAACGCGTCCATCGGAATCGACGAGCGCGCAGGCGGCAACGAGCACGATCTTCCTACCCTGCATGTCCGTCAGACCTTCGGCGTTCGATAGAGATAGCGGTAGACCTCGGTGAAACCGGCCTTGCGATAGAGCTCGATCGCAGCCTGGTTGTCGGCCTCCACCTGCAACCAGGCCTTCTTTGCGCCCTTGAGACGTGCCCAACGGAGCGAGGCGTCGAGGAGAGCACTGCCGACGCCGCGTCGGCGCACCGCTTCGGAAACCGCGAACTGCATGATCCCGGCAAGATCATTGTCGTGGACGACGAGCGACACCGCCGTCGGCCCGGTCTTACGGTCCTCGAACAGGAACAGGCCGCACTCGGGCTTGATGGCGTTGATGATCCCGGTCAGCGCCTGCTTGGCTTCCGGAGGATCCCCGCCGATCAGGATGCGGGCGTCCACGAAACGGCCGATATCCTTGATCGGAAGGTGGTCGATGCCTTCGCTGAAATCGCGATCCGCCAGGTCGAGCGTCAGGACCAGGCTGTGCGCGAACGACGTCCAGCCCTCGCCATCCATATGGTCGATCATCTTCGGCGGCGTCAGCGGCGTCTGACGAACCGTAAGGGTGCGCCCGGATTGCGCAAAAAGCCGGCGCGCCTTCTCCAGGCGGATGGCTATGTCGCGATAGTCGGACGGATCCAGCGGGTTGACGGAATTCAGGCGCTTGGAAGGGTGCCCCGCCGTCAGACGGATAAGCCAGCTGCCGTCATATTGCACCGACGAGGCCGGCCAGGCGCGAAAACCGACGGCCTCCAGACGCCGCACGCTCGGTAAATCGACCGCGACCGTTTCCCCGTTCCCCGCCCCGTTGCCGGGCGGCTCTCTGCCGTTCGTTGTCATGTCCATAGCCTTGAATGCTGCGGGGCCGGGAAGAGCGCGCGGCCGTCCGGTCGCAACCGCTCTCAACGCCTCAACCGTGTCAGCTTCTGTAATCGCCGTTGATTTCGACATATTCCTTGGTCAGGTCGCAGGTATAGACCGTGGCGCGGCCCGAACCCAGACCGATATCGACGCGGATCGGAATGGTCTCGCCCTGCATGACCGCAGTCGCGGCCGCTTCCGAATAGGCCGGATCGCGCTCGCCCTCGACTGCGACTCGGATATCGCCGAACCAGATCGCCAGCCGGTCGCGCTCGGCCATCTCTCCCGACTTGCCGACCGCCATGACGACGCGTCCCCAATTGGCGTCCTCGCCCGCAACCGCCGTTTTGACGAGCGGCGAATTGGCTATCGAAAGCGCGATGCGTTTGGCGGCGGCATCGTTTTCCGCGCCCTCGACCGTCACCTCGACCATCTTGCGCGCGCCCTCGCCGTCGCGCACGACCTGCAACGCCAGATCACGCAGCAGATCGTCGAGCGCGGCACGGAACCCGTCGAGACGCGGGTCGGCCGCGTCCTCGACCTTAGCCTGGCCGTCGTCCGCCGCCGCACCGGTCGCAAACATCATCAGCGTGTCGGAGGTGGACGTGTCGCTGTCGACCGTCACCGAATTGAAGGTGGGTTCGACGCCTGCCTGAAGCAGTGCCTGAAGTGCCGCCGGCGCAATGTCCGCATCGGTGACGACGAAGGAGAGCATGGTTGCCATGTCGGGCGCGATCATCCCGGCGCCCTTGGCGATCCCGTTGATCGTGACCCTGACACCGCCGATCTCCGCGCTGCGGGTGGCAACCTTCGGATAGGTATCGGTCGTCATGATCGCTTTGGCCGCTTCGAACCAGAAGTCCTGGGTGGCGGACGCGGCAAGTTTATCCAGAACACCGGCGAACTTGGTGGCGTCGAGCGGCTCGCCGATGACGCCCGTCGACGCCAGGAAGACCTCCGCCTCGCTGCAGCCGACGGCCTTTGCCGCGGCCTCAGCCGTGAGCCTGGTCGCCTCCCGGCCCTTCTTGCCGGTAAACGCGTTGGCATTGCCCGAGTTGACGACGACGGCGCGTGCAATGCCGCCCGGCAGGTTCTGCCGGCAATGGTCGACCGGAGCTGAGGGGCACTTCGACCGCGTGAACACGCCGGCCACGGATGCCGGCCGGTCGAAGAGCATCATCAGCACGTCGGTCCGGTTCTTGTACTTGATTCCTGCGGCAGCGGTCGCCATGCGTACGCCGCGAAGGGCCGGCATTTCGGCAAAGGTTTTCGGAGCAAGCGGAGAGACGGAACCGGACATGGATTGAACCTGCTTTTCAGAAGCCTCGAACGTTGTGCGAAATGCCCGAACGGCATTCAGCCGTCGGGCATCCGGATCTTTGAAGGCGGAGCGGAGCAAATGCGAGCGGCCTCAGCCTCCGCGCGGGGGCGCGCCTCCCTAAGAGGGCGCCCGGCCGTATTACTTGTTTTCCTGCGGCTTGCCGGCCTCGTCATAGGCCTTCTTGAGCGCCGGATCGGAGATTTCGACGGCAGTGCTCTCCTTGGCGGAATTCAGAAGCTCGAGGTACTTGTCGCGCATGACGAGCTGGCGAACCTGCGGCTCGACCTGTTCGAGCGTCGGCGGAGCCTGGGGACGCTTGTCCTCGATGAGGATCACATGGAAGCCGAACTGCGTCTTGACCGGTGTCTTCGTATAGGCGCCCTTTTCCAGCGCGAAGGCGGCCGTCTCGAATTCAGGTACCATGCGGCCCTTGGTGAAGTAGCCGAGATCGCCGCCCTCTTCCTTGTTCGGGTCGGTGGACTTGGCCTTGGCAAGGTCGGCGAAGTTCTTGCCCGCGTCGAGTTCCTTGATGACGTCCTTCGCCTCGTCTTCGGTCTTGACGAGGATATGGCGGGCCTTGACCTCTTCCTGCGGCGGAATCGCTGCGACTTCCTTGTCGTAGCGCGCCTTCACATCTTCCGCCGTTACCGCATCGACCACGTGCTTCTTGAAGAAGGCGTTGTGCAACTCGCGTTCGGTCAGGAATGCGACGCGCTGCTTGAACGCCTCGTCGTTCTGAAGCCCTTCCTTCTCGGCGTCCTTCAAAAGAAGCTTCACGTCGATGACGGCCGACAGTGCTGCTGCGCGCTTCTGCTCGTCGGGCATCCGCTGGAGCTGCGGATCGAGGCTCATGATTGCGAGATCAAGTTCCGACTGGTGGATTTCCTGGTCCCCGACTTTGGCAATGACCGGGTCGGTCCCCTCGGCGCGGGCGACACCCGCCGCGATCACCGCGACCAGTGCCGCGGCCGCAAGGGTCTTGTATCTAGACATGTTTCTAACCTTTCACCATTGGCCGCCAGCGCGATTGCCTCCGGCCCCAGGGGCTGCACAACAACCAGAATGTGGCGGTTCTGTAGCCGTCCGGCCGTGCAAGTGCGTTGACATAATCCGACCCCCCTCTTATCTGTCACGCAACCTCGCGTCCAGAACAGTTTCCGGGCGTTTCGCGGCGTGACGCGGTTTTTCGACCGCGCGCCTGAAACCCAGGCGACAAATAAGGAAAGGACCATTTGCATGGTCAGTCTCGGCGGCTTTGCCCGCAAGTTGTTTGGTTCCGCCAACGATCGCCGCGTCCGCGGCTACAAGGGCCGGGTGGACGCCATCAATGCTCTCGAAGCCGAAATGAAGGCGCTGAGCGACGAGGCCCTGGCGGCGAAGACGGCGGAATTTCGCAGTGAGCTCGCCGGCGGCAAGACCCTGGACGACATTCTCGTGCCGGCCTTTGCGGTCGTGCGCGAGGCTGCGCTCCGCGTCCTCGGGCTGCGCCCCTTCGACGTCCAGCTGATCGGCGGCATAATCCTGCATGAGCGGGCCATCGCGGAAATGAAGACCGGCGAAGGCAAGACGCTCGTCGCCACCCTGCCGGTCTATCTCAACGCACTCGCCGGCAAGGGCGTGCATGTGGTCACCGTCAACGACTACCTCGCACAGCGCGACGCGGGCATGATGGGCCGCATCTACGGCTTCCTCGGCATGACCACCGGCGTCATCGTCCACGGTCTCTCCGACGAACAGCGCCGCGACGCCTATGCCTGCGACGTCACCTATGCGACGAACAACGAGCTCGGCTTCGACTATCTGCGCGACAACATGAAGTACGAGCGCTCCCAGATGGTGCAGCGCGGCCACTTCTTCGCCATCGTCGACGAGGTCGACTCGATCCTGGTGGACGAGGCGCGCACCCCGCTGATCATCTCCGGCCCGCTCGACGACCGCTCCGATCTCTACAACACCATCAATGAATTCATTCCGCGCCTGTCGCCGGAAGACTATGAAATCGACGAGAAGCAGCGCTCGGCCAATTTTTCGGAAGAAGGCACCGAGAAGCTCGAGAACATGCTGCGCGAGGCCGGCCTGCTGAAGGGCGAGTCGCTCTACGACATCGAGAACGTGGCGATCGTTCACCACGTCAACAACGCGCTCAAGGCCCACAAGCTCTTCACCCGCGACAAGGATTACATCGTACGCAACGGCGAGATCGTCATCATCGACGAGTTTACCGGCCGCATGATGCCCGGCCGCCGCTACTCCGAAGGCCAGCACCAGGCGCTCGAAGCCAAGGAAAAGGTGCAGATCCAGCCCGAAAACCAGACGCTCGCCTCGATCACCTTCCAGAACTATTTCCGCATGTACGACAAGCTTGCCGGCATGACCGGTACGGCTGCGACGGAAGCGGAGGAATTCGGCAACATCTACGGCCTCGAAGTTCTCGAGGTGCCGACCAACCTGCCGATCAAGCGCGTCGACGAGGACGATGAGGTCTATCGCACCGTCGGCGAAAAATTTAAGGCGATCATCGACGAGATCAAATCCGCACATGAGCGCGGCCAGCCGATGCTCGTCGGCACCACCTCCATCGAGAAATCCGAACTTCTCGCCGATATGCTGAAGCAGAGCGGCTTCTCCAAGTTCCAGGTGCTGAACGCCCGCTACCACGAGCAGGAAGCCTATATCGTCGCGCAGGCCGGCGTCCCCGGCGCGGTCACGATCGCCACCAACATGGCCGGCCGCGGCACCGACATCCAGCTCGGCGGCAACCCCGACATGCGCATCCAGCAGGAGCTGGCCGATGTCGAGCCCGGCCCGGAGCGCGAAGCGCGCGAAAAGGCGATCCGGGAAGAGGTTCAGAAGCTCAAGGAAAAGGCGCTCGCCGCCGGCGGGCTCTACGTGCTTGCCACCGAACGGCACGAAAGCCGCCGCATCGACAATCAGCTGCGTGGCCGCTCGGGCCGCCAGGGCGACCCGGGCCGCTCCAAGTTCTACCTGTCGCTTCAGGACGATCTGATGCGTATCTTCGGGTCCGACCGCATGGACGGAATGCTGCAGAAGCTCGGCCTGAAGGAAGGCGAGGCAATCGTCCATCCCTGGATCAACAAGGCGCTCGAACGCGCCCAGAAGAAGGTCGAGGCGCGCAACTTCGACATCCGCAAGAATCTCCTGAAATACGACGATGTGCTCAACGACCAGCGCAAGGTCATTTTCGAGCAGCGCATCGAACTGATGGACGCGGAGAGCGTCACCGATACGGTGACCGACATGCGCAACGAAGTGATCGAGGAAATCGTCGCCAAACGCATTCCGGAGCGGGCCTATGCCGAAAAATGGGATGCCGAGGGGCTGAAGGCCGACGTCCAGCAGTATTTCAATCTCGACCTGCCGATCGCCGAATGGGTCGCCGAAGAAGGCATCGCCGAGGACGATATCCGCGAGCGCATCACTGCCGCAGTGGACAAGGCGGCTGCCGAGCGCGCGGAGCGTTTCGGCCCCGAAATCATGCAATATGTCGAGCGCTCCGTCGTCCTCCAGACGCTCGATCATCTCTGGCGCGAGCATATCGTCAACCTCGACCACCTGCGGTCGGTCATCGGCTTCCGCGGCTACGCCCAGCGCGATCCTCTGCAGGAATACAAGTCCGAGGCTTTCGAGCTGTTCCAGGCGCTACTCGGTAATCTGCGTCAGGCGGTCACGGCACAGCTGATGCGCGTCGAGCTGGTCCGCGAGGCGCCCGAGGAACCGCAGCCGCTGCCACCGATGCAGGCGCACCACATCGATCCGCTGACCGGCGAGGACGACTTCGCGCAGGCCGGGGAGACGCTGCTGGCGGTCGCGCCTGCGAACCGCGATCCGGCCGACCCTTCAACCTGGGGCAAAGTCGCACGCAACGAAGCCTGCCCGTGCGGCTCGGGCAAGAAATACAAGCATTGCCACGGCATTTACGAAGCCTGACCCGCGGTGCTGCGCGTCCGGTCGGGCGCGCGAACGATTGTCTGCCTGCCACTGACACGGCAGGCAACTTACCTCACCTCAAGATGTGCATGGAGCCGTAGCATGGGAGCTCAAAAGTCCTCGGACAAGTAAGCCGCAACAACGCTTTTTCCTTGTTGTTGCGGCGTCTGTCGAGCCGACCCCCGTGCCGAAGGCAGACCGCCGCCGAATGTTCCTCATTTGAGCGGATGTCTTTCCATGCCTACAAAACCTCATGTCTGGCGCTATTCGCTGCCGGCAGCGCTGCTGCTGATGGCGCCCTTCGATATCCTCGCCTCCCTGGCCATGGATATCTATCTCCCGATCGTTCCGGCGATGCCCGGTATTCTCGGGACCAGTCCTGCCGTGGTCCAGCTCACGCTGAGCCTCTATATGGTGATGCTCGGCCTCGGCCAGATCGTCTTCGGGCCCGTCTCCGATCGCATCGGACGGCGGCCTGTCCTGATCGGCGGAGCGATGCTGTTCGCCGCGGCGTCGTTCTGCCTTGCGGCATCCTCCAGCGCCATACCATTCGTCGCCTTCCGCTTCCTGCAGGCGGTTGGCGCATCTGCGGCCCTGGTGGCCACCTTTGCGACGATCCGGGACGTCTATGCCGACCGCCCGGAAAGCGCGGTTATCTACAGCCTGTTCAGTTCCATTCTGGCATTCGTTCCCGCTCTGGGACCGATAGGCGGCGCCATGCTGGCGGAGAGGTTCGGATGGCGCTCGATCTTCGTTACGCTCGGTGCATTTGCCGTAATCGCGCTGGTGCAGGCACTGCCTCGCTGGCATGAAACCCGCCCTTCGGCGGCAGCGCTGCCGCGGCGCGCATTCGGGCCCCTTTTCCGCAGCCTCGCCTTCTGGACCTATACCCTCGGCTTCAGCGCCGCCATGGGCACGTTTTTCGTGTTCTTTTCCACCTCTCCGCGCGTTCTGATCGACAGGGCAGGATATTCGGAGCTGCAGTTCAGCCTCGCCTTTGCAACTGTAGCAATCGTGATGATCATCACGGCGCGCTTTGCCAGGCGGTTCGTCTCCCGATGGGGAACTTCGGGCAGCCTCCTGCGGGGCATGTGCATGTTGCTTCTCGGAGCGGCGCTCCTGGCCGCCGGGCAGAGCTTCGGCACCCTTTCGTCCTGGACGTTCGTCGCGTCGATGTGGGTCATGGCGGTCGGCATCGTCTTCACCGGATCGGTAACTGCAAACGGCGCGCTCGAAGGGTTCGGATACATGGCGGGTTCGGCGGTCGCAGTCTATTTCTGCGTCCAAAGCCTCATCGTCGGGACGGCGGGGACACTGCTCGTGATCGGACTGCCGGGCGACAGCGCGTGGCCGCTCGTGGTCTATGCCTCGACAATGGCCGGTGTCGTGCTGATCGCGCGCCGGCAGTTGCTGTCCAGGAGGCACGCCCGGGCATGATTGAAGAGGAAGTCGGGCAAAAGCCCGGCTTCCTCGCCCTCAAGCGAGGGTGCTGAACCCTTTGTTAACGCTGATCTGACAGAAGTGAAGCCCAGTATTGCGTAATGTCAGGGTGTCCTCGTGTTCATGGCGGTATGTCAATCGGCCGGACGAATGCTGCCGTCGGCGCTGAGATATCGCCTGCCTCTTCTCTTGCACGGCCTCGCGTCGCTTCTTGCGGGGGACGATCCCAGGAACCGTGCACAGCGCGTGGCGCTCATCGCCTTTCTGATCCGTATCGTCAGCGCAGCCATCGCCTTCGTCTCGCAAATCGTCCTTGCGCGCCTCGTCGGCGAGTTCGAATACGGCATCTTCATTTTCGTCTGGGTGCTGGTCGTCCTCTTCGGAAACCTGTCCTGCCTCGGTTTCCATGCGACCGTGATCCGCTTTCTGCCGGAATACCATACGACCGCGGCGCTTGCGAACATCCGCGGTCTGACCACGACGGCGCGGGCCTTTGCGATGCTTTCCGCGACCGTTCTCGCCGCAGTCGGCGGAGCCGGCCTCTGGCTCTTCGGCTCCGCCATCGAAAGTTACTATGTGATTCCCCTCTATCTCGGCCTGTTCACTCTGCCGATGATCGCGCTCGGCGACGTACTGGACGGCACCGCGCGGGCGCATAGCTGGCCCATCGTCGCGATGAGCCCGACCTATCTCGTGCGGCCGCTGCTGATCCTCGGTTTCATGGTCATCGCGATCGCTGCCGGGCTTCCGCGCGATGCGACGACAGCCATGGGCGCTGCGCTGGGGGCGGCCTATGTCACCACGCTCGGACAATTCGTGACGATGGCATGGCGGCTCCGCCGCCATTACGTGCGCGGGCCGATGAAGATCGAGCTCGGGCGGTGGCTCAGCGTCTCCCTTCCCATTTTTCTGGTCGACGGTTTCGGGTTCCTGCTCACCAATTCCGACGTCGTCATTGTGGGCCTCTATCTGAAACCCGACGATGTGGCGGTTTATTTTGCGGCGGCCAAGACCATGGCGCTCGTCCATTTCGTGATGTTCGCCGTCAAGGCGGCAGCAGGTCCGCGTTTCTCTGCGGCAATGGCCGCAGGCGATCGCCGGCAGCTGGCGGAAATCGCCGTCGAAAGCGCGCGCTGGTCCTTCTGGCCATCCCTGGTGATCGGCGGCTGCGTACTCGCAGCCGGCAACATCCTGCTTTCGCTGTTTGGCCCGGCGTTCACGGCGGGCGCCCCCTTGATGGCGATCCTGCTGACGGGAATTCTCGCCAAGGCCTTTGTCGGACCCGCCGAAACGCTGCTCACGATGGCGGGGCGGCAAAAGCTCTGCGTCCTGCTCTATGCGGCAGCGCTCGGAGTCAACATCGCCTTGAACGTGACACTCATCCCGGTCTTCGGCCTGACGGGCGCAGCTGCCGCCACTGCCGGCGCGATGTTCGTGGAGGCAGCCATCCTGCATTTCGCCGTAAGGCGCACTTTCGGCTTTCCCCTGCTGGCTGTTGCCGGCGCGGGGACGATGAACAACAAGAACGAGGCGATTTGAGCCATGATCGGCAATGTCCTTCCCGCAGACGTGAACGGCAGCGCCAACCGCCTGCTTGGCAGCCTCGCGCAATCCGGTCCCGATACGTTGCAGTCCGAGCGGACATTGATGGTCGGAAGGCCCGGACGGCACCTCGCGGTCTATCCGGCGAGAGCGGGATACGACCTGCAGCGGGAGCTCGACTTTCTCTCCAATCGCGCCATCGAGCAGAACGTCTTCTTTACCGGGCGCTTTCTCGCGCCGGCCATGCCGCGCCTCGAGGACCGGGTGATCCGGCTTGCGGTCATCCGCGACCAAAGCGAGCAGAGAAGCCGAATCCGCTTTCTCATGCCCTTCTCGATAGAGAAGCCGGGTTTTTCGATCGGCGCGACCATTATTCGCGCCTGGTCCAATCCATTCGGGCCGCTGGGCACGCCCCTCCTCGACGCGGAGGACGCGGCCGAAACGATCAGCAATCTTTACGAGGCGCTGGCCGCACCTTCCGCCGGCCTGCCGCCGGTGCTCGTCTTTCCGGACATCAGGTTGAACGGCAAATTTGCGCAGCTTGCCCGTGCCGTTGCGATCGGCGAAAACCTGCCGCTGACGGTGACGGATACATTCAGCCGGCCGATGCTCGAAAGCCTGCTGGACGGCCCCACCTATTTGCGCGAGGCCGTGAGCCCCCAGCGCCTGAGGGAGCTGAAGCGGCAATGGAACAATCTCGCGAGGCAGGGGTCGCTGGCCTACAATGTCGCGCGCCAACCCGATGAGATCCGCCTGCGCATGGAGGAGTTCCTGGTCCTCGAAGCGTCCGGCTGGAAAGGCCGCGAACGCAGCGCCATGATCATGGACCGGTTCCGCGCCGCTTTCGCGAGGGAAGCGGTAAACAATCTGGCCGAGGCCGACAGCGTCCGCATTCACACGCTCGATCTTGACGGCAAGGCGATCGCGACCATCGTCGTTCTGCTGATGGCCGGCGAAGCCTATGCCTGGAAGACCGCCTATGACGAGCGCTATGCGAAATACTCTCCGGGCAAGCTGCTTGTCGCGGAGCTCACGGAGTGGCATCTCGACGATGCCAATATCATCCGCTCCGACTCCTGCGCCGTGCCCGATCATCCGGTGATGAGCCGCCTGTGGCAGGAGCGAGAGGAAATGGGCACGCTCGTGATCGGGCTGGCACAGAACCGCGACCGCGACGTGCGTCAGGTCGCCGCGCAGCTCCACCTTTATCGCAATACCCGAAACATGGCCCGGCTGCTGCGTGAAAAGATCCGGGCGCTGGCAGGCCGCTGATCTTTCAGCCGAACATCAGCCGCCGGACACGGCGCGCGCCTCTGCCGCCGCCTTCTCCCGCAGAAGCCGGCGGATCACCTTGCCCGAGGTGGTCAAAGGCAGGCTGTCGACGAAAGCGATCTCGCGCGGATATTCATGCATCGACAGCCTGTTCTTCACCCAGTCGCGGATCCCTGCCGCGGTCTCGTCGCCGGCAGAGACGCCGGGTTTCAGCACGACATAGGCCTTGACGATCTCGGTCCGGAGCGGGTCCGGTTTGCCGACTGCCGCGGCGAGCTGCACGTCCGGATGCCCGGCGAGACAATCCTCGATCTCGCCCGGGCCGATGCGATAGCCTGACGACGTGATGACGTCGTCGTCACGTCCGAAAAAGGTGAAATAGCCCTCTTCGTCCATGGCGCCCTGGTCCCCGGTCGTCATCCAGTCGCCGATGAACTTGGACTCGGTCGCCTCTTCGTTGCGCCAGTAGCCGAGGAACATCACCGGATCGGGACGCCTGATCGCCACCTGCCCGACCGCGCCGGGCGGCAGAACCCGCCCCTCGCCGTCGATGATCGCGACCTGATGACCCGGTGCCGCCTTGCCCATGGAGCCGGGCTTCGCCACGCCGAGATCGGTCGCAGAGGAGATGACGATATTGCATTCCGTCTGGCCGTAGAATTCGCTCACCTCGACGCCGAGCGCCGCCCTTGCCCATTCGAAGGTCTCCCGCCCGAGCGCCTCGCCGGCCGAACCGACGGTGCGCAGCTTGAGCGCGTAGCGATCGCGCGGCCGCTCGACGGATTTGAGGAGCCTGAGCGCCGTCGGCGGGATGAAGGCGTTGCGCACCTCCATTTCCTCCATGATCCGGAACGCGGTATGCGCATCGAATTTCTGCGCCGGCGAGGACACCACGGGCACGCCGAAGAAAAGCGACGGCAGCAGAGCGTTCAGGAGACCGCCCGCCCAGGCCCAGTCGGCAGGCGTCCACATCCGGTCGCCAGGCTGCGGCAGGAAGTGGTGATGGAACTGGAATCCCGGCAAATGGCCGAGCAGCACGCGATGGCCATGCAGGGCTCCCTTCGGCGGCCCGGTGGTCCCCGAAGTGTAGATCATCAGAGCGGGATCGTCCGGCTTCGTTTCCGCGGGATCGAATCGGCCCTCCCGGGCCACGAGTTCACCGAACCGCACGGTGCCGGATTCGTGCTGTTCGTCGGCAAGCACCACCAGGCGCAAATCCGGCAGCTCTTCCCGGTTCGCCGTTAGCCGCTCATGGCCGAAGCGATTGGTGACGATCGCTGCCGCACCCGCATCCTTCAGCCGGTAGGCAAGCGCCTCGGCGCCGAAAAGCAGAGCAAGCGGCAGCGCGATGCCGCCCAGCTTGTAGATTGCCGCATGGGCTATCGCCGCCTCGAACCCCTGCGGCAGCAGGATGGCAACGCGATCGCCGGGCTTCACCCCATGTGCGGCAAGTCCGCCGGCAAAAGCGGACGAACGGGCGGCAAAGGCGCCATAGGTCAACGCAAGATGCGCCCCGTCCGAGCTGAAATGCTGGAGACAGACGCGCCCCGGCTCCCGCGCGCCCCAGGCATCGCTGACGGCTACGCCGATGTTGAAGGTATCGGGTATCCGCCAGCGGAATTCGCCGTAGAGTTCGTCATAGTCTTCGATCTTCGGGAGCATGAGCTTGCTGCAGCTGGGTTTTGCTGCAATGCAGCTAGCATTTGAGCGCGGGGGAATTCAATGGTGGTGCCCACCGTGGGCGCGGATTTTGGGGAGAGGCGAACGCACCGGGGTCGGTGCGTTCTTTCCGGTTCGATCGGCCATCGACGCTATTGCTCGATGCCGCGGTCTTTGAACGATTGATCGATCGCCTTGTCCACTTTGGCCCGCACACCTTCGAGGTTGAAGCTGGCTCCGCGTTGGCTAGGCGGATATTTGATGAAGCTCTCCAGGAACGCTGCAGCCTTCAATTGACCCTTCACCAGCAGGAAATCGTTTCTTACAAGCCAGTCGTTGTATTGATCGGACACCAGGTCCGCACGCTCATAGGGGTCCATTCGAAGGTTGAACAGCTTGGGCACGCGCCAGGTCACAAGCGGCGTTTGCCAGACGGCGAATCCTCCGCCGGCAGTTTGTTCATGAAAAACCACCTTCCAATCGTCGTAGCGTGTGGCCACCAGGTTGGCGTCGTCATCGAAATAGAAAAATTCGGAACGGGCACTCTTGTCCGACTTGCCGGTAAGGTAGTCCAGCTGGTTGTAGCCATCGAGATGGTTCTTGAACGTCGTCGTGCTCCCCTCGGGCTTCCAGCCGTTCAGCAGACGGGTCTTGATGTCTGGGTCACCCGCCGCCGCCAAAAGCGTCGGGAACCAGTCCAGGCCGGAGACGATCTGATTGGAGACCTGACCTGCCTTGATCTTCCCGGGCCAGCGGACCATTGCCGGTACCCGGAAGGCACCTTCCCAGTTTGTGTCTTTCTCGCTGCGGAACGGGGTCGATGCGGCATCTGGCCATGACCATTGGTTCGGACCATTATCGGTCGTGTAGACGACGATCGTGTTGTCCGTGATGCCGAGATCGTCCAACGCCTTGAGCAGATCGCCGACGTCGCCGTCATGCTCGATCATCCCGTCGGCATATTCATTGCCGGGCATGCCGCTCTGGCCGCGCATGGATTCGCGGACATGGGTGAAGGCATGCATGCGTGTCGTGTTCATCCAGGTGAAGAAGGGCTTGCCTTGCTTGACCTGCCTCCGGATGAAATCGATCGCGGCGGCGGTCGTTTCGTCGTCGATGGTTTCCATGCGCTTGCGATTGAGCGCGCCGGTGTCTTCGATCTTCCCGTCGGCCGACGATTTCACCACGCCGCGGGGATTGTACACCTTCAGGAATTCTTCATCGTCCTTCGGCCACGCTGCTGCTTCCGGCTCCTCTTCCGCATTGAGGTGATAGAGATTACCGAAAAATTCATCGAAGCCATGGTTCGTCGGCAGGAACTCGTCCCTGTCGCCCAAGTGGTTTTTGCCAAACTGGCCGGTCGAATAACCCAGCGGCTTCAAGGCCTGGGCTATGGTGATGTCACCGGCCTGGAGCCCTACGGGCGCTCCGGGTGCACCGACCTTGCAGAGACCCGTGCGCAGGCAGGCCTGGCCGGTAATGAAGGTCGACCGGCCCGCCGTGCAGCTATTCTCGCCGTAGTAATCGGTGAAGCGCAGGCCTTCCTCAGCAATGCGGTCGATATTCGGTGTCCTGTAGCCCACGATGCCATCCGCATAGGCGCTGATGTTCGTCAAACCGATGTCGTCTCCGAAGATTACCAAAATATTTGGCTTGTCTGGTGGGGTTGCGGGTGTCGCTTGCTGCGCATGGGCGACGGAGATAACCGTCAGTCCCACTGTGATGCCGGCTGCAGCTGAAAAAAGTCGATCAAGTAGCGATCTAGTCATGACACTTCCTCGATATGAAGCTCTAGGCTTGCTGATGTCCGACTTGCGCTTGCCCGGTATTTACGCGCCGTGAGACGCCGACGCAGTACCCGGACCGAGTACCGGGAGACGTGAAACTGCGACCCGGATAAGCCCCCTCCGCCGCGTGTGCTCGAGGTGGAGGTTGATCGTAAAAATACAACCGAAGTTAGTATTCGCAACCCTCGTGCGGGTGCCTCTTCGACTGTTTTCAAAAGTATCGCAGACATACAGGCCCGCCGGCGCAGCTATTGGTCGCGTCGAGAGCCGAGGACTATCCCGGTGGAATAGACGGAAAACAGATCAGAATAAGATGAAGTTTTGCGAATGGCGCGAGGACTATCAGACGCCAGAAGATAAAAGCGCAATGAAACCAACACTATAAAGTAGTTGTGGTGCCCCATGCCGGAGTCGAACCAGCACTCCTTTCGGAACTCGATTTTGAGTCGAGCGCGTCTACCAATTCCGCCAATGGGGCTAGAGGCATGCGTGATATCAGCGCTTGCGATTTACACGATCGATTTCGGGCCGGTCAACCGCGAAGTTGCGAATTTTGCCGATCGTGTGAATTTGGCGGAGTGCTCCCACGAAAAGTGCCGCCGGCTGCTCCATACGATCACAAAAGCGTGCAGGCGGCCGAACATGCGACCCGATTTACAGAGCCGGCGATCCTGCCTAAGAAGGCGGCGTTCGATTTCACTGGCGCCCGGGCGGCATGTTCGCCGCTCCGCGCGCCGAGGGGTGTGCATGTTTGCAGATTCGTTCGCTCAGCGCCGGCAACTCATTTGCGCCGTACTCGTCACCATCGGCATGGCGGCGACCGTCGGCGGTGCGCTCGGCTTCGAGCATATCGGCGGCTATATCCCCTGCGCGCTGTGCCTGCTTCAGCGCGATCCCTATTATTACGGCATTCCGCTCGGAGTTCTCGCCATCGCAACCAGCGTGCTGAAGCTGCCCGGCTGGACCACCCGCACGCTGCTCCTCGGCGTCGGCATACTGATGCTGGTGGGTGCGGGCCTCGGTGTGTACCATGCGGGCGCCGAGTGGCACTTCTGGGAAGGCCCCTCGACCTGCGCCACCACGGCGCAAGGCATTTCTTCCGATGTCGGCGACCTGCTCGGCGATCTGGATGCGAAGCACGCGCCCTCCTGCACGGATGCGGCGCTGCGCGTGCTCGGGCTTTCTTTCGCAGGCTGGAACGTCATCGCGAGCCTGATCCTCGCGGCGATCGCTCTGCGTGGTGCCTTGAAGGCGTCAGCTCAGGGTCGGGCGTCTTAACCTTACGGCTGCAGCTCGACATCCCAGTAGAGATAATCCATCCAGCTGTCATGCAGGTGGTTGGGCGGGAAAAGCCGGCCGTTATTGTGCAGATCCTGAACCGTCGGGTGATAGGGCTTCTGGTGCGGGAACATGCCGGCCTGCTTCGGCAGCTTGCTGCCCTTGCGCAGGTTGCAGGGAGAACAGGCCGCGACGACGTTTTCCCAGGTGGTCTGGCCGCCATGCGCACGCGGGACCACGTGATCGAAGGTCAGGTCGTCCGGCGAGCCGCAATACTGGCACTCGAATTTGTCCCGCAGGAATACGTTGAACCGGGTGAAGGCCGGGTGGCGTGACGGCTGGACATAGCTCTTCAGACAGACGACGCTCGGCAGCCGCATCGAGAAACTCGGCGACGAGACGGAGTGTTCGTATTCGGCGAGGATAGTCACACGGTCGAGAAAGACCGCCTTGATCGCGTCCTGCCAGGACCAGAGCGACAAGGGATAATAACTCAGCGGCCTATAGTCGGCGTTCAACACGAGCGCCGGCAGGGCCTGAGGTGAGACTGCAATCGTCAAGCGTATTCTCCTGAGCGATTCGGCATCTGCCTCTTCTATATTAGGCGCGTTGCGACAGGATTGTGAAGCCACAAAGAAAAGGGAGCAAAGGATCCGCTTTTTTCGTCAAGGCGTCACGGGAAGCGCATCGCGGCGCATCTCCTGCGCATAATAGGCCCAAAAAAGCCGCGCGGCGACACTGCGCCATGGCGACCAGCCGCCGGCGAGCGAATCGACCTCGCTTGCCGTCGGTCGCAGTTCGAGCCCAAGCGCATGGCCGATGGCATTCTGCAGGGCGACATCGCCGGCCGGGAACACATCCGGATGGCCGGCGCAGAAGAGCAGATAGACCTCGGCGGTCCAACGGCCGATGCCCTTGATCGCCGTCAGTTCGTGAATTGCCTTGACGGCTTCGGCATTGCAGATGGCGTCGAGATCGATCTCGCCCGCAATCGCGGCAGCGGCGACCCTTCTCAGCGTATCGGCCTTGGCCCGGGACAAGCCGAAGCGTCGGCAATCTTCGTCGTCGAGCGCAAGCACCGCGTCTGCGGTGATCTCGCCGAGCGAGGCCTCCATCCGGTTCCAGATCGCCGCCGCGCTCGCCTTCGAAACCATCTGGGAGACGATTATGTTGGCGAGACCGCGGTAACCGGGGTCGGTGCGCCTCAAGGGTACCGGCCCCGCCTTGTCGATGACGTGTTCGAGCCGGGCATCGAGCATCACCAGACCGGCAAGACCGGCCTCTATATCCTCGTGCGTCCGGATGATCCGCATGCATCCTCCCACTGCATGTGTCCGGGATCGTCGCCGATTTACGGACGAAGCATGCAGGAATTCAAAGTGCTACAGATCCCTTGGTGCGCAGGAAGAACGCACGGCCCTGTAGAAAGCGGGTGATCTTTACAACGCTTCCGTGGCAAAGGAAAAGAATGCCGATTTCACGACCAGAACAACCGGTTTTTCGTTTCGCGCCGAGTCCCAACGGTCTCCTGCATCTCGGCCACGCCCTGTCGGCGATCCTCAATCACGACATGGCGGAAGCCGTGGGCGGCCGTTTCCTGCTGAGGATCGAAGATATCGACCGGACGCGCTGCCGGCCGGAATTCGAGGCGGCGATCTTCGAGGACCTCGCCTGGCTCGGTCTCGATTGGGAAGAGCCGGTGCGGCGCCAATCCGAACATCTCGGCGTCTATGCCGCTGCGCTCGAGCGCTTGAACGCGATGGGCCTCGTCTATCCCGCCGTGATGACGCGCGGTGAAATAAGGGCGGCGGTGGCCGCGGCAGAGGCGAAGGGGCAAGCGTGGCCGCGCGATCCGGACGGGACACCGCTGTATCCCGGCCGTGAGCGCGGCTTCAAGCCGGACGAGCAGGCGGCTCTCCTGGCGAGCGGCCGCCCCTATGCCTGGCGTCTCGACATGGGAGAGGCCCTGCGGCGGGCCGGCGGGCCACTCACCTGGCGAGAAACGGGATCGAGCCAATCGGGCGAAGCGGCCTCGATCGTCGCCGATCCGGCGGCCTGGGGTGACGTCATCCTGTCGCGTTCGGATGCGCCGTCGAGCTATCATCTCTCGGTCGTGGTCGACGATGCCCTGCAGGGGATCACCCATGTCGTGCGCGGGCGCGACCTCTACCACGCGACATCGGTGCATCGCCTGCTGCAAAGCCTTCTCGGCCTGCCGCAGCCGGTCTATCACCATCATCGCCTCGTTCTCGGGCCGGACGGACGGAAACTGTCGAAAAGCAACAGCGACACCGGAATCGCCTCCTTCAGGGCTTCGGGGCACAGGCCTGCGGATGTCAGGGCCATGCTTCTCGGCGAACGATGAGGAGAGAAATTCGCGGCCTTACTCTCCTCGGCCTCCCTGGAAACTGCGCCTGACCATGAGCTTCACCTTGTATTTCAGGATGGCAGCGTTGATTTCCGCGCCGATGATGAAGATCGCGCCAAGCATGTAGAGGAAGACCAGGACGATCATGATGGAAGCAAGCCCGGCATAGGTCGTCACGTAGTTGGAAAAATTGGCGATGTAGGAGGCGAAGGCGTAGCCGCCGACGGACCACAGCACGAGCGTGAGGAAGATGCCGGGCAGGACGTCGACGACGTTGCGGTGGCCGGCCGGCAGCCACAGATGTGCGACGAGCAAGCCTGCCGTCAGCATGGTCAGCGTCAGGGGCAAGCCCCAATCGTCCACCGCCGCCATCAGCGTATCCAGCCAGGGGAACCACTGATCCGCATTGCGGACCGCCAGAGGCACCGCGACAAGAAGAAGGCTGAGGGCGGCCAGAATGAGCACGGCGCCGAGCACGAAGCCGAGGCTCGCGAGCCGCGTCACATACCAGTAGCGGCTTTCGGCAACTCTATAGGCGCGATTGAGCGCGATCCTCAATGCTTCGACGCCGTTCGACGCGAAATAGGCTGCAGCAAGAACGGAGATCGTAAGCAGGCTGCCGCGCGGGATGGTCAATACGCGCACGACTTCGTCGGCCACCGGCTTGGCGATCGATTCCGGCCAGGTGTCGAAGATCAGATGGACTGCCGTCTGCGCGAACTGATCGGCGCCCAGAAAACTGGCGAGCGCGGTGCCGAAGATCAGAAAGGGAAAGACGGCCATAAGGGAAGAAAGCGCCACGTGACTGGCCATCGCCCAGCCATCGTCCTCGCTGAAATGCCAGAGCGCATCAAACACGACCTTCCAGATGATGCGAACGAATGCCGGCATTCCGTCTCCCACTCTTTCACCAATCCCGCTCCTGATGAGGACCAGCCGGCGCAGTACCTGCGAACGGCCTTGACGTCACGTTCCGGTCCCAGCCATCGCCTTTGCAATTCAATTGTATCCCAACGATGAATATGGGAAATGGGGCTTGGATTTCTACAGGAATCGCGTGGATGCCGGATCGCCCCACAATCATCGTCACCGGTTGTTCGTCAGGCATCGGTGCCTATTGCGCCCGGGCGCTGCAGCGGGACGGCTGGCGGGTCTTCGCGACCGTGCGCCGGCCGGAGGATCAGGCGCCGCTGGAGGCCGAAGGCATCGAGACCTTCATCATGGACTATACTCGGCCGGAGACGATTGCCGCGCTGGTGGAAGCCGTGATGGCGCTGAGCGGCGGACGAATCGATGCGCTTTTCAACAATGGCGCCTACGGCCAGGCCGGCGCGGTGGAGGATCTGCCGACGGAGGCCTTGCGGCTCCAGCTCGAAACCAACGTCATCGGCTGGCACGACCTGACGCGGCGCGTCATCCCGGCGATGCGCGCCCGCGGGCATGGCCGCATCGTCCAGTGCTCGTCCATTCTCGGCCTCGTGCCCTATCGCTGGCGCGGCGCCTACAATGCCTCGAAGTCCGCGCTCGAGGCGCTCTCGCTCACATTGAGGATGGAGCTCGCCGGCAGCGGCATCGGCGTGAGCCTGATCGAGCCCGGCCCGATCGCCTCGAAATTCACGACCAATGCGATCGCCTATATCGAGCGGTTCATCGATCTTGAGAATTCCGTCCATCGTGCGGAATACGAGCGGCAGATGCGGCGCCTGCGCGGCGAGAGCAAACCGGCACCCGGCAAGCTCGGCCCCGACGCCGTTTATGCCGTATTGAAACACGCTTTGACGGCACGCCGTCCGAGGCCGCATTATATAGTGACAAGGCCGGCCAGGCAGGGAGCGCTTCTCAAAAAGCTCCTGCCGGCGGCACTGTTCTACCGCATCATCGGTCGTCTCGGCTGACCGAACCACAAGGATTTACGCCATGAACAGCTTCCTTACCGGTCTGACCCTGCTCGTCATGGGCCTGGTAGCGATCGTGCTGATCCGCGGCCTGCTCAACATGGCCAGGGGCGGCAGCGGCAACACCTCCAACAAACTCATGCAGGCCCGCGTGCTGTTCCAGGCCATCGCCATCGTGCTGATCATGCTGACGCTCTGGGTGACCGGCGGCGGCCGTCCGAGCTGAGGTAAAGCGACAGCATCATGGTGAAATTGAACAAAATCTACACCCGGACCGGCGACAACGGCACCACCGGCCTCGTCTCCGGCCCGCGCCGCCTGAAAAGCGACCTCAGGGTCGAGGCCTATGGCGCCATTGACGAGACGAATGCCTTTGTCGGCCTCGCCCGCCAGCACACGCATGCGATCCCGGATCTCGACGCGATGCTCATGCGCGTCCAGAACGATCTCTTCGATCTTGGCGCCGATCTCGCCACACCGGATACGGGCGAGAAGCCCGAATACGAGCCGCTTCGCATCGTCGCCGCCCAGGTCGAGCGCCTCGAACGGGAGATCGACCGGCTGAATGCCGACCTCGAACCGCTGCGCTCCTTCGTCCTGCCGGCCGGCAGCGCCGCTTCGGCCGCGCTCCATGTTGCCCGTACCGTCGCGCGGCGCGGCGAGAGGCAAATGGTCGCACTCGCATCGATGGAAGGCGAGGCCGTCAGCGCGGAGGCGATTGCCTATGTCAACCGCCTTTCGGATTTCCTGTTCGTCGCGGCCCGCTGGGCAAATGACAAGGGGCGCGCCGATGTCCTTTGGGTCCCCGGCAACAACAGATAACGTATTTTTGTTTCGGCGCGGGTCGTCTCGGGGATCGCATGTTCATACCGCTGCATGACAGGAACGAGCTGAAGCACATAAGAATGCAGTATGTGACGATCACGCTGATCGTCATCAATTTCGTTGCCTGGCTCGCTACCGGTCCCGTCGCAACCGAGGCATTCGCCAATGCTGCGATCCTCGGGCTAGGTTATATCCCCGCGATCATCTTCGAGTATGCCGCCCTCGATCCCTCGCTGGTGATCGTTCCGGACGAATTCACCTTCGTCACCTACTCGTTTCTGCATGGCGACTTCATGCACCTCGCCATGAACATGCTTTTCCTCTGGGTCTTCGGCGACAATGTCGAGGACGCGCTCGGGCATTTCCGATTTCTCGTTTTCTATCTTCTGTGCGCGGCGGCCGGAGCGCTGGCCCATGGGCTCCTCGATCCGGCCTCGGAGGCGCCGCTGATCGGCGCTTCCGGCGCCATATCCGGCGTCGTTGCCGCCTATTTCCTCCTGCACCCCAAGGTGCGGGTCTGGGTGCTCGTGCTCTTCCGCATCCCCCTGCCGCTCCCCGCCGCCATTCCGCTCGCCTTCTGGATCGGCCAGCAGTTCTTCATGTTCGTGGCCGATCCCGGCGGCGGCGTTTCCTGGAGTGCGCATGTCGGCGGCATCGTCGCGGGTCTCCTGCTCGTTGTCGTTTTGCGACGCCGCGGTGTGCCGCTGTTCGATCGGACCATCGTCACTCCACGCGCCGTGGAGCACAGGACGAGAGCGCCCGATGAAACGTTGCCGGCAGCCGCCGGCGCTTCGAAGCCGGCTCCGCAATGGGGCCGGCCGGGTTGATTTTCGAGGGGAGCCCGAGAAATAAAGGTCGCGTTTTCAAGGGATTGCATGCCCTGCATTTGGGGTGATGCCCAATAGAAGCCGGCCTTGCGGCTCCGCTTGCCAGCGGATTTTTTTACCTGTACGTAAACGTAAGTATGAATAAGCCTGGTCATATCGAATTGGCGTTGGTTCATCGCGATTTAGCGTCAAGAACGGCTTGTCTATGGAGCAAAAACGCGTATCGATGTCGCCAACCGACAATCAGGCCGCCTTGTTAAGGCGCATTTTCCTGCGAACGTTTTTGGAGGGAAAGAATCCATGAAAATACTTGTGACGGTGAAACGGGTCGTCGACTACAACGTCAAGATCCGGGTCAAAGCGGATGGAACGGGCGTCGAGCTTGCCAATGTGAAGATGTCGATGAACCCCTTCGACGAGATCTCGGTCGAAGAGGCGCTGCGGCTGAAGGAAGCCGGCAAGGCGAGTGAAGTGGTGGTCGTGTCGATCGGCCCGGCCAAGGCGGAAGAGACGCTCAGGACCGCGCTCGCCATGGGCGCCGACCGGGCGATCCTGGTCGAGACCGAAGACCAGGTCGAGCCGCTCGCTGTGGCCAAGATCGTCAGGCAAGTCGCCGAGGCCGAACAGCCGGGGCTGATCATCGTCGGCAAGCAGGCGATCGACGACGATTCCAACCAGACCGGTCAGATGCTGTCGGCCTTGCTCGGCTGGGCCCAGGGCACCTTTGCCTCCAAGGTCGAGATCGGCGACGGCAAGGTCAACGTCACCCGCGAGGTCGACGGCGGCCTGCAGACGGTCGAACTGAAGCTGCCGGCGGTCGTCACCACCGATCTGCGCCTCAATGAGCCGCGCTATGCCTCGCTGCCGAACATCATGAAGGCGAAGAAGAAGCCGCTCGACAAGAAGACTCCGGCCGATTTCGGCGTCGACACCAGCCCGCGGCTGAAGGTGTTGAAGACCGAAGAGCCCTCCGGCCGCAAGGCCGGCGTCAAGGTGAAGACGGTCGCCGAGCTCGTCGAGAAGCTCAAGACCGAAGCCGGCGTGCTTTAAGTTCATGCGTCCGGAAAGCGGACACAGGCTTCCGGGCAAACGCATGAACCACTTCAGACTCATGAGCTCCGATCCGGAACGGATCGTTGAGCTCGATCGAAAGGGAGAATTCTACCATGGCCATTCTGCTTCTGGCTGACCACGACAACAGCCACCTTTCCGACCAGACCGCGAAGGCGCTGACGGCGGCAACGAAGATCGCCAGTGGGACCGGAACCGACGTGCATGTGCTGGTTGCCGGTCAGAACGTCAAAGGGATTGCCGAGCAAGCCTCCAAGCTTTCGGGCGTCGCCAAGGTGCTGGTCGCCGAGGACGCCTCGCTCGCCAACAATCTCGCCGAGCCGCTGGCCGCGCTGATCGTTTCGCTCGCCGGCAATTACGACACCGTCGTTGCCGCCGCCACGTCGGTCGGCAAGAACGTCATGCCGCGGGTCGCAGCCCTTCTCGACGTCGCCCAGGTTTCGGAGATCATCGAGGTCGTCTCGCCCGATACCTTCAAACGGCCGATCTATGCCGGCAACGCCATCCAGACGGTGCAGACGAGCGAGCCGAAGAAGGTGATCACCGTGCGCACCGCCTCCTTTGCCGCTGCTCAAGAAGGCGGCTCGGCCCCGGTCGAGACGGTTGCCGCCGCGGCTAATCCCGGCCTTTCCGCCCATGTTTCCGATGCGCTGTCGTCCTCCGACCGGCCGGAACTGACCTCGGCGAAGATCATCATTTCCGGCGGCCGGGCGCTCGGCTCCTCGGAGAAGTTCAAGGAAGTCATCCTCCCGGTTGCCGACAAGCTCGGGGCCGCCGTCGGCGCCTCGCGCGCCGCCGTCGATGCCGGCTATGCGCCGAACGACTGGCAGGTCGGCCAGACCGGCAAGGTGGTCGCCCCCGACCTCTACATCGCCTGCGGCATTTCCGGTGCGATCCAGCACCTCGCCGGCATGAAGGACAGCAAGGTGATCGTCGCCATCAACAAGGACGAGGAAGCGCCGATCTTCCAGGTCGCCGACTACGGCCTCGTCGCCGATCTCTTCGACGTCCTGCCGGAACTCGAAAAGGCGCTTTGACGCACCGGCTACCGACACGAAAAAGCTGGAAAAAGCGCCGACATGGCATTAACAATCATACCGGGCCGGCCCTGCCGGCCCGGTAATTTTGCATTTGCGGCAGCGTCATTGCCGCAACCTGTTGAACATGGGTGTTCGCTTCAATGATCAAGACGGTGGGAATTATCGGCGCAGGACAGATGGGCTGCGGCATTGCCCATGTTTCGGCAGCCGCCGGGTATAAGGTTCAGCTCTACGATATCGCCGCGGACCGAATCGAGGCGGGGCTTGCCACCATCAACGGCAATCTTGCCCGGCAGGTCTCCTCCGGCAAGATGAGCGACGAGGACCGCAAGCGGGCGCTTTCCCTGATCAAGGGCTCAGGCGACATCAACGACCTCGCGCAGGCCGATCTCGTCATCGAGGCGGTCACCGAAGACGAAACCGTCAAGCGCAAGATCTACGGTCAGGTCTGCCCGGTCATGAGACCGGATGCCATCCTGGCGACCAACACATCGTCCCTGTCCATCACCCGGCTCGCCTCCGCGACCGATCGTCCCGAACGGTTCATGGGCATCCACTTCATGAACCCGGTCCCGGTCATGAAGCTGGTGGAGCTCGTACGCGGTATCGCCACGGAGGAAGAGACCTTCAAGGCGGCAAAGGAATTCGTCGCGCATCTCGACAAGACCGTCACCGTCGCCGAAGATTTTCCCGCCTTCATCGTCAATCGCATCCTGTTGCCGATGATCAACGAGGCTATCTACACGCTCTATGAAGGCGTCGGCACCGTCGATGCCATCGACACGGCCATGAAGCTCGGCGCCAACCATCCGATGGGTCCGTTGCAGCTCGCCGATTTCATCGGCCTCGACACCTGTCTGTCGATCATGCAGGTGCTGCATGACGGCCTGGCGGATTCGAAGTATCGCCCCTGCCCGCTGCTGGTGAAATATGTCGAGGCCGGTTGGCTCGGCCGCAAGTCCGGCCGCGGCTTCTACGATTACCGGGGCGAGGTGGCCGTACCGACGCGCTGACCTTTCAGGTCAGGCGGAAGGCTCCTGCGGCGATCCCTCAACTTCCCGCAGGCGGAGCCAGCGCCGCTTCGATGAGGTTCTTCGCGTCATCGCTGTCCCATACGGCCGGCCCGTTCATCGACCCCAGAAGGCAGCCCTTTTCGTCGAGAAGCAAGGTAGCGGGAAGGCCGAAGGCGAGCCCCTCCTTCTTGAGCGTGTTGAAAACTCCCATCGAGGCATCGCGGTAGTAGCCGAGCGCATGAACGCCGACCTCGTCGAGGAATGCCTTCGGCTTGTCGTCGGCACCGGTGTCGATATTGATTGCGACCACCTCGAAACGGTCGCCGCCGAGCGCCTGTTGCAGGGCGTTGAGCGCCGGCATCTCCTCCCGGCAAGGCACGCACCAGGTGGCCCAGAGGTTGACCAGGACTGTCTTGCCGGCAAAGGCGGCAAGCGTCAGCGGCTTGCCATCGGGACCTGCGAAATCGAGGCCGCCGATCGGGCGTGCGTTGTCCGCCGGCGTCATCGCCGCCACCTGGCCGCGCATCAGCGGGGTGAGCGAAGCCACCTTTTGCCCGGCCAGCGGGCAGCTCGCATCCGCCGTCGGCGTGACGCCGCCATTGCCAGACCCCGTCTCCTTCACGTATACCGCAGCCGCACCGGCGATCACGCCCAGAAGGGCGGCGAGCGCGAACAATTTAAGGGCCGGAGGGCGTTTCTTCTGGTCTGGCATTTCATTCTCCAAGGCGGGCATCCTGATGGCTGACGGCAGTTCCGAGACGAAATCCTCCAACCAGATGTGGGGCGGTCGCTTCGCCTCGGGCCCGGACGCGATCATGGAGGAGATAAATGCCTCGATCGGCTTCGACAAGAAGCTCTATGCCCAGGACATCCGCGGCTCAATAGCGCATGCGACGATGCTGGCGCATCAAGGCATCATTTCCGCCGAAGACAAAGACAAGATCGTTCACGGCCTCGACACGATCCTGTCAGAGATCGACAGCGGCGCATTCGAGTTCTCGCGCCGCCTGGAAGACATCCACATGAACATCGAGGCGCGGCTGGCGGCGCTGATCGGCCCGGCCGCCGGGCGCCTCCACACGGCGCGCTCGCGCAACGACCAGGTGGCGCTCGATTTCCGCCTGTGGGTGAAAGAGGAGCTGCAGAAGACCGAGAAGGCGCTGACCGGTCTCATCGCTGCCTTTCTCGACCGCGCCGAAGAGCATGCCGACACGGTGATGCCCGGCTTCACCCATTTGCAAACGGCGCAGCCGGTTACCTTCGGACATCACTGCATGGCCTATGTGGAAATGTTCGGCCGCGACCGCGCGCGCGTTCGCCACGCGATCGAGCACATGGACGAAAGCCCGATCGGCGCAGCCGCGCTTGCCGGCACCGGCTTCCCCATCGATAGGCACATGACCGCCAAGGCGCTAGGCTTCCGCGAGCCGACGCGCAATTCCATCGATACCGTCTCCGATCGCGACTTCGCGCTCGAATTCCTGTCGATCGCCGCGATCGCGGCGACCCACCTGTCGCGGCTCGCGGAAGAAATCGTCATCTGGTCGACGCCGCAATTCGGCTTCATCCGCCTGTCGGACGCCTTTTCGACCGGTTCGTCGATCATGCCGCAGAAGAAGAATCCCGATGCGGCCGAGCTCGTGCGCGCCAAGACGGGGCGCGTCAACGGCTCGCTGGTTGCGCTGCTGACTGTGATGAAGGGTCTTCCCCTCGCCTATTCCAAGGACATGCAGGAAGACAAGGAACAGGTCTTCGATGCGGCCGAGAGCCTCGAACTCGCAATCGCGGCCATGACCGGCATGATCCGCGACGTGACGATACGCGCCGACCGGATGAAGGCCGCAGCCGGCTCCGGCTACTCGACCGCCACCGATCTCGCCGACTGGCTGGTGCGCGAGGCAGGCCTGCCCTTCCGCGACGCCCACCATGTGACCGGCCGCGTCGTCGCGCTTGCGGAACAGAAAGGATGCGACCTCGCCGACCTCCCGCTCGCCGAGCTGCAGGCGATCAATTCCGCGATAACGGACAAGGTCTACGGCGTCCTGACGGTCGAGGCCTCCGTGGCAAGCCGCACCAGTTTCGGCGGCACTGCGCCCTCCGAAGTCCGCAAGCAGATCTCCTGGTGGCGGGCGCGCAACTAGAGCGCTTCAGGAAAAGTGTGTAACGGTTTCCGTTGCAGAATGCGTCGGCTCCACTGCTGCTCTCTCCTGCGCAGAAACAGGGTGCACAAGGCGCTGAAAAATCGGTAAGACATCGCACCGGAGCGGCGCAGGGAACATGTTCCTGCCGCCCCCGCGCTCCCAAGATCAATCGGCTCTCAGCTTCGGCAAAGGGAAATGACGATGACATTCAGGAAGGCCGCCCGAATCGCGCTTCTTCTGGCAATCCCGGGGCTGGTTCTCGCCGGCTGCGGGCGTAAGGGCGACCTCGACCGGCCGGGGGCCACCGCACCGATCAACACGAAAACGCCCGCCGGTACTGTCGCGCCGAAGCAAACCGTCGACGACCGCCCATTTCTGCTTGACCCCCTCCTCTGAGCCGAGGAAAGACCGTGAATCATTTCCAATACCGTGACGGAATTCTTTACGCCGAAGACGTGCCCCTGACGGAGATCGCGCGCGCCGTCGGCACGCCGTTCTACTGTTATTCCACCGCCACGCTGGAGCGCCATTACAGGGTCTTTTCGCAAGCCTTTGCCGATGTGGACGCCATGGTCTGCTATGCGATGAAGGCCAATTCGAACCAGGCCGTGCTGAAAACGCTCGGCCGTCTCGGCGCAGGCGTGGACGTGGTGTCCGAGGGTGAACTGCGCCGCGCGCTTGCAGCGGGCGTTCCGGCAAGCCGGATCATGTTCTCGGGCGTCGGCAAGACCGCGCGCGAGATGGATTTTGCTCTCGAGGCAGGCATCTATTGCTTCAATGTCGAATCCGAGCCGGAGTTGGAGGTCCTGAGCCAGAGGGCCGTACGCGCCGGCAGACGAGCGCCGGTTTCCTTCCGCATCAATCCCGACGTCGATGCCCGCACACATGCAAAGATCTCGACCGGGAAGAAGGAAAACAAGTTCGGCATTTCCTGGGAGCGGGCCCGTAGCGTCTATGCTCACGCCGCCGAGCTTCCCGGCATCGAGGTGACCGGGATCGATATGCATATCGGCAGCCAGATCACCGAGCTGCAGCCTTTCGACGACGCCTTCAAGCTGTTGCGCGAACTGGTCGATACGCTGCGTTCCGACGGGCATGTGATCGAGCACGTCGATATCGGCGGCGGTCTCGGCATCCCCTACCGTGAAGACAACAATCCGCCGCCCTTGCCGGACGCCTATGCCGATATCGTCAAGAACCAGCTCAAGGGCCTCGACTGCAAGATCGTCACCGAACCGGGCCGGCTGATCGTCGGCAATGCCGGCATTCTCGTGACCGAAGTGGTCTATGTGAAGGACGGCGGCGACAAGACCTTTGTCATCGTCGATGGAGCGATGAACGATCTCATCCGCCCGACGCTCTACGAGGCCTATCACGAGTTACGCCCGGTGAGGATTTCCGCGGCCAGCGCACCGCGCATCAAGGCCGATGTCGTCGGGCCGGTCTGCGAGACCGGCGACTATCTGGCGCTCGACCGGGAGATGGCGATGCCGAAGCCCGGCGATCTTTTCGCGATCGGCTCGGCGGGCGCCTACGGTGCCGTACAGGCGGGAACCTATAACAGCCGCCTGCTGGTGCCCGAGGTGCTCGTCAAGGGCGATCGTTTCCACGTGATCCGCCCGCGCCGGGGCTACGACGAGCTGATCGGCCTCGACTCGGTGCCGGACTGGCTCGACTGACCTCGAGCGACGCTGTCACGATTGGGGTCGCCGGCGGCGATCACGCATTGTTTTACGGGCCGCCCTCGTCTTCGCCACAAACAATGTTATCCTGACCATTGACCGCCTGCGGTCGAAGGATCGAAAGGAAGTTTCGGCGGATGACGCAATTCCGGCAGGATGAAACGCCAAAACCGCAGTCGTTCGCCAGGATGCTGGCGGCGAAGCGATTCCTCGCCCGTTTTGTTCTTCTGGCCGAAGAGCTGCTGCCACGCATGCTCGTCCCCGCCTCGCTCGTTCTTCTGTTTCTCTCCGCCGGCTGGGTCGGCCTCTTTCGGGCTGCACCGTTCTGGCTGCATGCCGCCCTTCTACTTGCTTTCGTCATAGGGCTGTTCATCTCCCTGTTGCCGCTGACCCGCATTCGCTGGCCCGAAACGCCCGAGGCGGACCGGATGCTGGAGGAGCGCAACCGGCTGCCGCATCAGGCGATCCGCGTGCAGGAAGATGCGCCCGCGACGGAGGGCGCTTTCGGCGCCGCACTCTGGCGCGAACATCAGGCGCGTATGGCGCGTATGGTCAGGGAACTCGATACGGGTCTGCCGCGCCCCGATATCGCACGGCATGACCCGTGGGCGCTGAGGGCCGTTCCTGTCCTCCTTGCCTGCGTCGCCTTCGCCTATTCCTATTCGAATCGCGCCGGACTGGTTTCGGATGCCTTCCGCCTGCCCGAGCAAGAGGCAGCGACGGCCGACATCCGTATCGATGCATGGGTGACACCGCCCGCCTATACCGGCCGCGCGCCGATCTTTCTTACGGGTCGACAGGACGCGACGGCCCCGGCCGAGGACAATGAGCAGGATCCGCAGGAGAAGCCTCAGATCACGATACCTCAGTTCAGCGATCTGACGGTCCGGATAACCGGCGCCGGGGCCGAGGAACCGGTCAGCTACGCAGCCGCGGGCGATGAACCCATGGTTATCCCTCAGTCGGACGCCAAGGCGGAGACGACATCCGGGCCGGAGCAAGCCCAACCGGAAACCCCTCAGGCAACTCCGAATGCGGTCCGCAATCATGTTTACAAGATCGCCAAGGACGGAACGCTCTCCGTCGGCGGCCAGAGCTGGAGCTTCAAGATCACGCCGGACAGCGTGCCCGACATCGCTTTCGACGGCGAACCGCGTCCAACGGTCAATGCGGCGCTCGACATCAGCTACCTGGCCCATGACGATTACGGCATCGCGCAGGCCTGGGCCGAGATAAAGCCCATCGAGGAGCCCGCGAAGGACGCCCATCCGCTCTACGGCCCTCCTGAATATCGCCTCGATCTGCCGCGGCGCAATGCCCGTGAAGCAAAGGGTACCACGAGCCGCAATCTGAGTGAGCATCCGCTTGCCGGAAAGCGCGTGAGCATCACGCTCGTCGCTCGTGATGCAGCCGGCCAGGAGGGACGAAGCGTGCCGCAGGAGATCGTTCTGCCGGCGCGCCGTTTCTTCGAACCCCTCGCCGCTGCCGTCGCAGAACAGCGCCAGGTCTTCGCGCTCGACGCCAACCAGTTGCCGCGCGCGATCGATCTCAACGATGCGCTGACGCTTTATCCCGAGGAGACGATTCCCAACGCCACCCACTTCCTGCTGCTGAAATCGGCACGCACGCGCATGCAGCTCGCCCGGAACGACGACATGCTGCGCGATGCCGCCGACCACCTGTGGGAAATCGCGCTCGGCATCGAGGACGGTGACCTGTCGCTCGCTGACCGGCGGCTTCGCGACGCGCAGCAGGCGCTGTCGGACGCGCTCGAACGTAACGCCTCGGACGAGGAAATCGCCCGCCTGATGGACGAGCTTCGCCAGGCGATGCAGGAGTATATGCAGGCGCTCGCCGAGCAGGCCGCGAAGAACCCCGCCGTCGCCGCCAATCCCGAGATGAACAACGTGCTGCGCCAGCAGGATCTGCAGAAGATGATGGACCAGATCGAAAATCTGGCCCGCTCCGGCGCGCGCGATCAGGCGCGGCAGATGCTCTCCGAACTGCAGAGAATGATGAACAATCTCCAGGCCGGACGCATGCAGCAGCAGATGGGCGAGCAGAACAACGCCATGCGGCAGCAGATGGATAAGCTCGGCGAGCTTATGCAGCGGCAGCAGCAGCTGATGGACGAAACTTTCAAACTGGATCAGGCACTGCGCGACCGGATGCAGCGCGGCGATCCGCTCGAAGGCGAGGACGAGGAACTTTTCGGACAGGACATGCCCCAGGATCCGGGGCAGCGGAGTGACCCCAACGGCCAACCCAACCCCATGGACGACATGACCGCCGAGCAATTGAAGGAAGCTCTCAAGCAATTGAGAGAGCAGCAGGAATCGCTCGGCAAGCAACTCGGCGACCTGCAGAAGGGTCTCGAGAATTTGGGCATCAAGCCCGGCAAGGGCTTCGGTCAGGCGCAGCGCGAGATGGAAGGTGCCGCCGGCGCTCTCGGGAAGGGCCAGGGCGAGCAGGCGGTCGGCAGCCAGGGCCGGGCTCTGCAGGCCCTGCGCGAGGGAGCGCAGGACATGATGAACCAGATGCAAGCCCAGGGACAGGGACAAGGTCCCGGACAAGGCGTTCCGCAATATGGCCAGAACGGGCGTGACCCTCTCGGCCGCCGGCAGCAGAACGCCGGCCCCGATTTCGGCGATCAGGTCAAGGTGCCCGACGAGATCGACACGCAGCGCGCCCGGCAGATCCTCGAAGAGATCCGTCGCAAGTTGGGTGACAGCCTGTCGCCGGAACTGGAGCGGCAGTATCTCGAGCGGCTGCTCGACATGCGGTGATGGGTCTGCGGGACGAGGGGTCGGGCGGCCTCTCCGAAGCCCCTCTTCCCGCGTCCCGCATCAAAGGTTTACGATCGGCGTCAGGCGGCCAGCGCGAGCGCGACGGCCTTGCGAATGTCGGGCAGTGAAAATGGCTTCTCGATGACGTCGACGACCTTGCCGGAGAGGTCGTCGGCACGCTCGCGTTGCTCGGCGTAGCCGGTCATCAACAGGATTTTCAATGCCGGAAAAGCGGCGGACGCCTGATGCGCAAGCTCAATGCCGTCCATGACCGGCATCCGGATATCGGATAGCAAGAGATCGAACGGCTGATCGCGAAGGCAGGCAAGCCCATCGGCTCCGTCCCCGGCTTCAACCGTTTCGTGCCCGTCGAGCCGCAACGCGCGTGCGACGAACGAGCGCAGGCCGTCTTCATCCTCGGTGATCAGGATTTTCGCCATCATGGCCTCCCGTATTATTTCTGCGGGGAGCGGCGCGGCGATTGGATGCCATAGACGCTCCGTTGGATCTGCGTATCGTCCGCCGCCTCATGCGACCGCGATACGTCTTCCAAACAAACAGCTTTTCGTTTGATTCCTGTAAACGCGTTAGGAGGCATTTTAATCATTCAGCGCGCCGGAACGATTCCCGTGATGGGGCCACGATAGAAACGGCGCGCGTGGTTACGTCGCGTCGCCGGTCACAACCCCGACGAACGGCAGTTCGCGGAACGCGTAGGCCACATCCATTCCGTAGCCGACCACGAAATGATCCGGGCATTCGAAGCCGACATAATCCGCTTCGAGATCGACGCGGCGCTTCACCCGCTTGTCGAGCAATACCGCGATCGTCACGTTTCGTGCGCCGCGCTCCAGGAGCAGTTCCTTGGCGAAACGCAGGGTGCGGCCGGACTCCAGAATGTCGTCGATGAGGAGCACGTCGCGGTCACGCACGTCGCTGTCGATATCCTTGGTGATCTTGACGCCCTTGGATTCGGTCCCGGTTCCGTAGCTCGAAAGCGTGATGAACTCGACCTCCGGAGCAAGGCCTGCCGCATGCATGGCGCGGATGAGATCGGCCGCGAAGATGAAGGAGCCCTTCAGGATCGAGATGACCAGGAGATCCTTGTGCGGCCCGCGAACGATATCGCCGGCCATTTCCTGATTTCTCGCCGCAATGGTTTCGGCGCTGTAGAGGACTTCGATATTCTTGCCGCGGACGACGGGCATAAGGGTTTCTCCATTCGCAAGGAAGAACACCGGCCTTCCCTTCTTCAGCCGCGCTTAGCACATTCAGCGATCGGAAGCACCGCCTTTTCCGCCCTCCATCGGCAGCGGGTGCATGTCGGCCCGTCCGTCGCCGCCGAAACCGGCGATCAGCAGGAAAACCGTAAGTCCGAGAAAGGCGGCCAGGCCGGCAAAGCGCCGGGGCGACATCGCATCGATCCTGGTCCCGGCCGCGACCAGGATCCGCCGTGCTGCACTCCGCATTCCCGGGGCGGTCGCCGCGCCGGCCTTAGGCCGGGCGCCGGCCCGGCGGTTGTCGTTGAACACCGGATACGGGCTGCGCCGTGCGGTCGGCGCAACCGTCTCGAACTCGACATCGATATAGTCGAGCCGCCTCGGCTGAGCGGCGCTCGAACGCGAGGCGCGCTCCGGTGGAATGAGGTCGATGCCCGCGGTCTTTGCGCGAAATGCCTGCATGGGCGCTCCCCGAACGCGGCGCCGGACGTCTTGCCTGCAGCGCCGTACGTCTTCGCTCGATGCACATGCCATCCGCGATGGATGCAAGGCATTGCTTCGAATCCTGACGAGACGTAAACCGAAATGGTTAATCTTTTGAAAACGAGGCCGCGAAAGCGGCGTCTTTTCATGGAACGTTAACCCTTGCTTAACCATGGTGTCACGCACGGTTTTGCCTTGGCAGAAGCGCCGTCCTACTGCATGTTCCTGAATTCGGAGCCGGTGCAGGCAGACATGCGGTGCTTCAAGTGCTTCACCGGCCGTCGCGCATCTGATAGACGGGTGGAGCTGCGATAATCCGGCCTTCGGCGGATTTGGCGAGGGTCGTGACGAGAGACTGGGCTGTCCCATTGATTCATTTTGAAAACGTCGGCTTGCGCTATGGCATGGGACCGGAGATCCTCCGGGACCTGACATTCGATATCCCGCGCCGTTCCTTCCAATTCCTCACCGGTCCGTCAGGCGCCGGCAAGACGACGCTGCTCCGCCTCCTCTTCCTGTCGCTCAAGCCGACGCGCGGCCTCATCCGCATGTTCGACCGCAACATCTCCTCCATTCCCCGTGAGGAGTTTCCGATGCTGCGCCGTCGGGTCGGCATCGTCTTCCAGGACTTTCGCCTGCTCGACCACCTGACGACCTATGAAAACGTCGCCCTGCCGCTCCGGGTCCGCGGCAAGGAGGAGTCGAGCTACCGTTCCGACGTGCTCGAACTCCTTAAATGGGTTGGACTCGGCGAGCGCATCAACGTGCTGCCGCCCGTGCTCTCCGGCGGCGAGAAGCAGCGCGCCGCCATCGCACGGGCGCTGATCGACCGGCCGGAGATCCTGCTTGCCGACGAGCCGACCGGCAACGTCGATCCGCCTATGGCGCGCCGATTGCTCAATCTCTTCATGGAACTCAATCGGCTCGGGACCGCGGTGGTGATCGCCACGCACGACCTGTCCTTGATGGATCAGGTCGAGGCCCGGCGCATGATCCTGTCACAGGGACGGCTCGACATCTATGAATGAGAACCGCGTTGCCCGCAGCGAGCCTACCCCTCCGCCGCAACAGCAGCAGCGTCGCAGCGAGATGCGCGTGCGCCCGACCGGGCCGATCGTGCCTTCGGCCAACGTTTCCGGCCACGCGCTCATGTGCGTCATCGCCATCATGTCCTTTCTGGCCTGCCTGACCCTCGGCGGCGTCAGCATGGTGCGCGCGACCGCCCAGAGCTGGCAATCACAGATCTCCCGCGAGATCACCATCCAGATCAAGCCGGACGACAACCTCGACATGGAGAGGGCGCTCGCCGACGCCCGTGATCTGGCCCTGACCTTCAACGGCACGACAGGCGGCACAATCATCGACCGCGCGGCGACCGCGCGCCTCCTGGAACCGTGGCTCGGTGGTGGACTCGACCTGAACGAACTGCCCGTGCCGCGGCTCGTCGTCATCACGATCGACGAGAGCAATCCCCCCGATTTCGCCGCGATGCGAAAGGCGCTCACCGAAACGATCCCGCAGGCCTTTCTCGATGATCACCGCACCTGGGTCGATCGCCTGGTTGCGATGGCGAGCACGACCACGATGATCGGCACCGGCGTCCTGGTACTGGTCTTCTCCGCAATGGTGCTGACGGTGGTTTTCGCCACCCGCGGCGCCCTTTCCGGCAACCGTCATATCGTCGAGGTCCTGCATTTCGTCGGGGCGGAAGCGAGTTTCGTCGCCGCCGAATTCCAGAAGCACTTTCTCCGAATCAGTCTGAAGGGCGCCGGCGCCGGCGGCCTTCTCGCTGCGCTGTCCTTTGCGCTGGCGAGCTTCTGGCAGTCGCAGACGCTTGCAACCCCTGAAACGGATCAGGCGACCGCTCTGTTCGGTACCTTCGCCATCGGTTACACCGGCTATCTCGGCATCTTCGCCATTATCGTCGTGATTGCTCTGCTGACGACCTTGACGGCGCGCCTTACAGTCATGCGGACGATCTACGAAATCGACCTTATCCGATCCGATCCGGGCCGGACCGACACCTTTCAGGGTTGAAATCGGCCGGAAGACCATGAATTGCCCGCAATCGATCTATTCCCTGCCGCAATCTGCGGCTATGTGATGAGAATCATGAAGGCGGGAGAACTACGCGGGAGCGGGATGGCCGAAAGGGGCAAATGGCTGGAGAGGGCCGCGCGCCGTCGCCAGTCCCGCAGCCTGTTGCGCAAAGTGCTGCGCCGCGGCTTCTTCGTGCTGCTCGCCTTTCTCACCATATTCATCGCCGGCTTCCTGCAATTCGCCGACACCGTCGCCTCGCTGCAACCGCCTGCCACTCCGAAAGCGGATGCGATCGTCGTGCTGACCGGCGGCTTCCAGCGAATAGACCAGGCTGTCGATCTCCTGAAACTCGGCGCCGGAAAGCGGCTCTTGATTTCCGGTGTTCATCCGTCGACGACACGTAGCCAGATCCGGCGGAATACGCAGAGTTCGACCGACCTGTTCAAGTGCTGCGTCGATATCGGTCGTGCGGCGATCGATACGATCGGCAACGCCACCGAAACCTCGCAGTGGATCCGCAACCGAGGTTATCGGACGATCCTCGTGGTGACGAACAATTACCACATGCCGCGCAGCCTGCTCGAACTGCGCCGCGCCAGGCCCGAAACCGAATTCATTGCCTACCCGGTCGTCAATTCGGATCTCAAGACGACCAACTGGCTGCGCAATCCGCTGGTGCTGAAGGCCATTCTGCTCGAATACGGCAAATACTCCGTCGCCTCGCTGCGCGATGTGATGGGCGCCCGCTGGACGAACGGCCTCAGGACGGAGCCCTTGCCTGTTGCGCCGGCCGGGCAATAGCGCCGCCGGAGAAAGGCGCTCCCGTCGCGAGGCTGTTTTCCTCCGCCGCATATTCGTGTAGGCAGCGTGGCGCACCCGCACCCGCACCCGAGAGTCTGCCTGATGATCATCCTGCGTTCGATCCTCTTCAATCTGGTCTTCTACGTTAACCTGATCGTGCAGATGATCGTGCTGACGCCGTTCTATTTCCTTGTGCCGCGCAAGACGGCCTGGTTCGTGCCCAAGAACTGGGCGCGCAGCAACCATTGGCTGCTCGCGAAGATCGTCGGTACGACCTTCGAGATCGAGGGCCTCGAGAACATTCCGAAGGGCGCCTACATCTTCGCGCCGAAGCATCAGTCCTTCTGGGATGCCTATGCGCTCCTGCCTTGGCTCGACGATCCCTTCTATATTCTCAAACGGGAACTCACCTGGATACCGCTGTTCGGCTGGTACATCGTCAAGCAGCGCATGGTTCCGGTGAACCGCGCCGCGCGCGGCAAGGCGATGACTGAGGTGATGGACCGCACGAAAAACGAGATGGCGACCGGGCGTCAGTTGATCATCTATCCCGAGGGGACGCGCCGTCCGCCCGGCGCTCCGCCGGAGTACAAATACGGCATTGCCCGGCTCTATCGGGATCTCCAGGTGCCGGTGGTTCCCGTCGCGATGCATCCGGGGCTGTTCTGGCCGCGGCGCAAGTTCCTCCGTTTCCCTGGCCACTTCAAGGTGCGTGTCCTCCCGCCGATCGAGGCCGGGCTGGATCCGGACGCATTTCTGGCGAAACTGGTGGAAGTTACGGAGGCTGCGAGCGACGACCTCCTCATCGAAACCGTGCGAGCCAATCCGCACCTGCCGTTGCCGCCCACCGCCGAACAGCGGCTGCGCGAACTCGGGGCACGGTAGCCTCCCTTCAAGCCCGGACCGACGCAGCTCCGCCGGCCGTCAACTTCGCGGCAACTTCCTCCAGCCAATGGTCGCGGATACCCATTTCGCGAAGATGTTCGAGCGTGTTGAGAACGTATTCGCTGTTCGGCCCGGACTTGCCGGCGGCGACGGCGACCGTCGCGGCCGCCTCCTCCGCGCTCAACGCACCGGCATACTGGACATGGCAGCGGTCGATCACATAGGTCAGCGCGGGCACGCGGTGTCCGCTGGAAAGTTGCACCGGCATGATCCTTTCCTTGTAGACGTGCGTGACCAGCTCGCGTTCGCGCAGGTAGTCGATCACCTCCGCCTTTTGCGCAGGCGCCACGCGGAATGCCGTCCCGACGCAGGAGCCGCCGTAGTCGAGCCCGAGCACCAGGCCGGGGTGCCGTTCAGTCCCGCGGTGAACCCAGGAGCGCACGCAGAGGGATCGGCGGTAGCCGAAAGCGCGCGCCGTCAGCTTCTCCTCGAAGCGAAAGCCCGGATTCCACATCAACGACCCGTAGCCAAAGACCCAAAATTCGTCCATATCCGCTGCCATTCAATCATGCCGCCGGCCGGCCACCGAATCAGTCCACCGAATCAGTGTTCGACGCTCCTGCGGCGTACCGAAATTTTTACTGCATAATTCCTGGGACCGTACCGGTCGAAGGACAAAATTGTGCAGCAATTCTCTTGCAATCGAACTGGTCGCGCCGATAGCCCGTGTCGCGATTGCGGATGAAGGTTAGTTCGCCGCATGGGAGTCGGCCACCCGAAAGGCCGCTCCCGGCGGCAAGAGCGAGATGAGTTTCTGGTCCACCCGACCTGAAACCGTCGTGATTTAGTGTGGAGTACCCGACAACATGACTGTGACCGCCGTCGCCAAGCCATCGCCTACCGGCAGGAAGTTCTTGTGGCTGGCAGCAGGTATCGTGTTCGTGATCGGCCTTTATTCCGCCGGTTGGTTTCTCGCCGCCGACCAGATCCAAAAGCGGCTGACCGCCTATCTGACGAAGGGGCAGTCGATCGGCTTCAGCGGCGAATGCGCCGAGATGGAGGTGCGTGGCTTTCCCTTCCGCCTCGGTCTGTTCTGCGACAAGGTTCGCCTCGACGATACGCGCCGCGGCGCCTCCGCATCCTTCGGTGCCCTGCGAACGGCGGCGCAGGTCTATCAGCCCGGGCGTGCGGTCCTCGAGCTCGACGGCCCTGCCGAAATCCGTGTTTCTCCCGGCGTCACCATTTCCGCCGACTGGACGCTGCTCCGCGCAAGTGTCGCCGCGACCCTCTCCGGCATCGACCGGACCTCAGTGGCCTATGACAATCTGACCGGCACCGCGCGCTCCCCCCTGACGGGCGAGGGCCTCGGCTTCGGCGCCAGCCATGGCGAGCTCCATCTGCGCCAGAACGACGGTAACCTGGACGCGGCACTCAGCATCGAAAAGCTCGACCTGCGTCCGGACCAGGGACCCAGTCTTGCCGCACCGGCCGATGTCGCAATGGACCTGACCGTTACGGACAAGGCAGAATGGCTTCAGGCGGGTGCTTTGCCGCCCCATATGCTCCGCGGCACCAGAGGCGAGTTGCGGCAATTGACACTCGATGCGGGCTCCGGAATGAGCGCAAAACTCACCGGGCCCTTTTCGGTGAATGATCAGGGGCTGATTTCGGGGGAATTCTCTCTCACGCTTGCGAATATCGACGCCTGGCGGGAAAACTTCGTGAAGATCGCTCCGGACGAAACCGACCTGATCGACAACGTCGCCAACATGTTGAAGGCGCTTGCCGGCGGCAAGAACGAAGCGACGGTCAAACTGAACGTCCGCGACGGGACCGCCTTCCTCGCCTTCGTTCCGATCGGTATGCTGCCGGCTCTGTGAGCGACGGTCTTCGCAGCCGGCTTCCCGTAGCCTACTTCTGATCCATCGCGTGCCGGCCGAAATCGGGCATGGCGGTGTCCTGACCGGCCTGAACGATCGAGCGGCGTATCGCCCGCGTGCGGGTGAAGAGATCGAAGAGCTTGTCGCCGTCGCCCCAACGGATCGCGCGTTGCAGGGAGGCGAGATCCTCGGAGAAGCGGGCGAGCATTTCCAGGATCGCGTCCTTGTTGTGCAGGCAGACGTCGCGCCACATGGTCGGGTCCGAAGCGGCAAGGCGGGTGAAGTCACGGAACCCCGAGGCCGAGTATTTGATCACTTCGGACTCGGTCACCGTTTCCAGGTCGTCCGCGGTGCCGACAATGTTGTAGGCGATGATATGCGGGAGATGCGAAACGATCGCCAGCACCTTGTCGTGATGTTCCGGATCCATCTCGTCGACCATCGAGCCGAGCGTTTCCCAGAACAGCCTGAGCCTGGCGACCGCGTCTTCGTCCGTGCCGGCCGGCGGCGTCAGAATGCACCAGCGCCCGCGGAAGAGGCCCGCAAAGCCGGCATCCGGGCCGGAATGCTCGGTACCCGCGATCGGGTGACCGGGCACGAAATGGACGTCCTTGGACAGGTGCGGCGCCATCTGCGCGATGACCGATCCTTTGGTCGAACCGACATCGGTGACGATCGCACCCGGTTTCAGATGGGCTGCGATCTCGGCGGCGACTGCGCCGGATGCCCCCACAGGCACCGACACGATGACGAGATCCGCGCCCTCGACAGCCTCGGCCGCCGAAAGCGTGTAACGGTCGCCGAGGCCCAGCTCGCCGGCGCGCTTCAGCGTCGCTTCGCTGCGCGTCGTGACCACGATCGTACCGGCGAGCTGCTTCTCGCGAATGTCCCGGGCGATGGACGACCCGATCAGGCCGATGCCGATGAGGGCGATGGTTTCGAACTGCTGAGCCATCATTTCCGTCCCATGAATTCAGTCAGTGCCGCGACGACGCCCTCATTCGCTTCTTCCGAGCCGATCGTCATTCTCAGCGCATTGGGGAATCCGTAGGCGCCGACGGCGCGCAGGATGAAGCCGCGGCTCGTCAGATAGGCATCCGCGTCGCTGGCCGACATGCCCGCTTCCTCAGGGAAGTGGATCAGCACGAAATTGGTGACCGAGGGGGTGACGCGCAGGCCGATATCCGTCAGCGCCTGACCGACCTTTGCCAGCCAGATGTGATTGTGGTCTGCCGCCGCGGCAACGAAGGCCTGATCGCGGATCGCCGCGGCGCCGGCGGCGATCGCGGGCGCGTTGAGATTGAAGGGACCGCGGACGCGGTCCAATGCCTCCACCACGTCGCGCGGCGCGTACATCCAGCCGATGCGCAGACCGGCAAGGCCGTAGATCTTCGAAAAGGTTCGGGTCATCACCACGTTGCGGTTGGACGAAACGAGCTCCAGTCCCGCCTCGTAGTCGTTGCGCCGGACATATTCCGCATAGGCCGCATCGAGCACCAGCAGGACGCCGGCGGGCAGGCCCGCATGCAGACGCCGGACCTCCTCGACGGGGATATAGGTGCCGGTCGGATTTGCCGGATTGGCGATGAAGACGATCTTCGTCCGCTCGGTCACGGCCGCGAGTATCGCATCGACATCGACGCGCTCGTCTCTCTCCTTGACCGTGACGGGTATCCCGCCCGACGCGGTAATCTGGATCCTGTAGACGAGAAATCCGTGTTCGGTGACGATCCCCTCGTCGCCGGGGCCGAGATAGGTATGGCAGAGAAGACCGAGAAGTTCGTCCGACCCGTTGCCGCAAAGGATGTTGGCGGGGTTGAGCCCGTGAACCGCCGCGATCGCTTCCTTAAGCGCATTCGCCTGACCGTCCGGGTAGCGTTCGAGATTGAAAGCCGCCTTCTGGAAAGCCTCGATCGCGCGCGGGCTCGCGCCGAGCGGCGTTTCGTTCGACGACAGCTTGTGAACCTTGGCGACGCCGGGCGCATGTTCCTTGCCCGGCACATAGGCGGCGATGTCCAGGATGCCGGAACGCGGCGCAGGGCTTTTCAGGGCAAGATTCATCGGACCAGCTTTCACGGGAAGAATGCGGTCCAGCCAATACCGGGGACGGTGATATTTGTCGAGTGCGACGTGACGGCGGCCGGTGCGGGAGGAGGCAAAGCGGTGACGGGCGGCAGACTGCGACCTACGGCGCTTTCGTTGTCCGACTGCGCGTGCTGGGCACGCCCCGCGGCGCCAGCACCGGGACGAAGACGCGGCGCGAGGCGCGTGCGGCCACCGGCAGGCCCTGATAAAGCCGCTTCTGCGCCTCGACGATGATCACCCCCGAAAAGACCGGCCAGAGCGATCGGCCGAACCGTTCCAGACCGTGGCGCAGCCGAAGGGCAAGCTTGCGCTTCGAGGGCGGAAAGAAGAGCGCCTCCGTCGTGGCGCCCGGCGTGAAGTTGGTCTCGCGCAAGAGCGCCGTCAGCTGGCCGCGGGAATAGGGGCGCCCCGAGCCGAAGGGCGTGTGCTCCATCTGTGCCCAGACGCCGCGGCGATTCGGTACCACGATGATCAGACGTCCGCCGGGCGCCAGCACGCGCCAGATCTCCTTCATCGTTTCGCGCGGGCTTTCGGCAAATTCCAGGGAATGGACCATCAATACGCGATCGATCGAGGCATCGGGCAGCGGCAATTCCTCATCGAAGACCAGTGCCGTCGAGGACAGGTCTGCGACCGGCCAGTTCACCGCACCCTGCCCGGCCGGCATGAAGGCGAAGGTCCGCTCCGTATCGGCACGGAAGCGCTCGAGATAGGGCACCGCATAGCCGAGCCCAAGGAGCCTTTCCTCGGGCAGGCGTGCCCAGATGGAAGCAAGGGCTGAGCTGACCGACTGTTCCGCCATGCGGCCGAGCTCGGAGTGATAGAATTGGCGGAGATCGACGATATCGGTGTGCATGGGCAACATGTTAGACTCCAGGCGGTAGACTTCAAGGCGAGCCTCGCTACATTCGAACCGGGCGGGATCGCCGCTTTCCGATGCCCCACACCGATCGGAGGACCGAAACATGGCCGCGCTCGAACTCGATCTCTTTCTCTGCCGCACCGACAATTACGGTGTGCTCCTCCACGACCGGCTTAGCGGCGCTACGGCATCGATCGATGCACCGGAGGAGCAGCCGATCCTCGACGCGCTCGAACGGCGCGGATGGCAGTTGACGCATATCCTCACCACGCATCACCACGGTGACCATGTGGCTGCGAATGCCAGCCTGAAGGAACGCTTCGGCCTCACCATCATCGGGCCGAAGAACGAAGCGTCGAAGATCCCCGGCATAGACAGATCCGTGGGACATGGCGAACGCTTCGACTTCGCCGGCCATCCGGTCGATGTCATCGAAACGCCGGGGCACACCTCCGGCCACGTCTGCTACCATTTGCCCGAGGACAGGCTGCTTTTCGCCGCCGATACGCTTTTCGCGCTCGGATGCGGCCGTCTCTTCGAGGGAACGGCCGAAACGATGTGGCAATCGCTGAGCCGGCTGATGGCGCTTCCCGACGACACGGCCATCTATTTCGGCCATGAATACACCCTTGCCAATGCCCATTTCGCCGTCACGGTCGATCCGGAAAATACGGCCTTGAAGGAGCGTGCGGCCGAGATCGAGGAGACCCGCTCAGATGGCGGCTTCACCGCGCCCACGACGATGGGCCTGGAAAAGCGGACAAACCCGTTCCTGCGCGCCGGCGATCCGAAGATCCGCGCGCTGCTCGGCATGGAAAAGGCGAGCGATGCCGCCGTCTTCGCGGAAATACGAAAGCGTAAGGACAATTTTTAAATGGCGGCTCGGGAAATGACGGCGGCGGCTATCATTGAAACGCTGGGTCTCGCCCGGCACCCGGAAGGCGGCTGGTACGGGGAGACGTTCCGCGACGCCAATGGTGGCGCGCGTGGCCACTCGACGGCCATCTACTACCTTCTCGAACGGGGCGACCGTTCGCATTGGCACCGGGTCCACGATGCCGCCGAGGTCTGGCACTACTACGCCGGCGCGCCGCTCGCGCTCAGCATCGCCGAGCCGGGCAGGCCCGCTTCGCAGACCCGGCTCGGTCCCGACCTGCTCGGCGGCGAAAGACCGCAACAGGTCGTTCCCGCCGGCTGGTGGCAATCCGCCACCTCGCTTGGGGAGTGGACGCTCGTCGGTTGCACCGTCGCACCCGGCTTCGACTTCGCCGCCTTCGAAATGGCGCACCCCGATTGGCGGCCGGCTGAGGAGTGAGTTCTACTCCGCAGGCAGCGTGGCCCTGCCCTTTCGGAAGATCATATCCTTTGCCGCAAGCACGGCGCCGCCCGTCACCAGCAGGCAGGCAGCCACGATCCGCCAGGACGGCTCGGCAAAGCCGAACAGAATGAGGATCAGAGTCGAAAGCACCGGCGCCGCATAGCTCGCAACGCCCAGGAACTGGATGTCACCGTTCTTCACGCCGTAGTCCCAGGCATAGAAGGCGGCACCGACCGGCAGCAGGCCAAGCCCCGCCACGGCGAGCCACTCGAAGGTGGTTTCAGGCCACACCGTCGTTTCGAGTCCGAGATGGCAGAGGAAGGACAGAGCGGACGTCGCAAGGCAGAAACCGGTCACGACATCTGTGGATACCGCGTCGAAGCGGCGCGTGATCAGCGAATAGCCGGACCAGGTAAAGGCGCAGAGGAATGCTGCGCCGTAACCGAGTGCATAGGCTTCATCGAAGGCGATGCCGTTGCGCGCAACGATCAGGATCGTTCCGACGAGCCCCGCAAGGGCGCCTGCAACATGGTGCCAGCGAAGCTTCTCGCCCGGCAGCAGCGCCGAGCCGACAACAATGAAGAGCGGCCAGAGATAGGCGATGAGCCCCGCCTCCACGGCCGGCGCATTGCGAAGCGCCGTGAAATAAAGAAAGTGGTAGCCGAAGAGACCGGCAATGCCGATGATCCACACCCTTGCCGGCTGCTTCAGAAGTGCGAGGCGCTCGGGCTTCGACGCCAGGACGGCGATGCCGGGCAGACTGCCTATGAGAAAGCAGACGGCGGAGAGTTGGAACGGCGGCATCTTGCCGGATGCGGCAGTAAAGAGCGCCAGCAGCGACCACATGAGGATCGCGGTGAAACCGATCAGCGTTGCCTTGAACTTCATTCCCCCCCTCCGCGGCCCTGCTGATCAAACATGTAGATTTCGGCGGACGCGGCCAGCACCCCACCGAATCGCGCTGATCTATCGCGCTTAGGTGATTCCGGGAAGAGGGAGTGCGATTCTCGAGGCCCCATCAGGAAAGGGTCCTGGGAATCCCGCCGGCGGGCTCAATCGCCGAAGCGCGTCGCCGAAACCGTGACCGCTCCGATCTTCGTCGGTATGCGGGCATAGACCGGAGCATAGACGTCCACGCCGTTCGCCCTCGCGTACCAGATCTCCATCGTTCCCAGGCGGCGCAGATATTCGACGTCCTCGCGGCCCTTCCGGTACCCCGCCTTCGGTACGAAGCGGATGCCGCAGACGATCACTTCGCCCTCGAATCCCCTGGTTTTGAAGTTTCGCGTTCCCTTCGGAGACAGTCTTATGTCGAGCCGGGATTCCCCGTCGAAGATCGGCAGCGTGTTGGGGCAGACCCGTGCTTTTGCCGGAATGAGCAGACCGGAAAGCGGGTCCAGCACATTGCGCATGTCCCGGCTCGTGATCGGCACCCAGTTCTTCGGCAGTGGATTACGCTTCGGAACCATGCTCGCGCGCACGACATTGCCGTTTCGGAAGCTCACATTGATGGCCCGGCCCTTCCGGCCGCTGCGGTAGGACATGGAATATTCGCTTGCCCGGAGATGGTCGCGGTCGATTACTCCGGAGACACGCGTCTGCCCCGTGGTGCGGCTGATGATATCCACGAGGCCCGCGGAATTCAGGGTTCCCGAAATCGTGTAGCGATTCTTTTCGACCTCGGTGTGGAACGATGCGCGCGCCAAAGGCAGGCCGGCGAGCGCGATGCTGTAGTCCGTCTGATGCGAGACTTCCGCAGCAAGCGGGGCTGTGGAAAACATCATGGCGGCCAGGAGTGCCGGCGCGCGAAAACCAATGCACAACTTCATGCCCGAAAGCCCCATTCTCTGCTGCATGGCCCTGATACCGGACCGGCTCAAAACTCCATGCAGCGGTTCACAGTGTTTCAGCGACTTGCCGATCCGAAGACAGCCGGCGCATTTATGTCGCAATCCCCCGGAATGCAGGCGGTTTGCGGCATAAATGCGCCCGCTCGAAATCTGGCGCAGTCCTCATGGAAAAGATAGCGCATCGGCCGCTCTCTTGGAATGCGTCTTGCGCGCCGGAACGGCCGTGCTTATGAGTGCGGAACAGGCGAAATCGCCCCGATCGCTCGGGAATGCAAAGGTTTGACTTGACTGGCGGGCCACCTGTGACTATAGAACCGCGACTTTCCAATAATGGCCAACAGGAACGCGGCCTGGGCTCTGGGCCCGCTACCGCATTGTCCGGCGGCGATAAGAGAATAGGTGTACCATGTCCCGTAGTTGCGAATTGACCGGCAAGGGCGTCCAGTCGGGCAACAATGTCAGCCATGCCAACAACAAGACCAAGCGCAAGTTCCTGCCGAACCTGTGCAACGTCACGCTGATTTCCGATGCTCTCGGCCAGCGCTTCCGCCTGCGCGTTTCCGCTGCGGCTCTCCGCTCGGTCGAACACCGCGGCGGTCTCGACGCCTTCCTGCTGAAGGCCGACGAGAATGAGCTCAGCATGCGCGCCCGCCTGCTGCGTCGTCAGATCGTCAAGAAGGCTGCCGAAGCCGCCTGATAGCGCCGGTACTTCTGCCGATATCTTGAAGAGGCTTGCGGGTTTGCCCGGCAAGCCTTTTTCTCGTGTCGTCCATCGCCGCGCAAGCACCTGCCTGCGCATCCGTCAACTGGTGGCATAACCCAGGATAAAAAAATGCTGATCAACCGTACGTTCTACCTTTATGTGGCGCTGATGACCTTCGTGGTCGTGGCGTCGAACTTCCTCGTCCAGTATCCGCTCCCCGGTTCGATCGCCGGGATGCAACTGGGCGACCTCCTGACCTGGGGCGCCTTCAGCTATCCCTTCGCCTTCCTCGTCACAGACCTGACCAATCGCCAGTTCGGGCCGCGAATCGCGCGCCGCGTCGTCGTTGCCGGCTTCGCCGTCGCCGTCATGCTCTCCGTTCTCGCCGCGACGCCGCGCATCGCGATCGCCTCCGGTTCAGCCTTCCTGCTCGGCCAGCTTCTCGATATCTCGATCTTCAACCGGCTCAGGCGCCAGACCTGGTGGCAGGCGCCGCTCGCGGGCTCGCTGATCGGTTCGGCCCTCGATACGGCGATGTTCTTCTCTTTCGCCTTCGCCCCGTTCTTCGTGTTCTTGGGTGCGAATGACGGCTTTGCGCTGGAAACCGCGCCCGTTCTCGGCCTGCTCAGCGTCGACGCCCCCCGCTGGGTTTCCTGGGCGCTCGGCGATCTCGCGGTGAAGATCCTCTGCGGTATCGTCCTGCTGCTTCCCTATGGCGCACTGATGAGCGTCGTCAAACCCATGCCGGCGGCAAAAGCAACCGCCTGAAACCCTCAGAGCACTTCCGCATGCGGAAGTGCGTGGTTCAAAGCATTGGAGCGGCGGGGCATTCGGCCCCGTTTCACTTGATCAGCCGGAACTCGAGCATCAGGTTTCGCTCGAGGATCGAGTGGTTGTCATCCGAGACCAGGATCAGCCGGATCTCGCCGTCAGGCCACGAGATGACGTCGAGCGCCTCCATATTGTCGATCTGATAGCTCATGTCCGCTTCGAGCATGACGTCGCCGTCGACCACGGCGCCAGGTCGGATTTTCCCCGCGGCGATACGGCGAACACGCATGCCGAGACCGGAGGCGAAATTGAATCGCCGCTCGAGGAGAAGCAGGTCGCCATCCGGCAGAAAGGCGCCGTCGGTTACCGAATAGGGATCCGCGCGCACGACCGTGAAGGCGCCTTTCATCGGCCCCTCCAATATCCCCGCAAAAAGATTGTCCGCCTTGTCGACGCTGCGCTCGGAGACGACCACGGCCGCGCCGCGAAGCGGGCCGTTCTTCGGCGCGATCGCGATCGTCTCGATGCCGCCATTGCTGCGCAGCTCTTCGACGGAGAACGGCAGGGTCATCTGCCCCAGGGGACGCGCCTCGGCGAAGCCGGGAAAAGGATAGATTTCGATGCGTGGCGACTGCTCGAAGCTGACGATCGCCTGACCTTCGCGCAGGGCCAGCCCTTCGGAATCGACGCGCCATTTCTCGAGCTGCGCTTCGCCCGTCGCGTCGGTCATCGGCGTGACCTTGAGATCGGTCAGCCCTTCGAGCCCGCCGGCATCGTCGCGGATGACGGCCCCCTCGACCCAATGGCCGGTGTCCATCACCGCGACGAAGGACTGGCCGTCCGGCAGAAACCGGATCGCCGACAGCGCACCGAACAAAGGGTTGGCCGACGTCATCTCGATGCCGCCCATGAACTTGAGCGCGCCGAAGACCGTTTGACCAGAGCCGACCTTGAACTGAGATATCTGCCGGCTCTTGACCGGAACGATCTCGCGCGCCGGCTCCGCGCGCGCGACAGCAGCCGAAATCAGCAGGAAAAGCACGGCAATGTTTCGGCAGAACATCTGAAGAATGACCTTACGGGTGGCCGCGGCCGGAAATCCGTTAACCGGCGCGACGTGCTCCGCCCGGGCGGCGGCGCATGCTCTCGTCCTCGAAGAGCGCCGCAAGCTGATCCGTCATCGCCCCCGCCAGTTCGTCCGCATCGACGATGGTCACGGCGCGGCGATAGTAGCGTGTGACGTCATGGCCGATGCCGATCGCAAGCAGTTCGACCGGCGAGCGCGTCTCGATCTGCTCGATAACGGCGCGCAGATGCCGCTCGAGGTAATTTCCGGGGTTGACCGAAAGGGTGGAATCGTCGACGGGCGCTCCGTCCGAGATCATCATCAGGATGCGTCGCTGCTCGGACCGCGCCAGAAGACGATCATGCGCCCACATCAGCGCCTCGCCGTCGATGTTTTCCTTGAGCAGTCCCTCGCGCATCATCAGGCCGAGATTACGGCGCGCTCGACGCCAGGGCGCGTCGGCGGACTTGTAGATGATGTGACGCAGGTCGTTGAGGCGGCCCGGCGATTGAGGCTTGCCGCCGGCAAGCCATTTCTCGCGCGATTGTCCGCCCTTCCACGCCTTGGTTGTGAAACCCAGGATTTCGACCTTCACGCCGCAGCGCTCCAGCGTGCGCGCAAGAATATCGGCGCAGGTCGCGGCGACGGTGATCGGGCGGCCGCGCATCGAACCGGAATTGTCGATCAGGAGCGTGACGACCGTGTCGCGGAAGTTCGTGTCCTTCTCGCGTTTGAAGGAGAGCGGCTGCATCGGATCGATGATGATGCGCTGCAGGCGGGCGGAGTCGAGATAGCCCTCTTCGAGATCGAACTCCCAGGAGCGGTTCTGCTGTGCCATCAGGCGGCGCTGCAGGCGGTTTGCGAGGCGTCCGACCGCGCCCTGGAGATGGGCGAGCTGCTTGTCGAGAAAGGCGCGCAACCGATCGAGTTCCGCCTCGTCGCAGAGCTCCTCGGAGGCGATGGTTTCGTCGAACTCCCGGGTATAGACGGAATAATCGGCCTTCTCGTTGAAATCCGCGAAGGGATGGTTCGGCCGCTTCACCTCGCCGGGCGTTTCGCTGTCCTCGTCGCTCTCGTCCTGGAGATCGTCGTCGGAAATTTCCGCGCCATCCATCTCGCCTTCTTCCATCTGCTCCTCGGCAGACTGGTTTTCGTCGGCGGGCGCGGCGTCGGAGCCTTCTTCCTCGTCGCTGGCGTTTTCGTCCTGCTCCTGGCTGCGCGGCTGGTCCTCGTCGGTCTCGCTCTCCTGCTCGTCCGGCTCGTTATCGTCCTCGCCGTATTTCTCGGCGACATCCATAGAGGACAGCATGTCGCGCACGACGCGGGCGAAAGCCTGCTGGTCGTTGATCGTACCCGCCAGATTGCGCATGTCGGGACCGGCCTTCTGCTCGATGAAGTCGCGCCAGAGGTCGAGGACCTGACCAGCCGACTCCGGCGGCTTCTCCCCGGTCAATTTCTCGCGCACGAGCAGTGCCACCGCCTCTTCGAGCGGCGCGTCCGCTTGAACGTCGATGGCAGCGAAATTCGCCTTGCTGTATTTCTCCTCGAGCATGGAGGAGAGGTTGCCCGCCACGCCCGGCATCCTGAGTGCGCCGATCGCCTCGACGCGCGCCTGCTCGACCGCATCGAAGATCGCCCGCGCGTCCGCCCCTTGCGGCGACATCGTCGCATGGACCCGAGCATCGTGGCAGGCCTTGCGCAGCGCCATGGAATCGCCGAGGCCGCGCGCCACCGCCAGTTCCTGGCGGGTCGGGCGCTTGGAGAGCTCCGGCAGCCGGATGCGTTCGGCTGTCATTCCGGGCCGCTCATTGGCGAAAGCGACCTCCAGCTCCGCATCGCCGGCGATCGACCGGATGCAGCCGGAAAGCGCCCGCTTGAACGGTTCGGCGGCGTTTTCCCTCGTAGTCGGTTTCGCCTTGGAATTCGAACTCACGACAATTCCTTCTTCAACCGGATCGGCCGTTATGCGAGCACATCGATTTTCAGGCGGTCGCTTCCAGCACGATGTTGGCAGCGCTCTCCTTGAGTTCGACGCCGAAGGCGCGCTGATAATGCTCGGCGACCAGCGCCCGCTCCAGCTCGTCGCACTTGTTGAGGAAAGTCACGCGGAACGCAAAGGCGATGTCGCCGAAGATATAGGCGTTCTCGGCCCAGGTGATGACTGTACGCGGGCTCATGACGGTCGACAGGTCGCCGTTGATAAAGGCGGCACGGGTCAGGTCGGCGACGCGAACCATCTTGGAGACCGTTTCGCGGCCCTTGTCGGCGACGAAACCCTTGACCTTGGCGGAAACGATATCGACTTCCTTGTCGTGCGGCAGATAATTGAGCGCCGTCACGATCGACCAGCGGTCCATCTGGGCCTGGTTGATCTGCTGCGTACCGTGATAGAGGCCGGTCGTGTCGCCGAGACCGACGGTGTTTGCCGTCGCAAACAATCGGAAGGCCGGGTGCGGGCGGATGACGCGGCTCTGGTCGAGCAGCGTCAGGCGGCCGGAGGACTCCAGCACGCGCTGGATCACGAACATGACGTCCGGCCGGCCGGCATCATATTCGTCGAAGACGAGCGCGACATTGTGCTGATAGGCCCAGGGCAGAATGCCGTCCTTGAACTCGGTCACCTGAAGCCCGTCCTTGACGACGATCGCGTCCTTGCCGACGAGATCGATGCGGCTGACATGGCTGTCGAGGTTGACGCGCACGCATGGCCAGTTGAGCCGCGCCGCGACCTGCTCGATATGGGTCGACTTGCCGGTGCCGTGATAACCGGAAACCATCACGCGCCGGTTGTGGGCGAAGCCGGCGAGAATGGCGAGCGTCGTCTCGCGATCGAAGAGGTAGTCCGGGTCGATTTCGGGCACATAGGCATCGCCCTTCGAATAGGCCGGAACGCGCAAATCCGTGTCGATGCCGAAAGCCTCCCGGACAGAGACCGTCGTGTCGGGGAGGTTGGAAATGTCGAGGTCAATCTTGCTCATCATAACTCCAGAGCGGACGCCCGCCGGCACCCGCGCATTCGCCTGCAGATAGTGCTTCTGTCATAATCCGGGTTGTTAGCAGAAACCAGCCTGTTTTAACAATTGGTAGGCTTGAATAACCGCCCGGAAGCGGTCTTCCGATCCCCTGTCTCCGCCATTTGCGTCGGGGTGGTGCTTCTTGACGAGCTCCTTGTATGCCGCCTTGATGTCGGCGGTCGTCGCCGAGGCCGCAAGGCCCAGCGTCTCGAAGGCCTTCGCCTCGAGCGTCTTCAGCTTGCGCAGGCGCGGCTCGTGCCGTGCCTGTCGGGCGCGCGCCTCGTTGAAAAATCCGAAAGGATCTCGCATGCGCGCCTGTGCGCCGGCGGAGCCGGAACGCGTCTGCGACTGTGTCGGGCCGTTGCGGGCGCTCTTGTTGACGCCGACCGTCCAGGTCGGACGATGGCCGGTCACCGCTTCCTTCTGGTAGCGGGCGATCTCCGTGTCGGAGAGGCCGGAAAAATAATTGTAGCCCTTGTTGTACTCCTTCACATGCTCGAAGCAGAACATGAAATACTCGCCCTCGGCATTGCGCCCGACGGGAGCCCGATGGACCGCCGTCTTGTCGCAGCCATCCCATTGGCACACCGGCGCGGACGGCTCCACGCGCGCTTGACCCCGGGGGCGCGTTCGGATGCGGTCGAAATATTTTGAATCGAGCTTCATGACGCACATTATGGGGTTTGCAGAGGGCCACAACAAGAATTGACAAAACGGAATGTTGCTGGCTTTGTGCGGGCATTTTGCATTGCGCGGATGATGCTGCCGCCTGGCTCCAGCCCCCGCAACAAAACAGGGAAATGGGACTGAAAATATGTCGCTGCAACGCCGCATCGAAGAGAAGCTCGTGGAAGCCTTCCATCCCGAGCGGCTGATGGTGATCAATGAGAGCGGTCAGCATGCCGGTCACCAGCCGGAATTCGACGGCGGCGGCGAAACGCATATGCGCGTCCGCATCGTTTCGAGCGCCTTTACCGGCATGAGCCGTGTGGCGCGCCATCGCGCAATAAACGATCTGCTGAAGCCGGAGCTCGATGCCGGCCTCCATGCTTTGGCGGTGGAACCCGCAGCGCCGGGGGAACCGACGCGGTGGTGAAGTGCAAAAGGCAGAGGGTGCGTCGCTGAGCCGCCGTTGCGCACGTCTCTTTGAAGTGCCCTAACCCACCTGCCCCTCGTCCTCGGCCGCGCGGATGCGCAGCTTGGTGATCCGGTTCTTCACGCGCTTCATCACGGTGAAACGCTTCCCATAGAACGTGAAAGCCTGCCGTTCCTCCGGAATGCTCTTCGATTCATGGATCACGAGGCCGGCAACTGTCGTCGCCTCCTCGTCCGGCAACGACCAGTCCAGCGCCCGGTTGAGGTCGCGGATCGGCACGGAACCATCGACGACGATCGAACCGTCGGCTTCCTGACGTACGCCCTGGATGTCGATGTCGTGCTCGTCGGCAATGTCGCCGACGATCTCTTCGAGAATATCCTCCAGCGTGACGAGCCCCTGCACCTGGCCGTATTCGTCGACCACGATGGCAAGATGCAGCTTGCGGCGCAGGAAGGCATTGAGCTGGTCTTTGAGATTGGTCGAATCCGGAACGAACCAGGGTTTCTGCGCAATCTTGACGATATCGAGCGTCTCGGGCTCCACATTCGGCTCGGCGAGCGCCCGGAGCAGGTCCTTGGAATGGACGACGCCGATGATGTTGTCGGCCGAGCCGCGCCACAACGGCAGGCGTGTAAACGGACTTTCGAGGATCTCGCGCACGCAGGTCTGGGGCGGGTCATCCGCATTGATCGCCCGCATGCCTGTCCGGTGGATCATGACGTCGGAAACTTCGAGCTCGCCGAGATCGAGCACCCCGCCGAGCCGGTCGCGGTCCGCCTTGATGACCGATCCTTCGCGGTGGAGCAGATTGACCGCGCCGCGCAGTTCCTCATGCGCGGTGAGCATCGGCAAGTCGGAAGAAAGATTGATGCCGAAGAGGTGCAGGATGCGCCTGACGATTGCGTTGACGAGGGAGGATACCGGACCCACGACGACAACGAAGGGGCGGACCCAAGGCGCAACCGCCAGCGCAAACCGGTCCGGCGACGCGATCGCCCAGCTCTTCGGCAGGACCTCGGAGAAGATGACGAGCAGTACCGTCATGGCGACGGTGGCGATCGCCACGCCCGAATCGCCGAAGAGGCCGATCAGCAGGCTCGTCGTCAGCGACGAGGCCAGAATGTTGACGAGGTTGTTGCCGATGAGCAGCGTCCCGATCAGACGGTCGCGGCGCTCGATCAGCCGGGTGACCATGCCGGCCCGCTCATCGCCGTTGTTCTCCAGCGTATGCATCCGCGAGCGCGAGGCTGCGGTCAGCGCCGTCTCCGAGCCGGAGAAAAAGGCGGAAATAACGAGAAGGGAAATAACGGAAAGCAGCGACAGCCAATATTCCGTCAGAAAGCCCAGTAGCACATCGGTCATCGCGGGTGCTTTTCCGTAAGAAAGCTCAACACCTCCGAGGAGGGCACGTCGTCCGCCACGAAGGACTGGCCGATGCCCCTCGTAAGGATGAAGGTGAGCTTGCCTCCCTTCACCTTCTTGTCCTGGGCGATCGCCTCCATCAGCCGATCGGCCGGCGGCAACGCCCCGGGAATGTCGGCCAGGCGCGTCGGCAGGCCGACGGTTTTCAGATGGGCCTCCACGCGCCGCGCATCGTCAGGGCTCGCGAGATTCATCCGGGCTGAGAACTCATGCGCCAGAACCATGCCGATCGCAACGCCCTCCCCATGCACCAGCCGCTTGCTGTCGTAATCGGTGGCGGCCTCCAGCGCATGGCCGAAGGTATGGCCGAGATTGAGGAGGGCGCGACGTCCGTTTTCGCGCTCGTCCGCGGCAACGACGTCAGCCTTTGCCTGGCAGCTGACGGCAATCGCCTCGATCCGGGCGGGTCCGCCTGCAAAAACCGCCTGCCAATTTGCCTCGAGCCATTCGAAGAAATCCGGCTTGTCGATCAGCCCGTATTTCGCGACCTCGGCATAGCCTGCGCGGAACTCGCGCGGGCTCAGCGTGTCGAGCGCGGCGGTATCGGCGAGGACGAGGTCCGGCTGATGGAAGACGCCGATCAGGTTCTTGCCGTGCGGCGAATTGATCCCTGTCTTGCCCCCGACCGAGGAATCGACCTGCGCCAGCAGCGATGTCGGGATCTGGATGAAGCGCGAACCGCGGCGGACGATACCGGCGGCAAAGCCGGTAAGATCGCCGACCACGCCGCCGCCGAGCGCGATCACCGCGTCGTTGCGCTCGATTCTGGCGCCGAGGATGGCCTCGCAAACCGGGATCAGATGCTCGAAGCTCTTGGTCTTCTCGCCTGCCGGCAGGATCAGGGAGACAGCCTCGATGCCGCTTTCCCCGAGGCTCGCCATAAGCGGTTCGAGGTAGCGGGGCGCGACGTTCTCGTCGGTGATGACCGCCATCTTCCGGCCCTTGAGCCGGGAAGCGACCTCCCGGCCTGCCGCGGCGATCAGACCGGGGCCGATGAGAATATCGTAGGAACGCTCTGCGAGATCGACGCGGACCTTGCGTTCGGCGGTTGGCATCACATGGCTGGTCATGGCTTCAGGCCTTCTGATGATCGGCGACGGCGGCGAGAACCTCCTCGACCATCGCTTCCTTTTTCACATCACGCGAGAGAACGGTCAGGTCCGCCTCGGCATAGATCGGATAGCGCGCGCGCATCAGGTTCTCGAGCGTCTGCTTCGGATTCTCGGTCTTCAGAAGCGGCCGCGTGTCGCGCTTGTTCACCCGCTCCCATAGCACGTCCAGCTCGGCGTTGAGCCATATAGTGAGGCCGCCCTTCTTGATATGCCGCCGCGAGCGCTCATTGATATAGGCGCCGCCGCCGGTCGACACCACCCGCGGGCCGGACCTGAGCAGGCGCTTCAGCACGCGCGCTTCCAGCGCCCGGAACTCTTCCTCGCCGTAGGTCGCGAAGAGATCGCTGACCGTCATGCGCGAGACCCGCTCGATCTCGTGGTCGGAATCGACGAAAGGAACGCCAAGCGCCTGGGCGGTCAGCCGACCGATTGCCGATTTACCCGCCCCCATCAGGCCGATGAAAACGAGATTACGCTTACCGAGAGTGCGCTTCGCCCTTTCGGCCAGCGTCGCGGAAACCGGTTCGGTCACATCGTTCATTGCGCTTCAAATTCCCCATTCCTCTCCGGTATCGACAAAACGGGGGGGAGCGTCAAGCCGTCGCTTGGTGTCGCGCGGGCTTCTTGAACTTCAGGGCGGGCCCGTTCATATAGATCACGCATCCGCGCCAGCGAAACGCCCTGCTCGACTGCAGCGATCGCGGTAACGCTTCGAACAGACGGCATGATCCGATGCCGTACCGTTCCTTTCCGGCGCCATGCAGAGGAGACTTGAATGCCCACCCTCTTCCGCTTCCTGTTCATCTGCGCCGTCGGGGCCGGCATGGTCTATGGCGCGATGGTGGCGCTCGTCACTTTCGTCGACCCGGTTGAGCGGGACGTGACCGTGCGCATTCCCTCGGAACGGGTCAACAAGCCGCAATGACGGATATGTCCGCAGCCTACGTCGAATCCTTTCTGGAAATGATGAGCGCCGAGCGTGGAGCGGCGGTAAACACGCTGCAATCCTACGAGCGCGACCTCGAGGACGCGCGTTCCTTCCTGCGCTCGCGCGGCACCGGGCTCACCGACGCCTCGGCCGACGATCTCAGAAGCTATCTGTCCCATCTTGCAGGCCAAGGCTTCAAATCGTCATCGCAAGCGCGGCGGCTCTCGGCACTCCGGCAATTTTACAAGTTCCTTTATGCTGAGGGGCTGCGCACGGACGACCCGACGGGCATCCTCGACGCGCCGAAGAAAGCCCGCACACTCCCCAAGACGCTGAGCATCGAACACGTCACCCGGCTGATCGGTCAGGCGGAAGCGGAGGCGAAGTCCGGCAAGGGCGATGCGATGGCGAATTTGCGCATGCACGCGCTGATCGAGCTCCTTTATGCGACAGGCATGCGCGTCAGCGAACTCGTTTCGCTTCCGGCAAGTGTGCTTGCGCAGAACGGGCGTTTTCTCATAATTCGCGGCAAGGGTAACAAGGAAAGGCTCGTACCGCTGTCGCAGGCGGCGATCCGCGCCATGCGCGCCTATGGCGAACAACTGCAGGAAGACGGTGCGGACAGCCCCTGGCTGTTCCCCTCCAATGGCAAGACCGGCCATCTGCCGCGGCAGGTCTTTGCCCGCGACCTCAAGAGCCTCGCGGCGCGGGCAGGCATCCGGGTGGCGGCGATTTCGCCGCACGTGCTGCGCCATGCCTTCGCCAGTCATCTGCTCGCCAACGGCGCCGACCTTCGCGCCGTGCAGGAACTGCTCGGCCATTCAGACATTTCCACGACACAAATCTATACGCATGTGCTGGAAGAACGGCTTCACGACCTCGTGCAGAACCATCACCCCCTTGCCAAACAGGCGAAAAAACAGGATTAGGTCCGCCTGATGGAATGACTTGGCAGGGCGGCCCTTGTCGAAAAACGATCGGAAACGCGTCTGATGCACAATTATCTCGACTTCGAAAAACCCATCTCTGATCTCGAAGGCAAGATTCTCGAACTGAAGAAGCTCGCCAGCGAAGACGAGAGCGTTAACACATCAGACGAGATCGCCCGATTGGAAGGGCGCGTCCGCGATGCGATGGTCGAGATCTATTCCAAATTGTCCCCCTGGCAGAAGACCCAGGTCGCTCGCCACCCCTCGCGTCCGCATTTCCTGGACTATGCCTCGCGCCTCTTCACCGAGTTTACGCCGCTTGCCGGCGACCGGAATTTCGCCAATGACGACGCGATCCAGGCGGGGCTTGCCCGCTTTCACGGCACGCCGGTCGCCGTCATCGGACAGGAGAAGGGCAACGACACCAAGTCGCGCATCAAGCACAATTTCGGCAGCCCCCGCCCCGAGGGCTATCGCAAGGCGACGCGCATAATGGAGATGGCCGACCGTTTCGGCCTGCCGCTGATAACGCTGGTCGACACGGCAGGCGCCTATCCGGGCGTCAACGCCGAGGAGCGGGGCCAGGCCGAGGCGATCGCCCGCTCGACCGAAATGTGCCTCAACGTCAAGGTGCCGATCGTCACCGTGGTGATCGGCGAAGGCGGCTCGGGCGGCGCGATCGCGATTGCGACCGGCAACCGCGTCTACATGCTGGAGCACGCGATCTACAGCGTGATCTCCCCGGAAGGTGCGGCCTCGATCCTCTGGCGCGACTCGACGCGCGCCAAGGAAGCCGCCAGCAACATGAAGATCACCGCCGAAGACCTGAAGTCGCTCGGCGTCATCGACGGAATAATCCCGGAGCCTGTCGGTGGAGCCCACCGCGACCCGGACGCGGTCATCAGCCGCACGGAAACCGTGATCGGCGACGCTCTCAAGGAGCTTTCCGCACGCAATGGCGACGAATTGCGGGCCGACCGGCGGCAGAAATATCTGAATATCGGCCGTAACCTCTGATCACGGCTCGGTCCGTTCCGATCCGATCCGGGACGTTCCAATCCGAACCATTGCGATTATTCCAGGCGGTCGGCAACCGGAAATCGGACTGTGGCCAAATCTTGGCCATATTCATCAGGTCATGAGAGGTGGCCATTCGCAGGGGGCGCCTGCACGGTTAAGATTTCGTGAAGAATAATGACGTACTGATTCGTTGACGCCTGTCCTTCGTGGAACAGGCGTGCACGGATAGAATGTGGCTAGAACGGGCTTTTGCCGATGCGTTTCAGGAACCTTGTCCTCACCGCCGCTGTCGCAGCCGCTCTTGCGGGCTGCACCAACGAGACGCTCGATTCGGTCAACCTGTCGTCCGTCAAGAACAAGACCGAGTATCAGCTTTCGGGCAAGATGGTCAGCAAGATGCGCGAGCTGGGCATGCAGAAGACGTCCCCGATCCTGTTGCGCATCTTCAAGGAAGAAGGGACGCTCGAAGTCTGGAAGGCGAACACGGCGAACCGGTTCCAGCTTCTGAAGAGCTACAAGATCTGCGCATGGTCGGGCAAGCTCGGGCCTAAGATGAAGGAGGGAGACCGGCAGGCGCCGGAGGGATTTTACCCGCTCTATCCGCACCAGATGAACCCGAATTCGAGCTATTACCTGGCGATCAATACGGGCTATCCGAACACATATGACAAGGCTAACGGCCGCACCGGCACCCATCTGATGATCCACGGTGCCTGCTCTTCGGCCGGCTGCTATTCGATGACGAACGAGCAGATCATCGAGATCTTCGCGCTCGCGCGCGACGCGTTCAAGGGCGGCCAGGAAAGCGTGCAGCTTCAAGCCTTTCCCTTCCGCATGACGGCGGAAAACATGGCGCGCCACCGCGACAATCCGAACATTGAATTCTGGAAGATGCTGAAGGCCGGCTACGACCAGTTCGAAGTGACCAAGCGCCCGCCGGCAGTGAATGTCTGCGAGAGGAAATACGTCTTCAATCAGCAGGCTGAGGGGCAGTTCAATGCGGCCGGCCAGTGCCCTGCGATGACGACGCCGCCGGCGCTGCAGATGGCGATGGCGAGCTACGACAAGGACTATCGGCGCGACTACGAGAAGGCCTTGAAGAAATTAGAGGGCATGGTCTGGTACGAGCCGACCGAGGCCGAACGCAAGGCGGTGGTCGCCGATCAGCGCAAGGGCCGCGAGCTTGCCTATGCGCCGACCGGCACCTCGCTCGATGCGGGCAAGCTGCTCAAGGTAAGCGATCTCGAAAAGAAGCTTGCCGAACAGAAAGAGGCCGAGGAAGCCAAGCGGGCAACCTTGATCCAGAAGGAAGCGCTGGAAAAGGCGGCCCGCGAAGGCAAGGGCCCGCCGGTGCCGCAGGCCAACCCGCTCGAGCGCCCCGTGGAGCAGGCAGCGGTACAAGCCGAGCCCGCGAGGAAGTCGCTCTGGGGCCTGTTCTCTCGCAACGAGCCGGCGGCCGCGCCAGCCGCACCCGCCGCCGGCGCTCCCGCGCAGCAGGCCGCAGGCCAGCCAACCGCTCAACAGCCCGCACCGGGCCAGCCGCAAGCCGCCGCCGGCGGGCAACAGACAGCACCGCCGGCGCAGGACAATGCTCAGGTGGCCGCCGCTCCCGCCGGAAATGCGCAAGCGCAAGCACCAGAACAGCAGCCCGCCGAGCAGCCGAAGAAGCGCCCGTTCTGGAAACTCTGGGGCAATTGATGCCCGAGGAAGCGAGGCTACGCTACGATTTGAGGGGGCTGAAATGTCCCCTTCCCGTTTTGAAGACGCGCAAGCGAATGGAAAACCTGGCGCCCGGCGCGCTCATCGAGATCGAAACGACCGACCCCCTGGCCGTGATAGACATCCCGCATTTCTGCAACGAGGACGGGCACCGGCTGGAGCAGGCTGAGCCGCTCGCAGACGGACATCGTTTCCTCATTCGCAAGCGGTGCTAACCAACATAAAAAATGTGCCACGGTTTTCCGTGCCGACCTGAACCGGATAGTGTCAAAAAGCTGGCTCCGAAGCGGGAGCGCTTGGCGGCGCACCGCGCCTTCGGATCTGTCACAGCCAGCTCTCGACCCTTACACCCGGCATGCGGACGAACTCGCTGGCCACGACAATCAGCCCTTCGCTGCGAGCATTTAGGTGAGCATCAGAAAGAGTCGCGCGTTTCCGCCACCGGCTGCTTACGCTCGCTCATGAAATCCTCGCTGACGTGCGGCCCGTTGGGGAACAGATCGTCCCACCTTTTGCCCTGGGGTACGATCACGCGGCTGCGGCCGATCTTGAGAATATCGACCTGATGCACGCTCTCGGGAAAGGCGACGGCCTTTGGCAGCCGCACCGCCTGGCTACGGTTACTGATGAATACGGTCGAACTGGCCAAGACCCATTCCTTTCTCAAGCCCACCGGAGCCGTCAGAACTTCATCCCCGGCACCGCCAGGGGGTTGTCCGCGAGCGCCTGCGCATCCGGTCGGTCGACGCGGGGCTTGCCGGTGAAGGCGTCGAAGAGGTCGCGCACGAATGCTTCCTCGAGGCCTTTGGTGATCAGAACCATTCGCGTCCGGCGATCGGCCGGGTCGGGCCAGGCGGCAAGCCGTTCCGGCGCGTGAAAGACCGTCTGCACGCCGTGCAGCACCACCGGCCTCTCCGGATTGTCCGCGACGGAAACGATCGCCTTCATGCGCAGCAGCTTTTCTCCATGAGCCGAGCGCAGGAGGTCGATGAACATCTCTAGCGCCATCGGTTCGATCGGCCGGTCATGCACGATGCTGAATGAGCGGATGTCCGAACCATGACGATTGACGTCGTGACGGTGGTTCCCATGGCCGTGACCATCTTCGTGGTGGTCGTCATGGTGGTGGTGGTGGTGGTGGTGGCGGTGGTCGTCCGCATGGGCCTCGTCCTGAAGCCAGCGCCCGACATCGGCGACCTTGGTCGAGGCGTCGTAAAGACCGCAGGCGAAGAGGTCGGCCCGGCCCGCCTTTTCCGTGTCGCCGTCGATGATCGGCGCGAGCGGGTTGAGATCCCTGAGCTGCGCCTCGAGCCTGCCGATCCCTTCATCTTTGGCGAGCCCGCTTTTGCTGATCACCAGCCGGTCGGCCACCGCGATCTGCTTCATGGCCTCCACATGATTGGCGATCGTCTGCTCGCCGTTGACCGCATCGACGACGGTGACGACTCCGTCCAGCCGGAAATTCTGGGCAATCACGGGATTGCCGAGGACGGATTGAAGCACCGGTGCCGGATCGGCAAGCCCGGTGGTCTCGATGACGACGCGCTTCAGCGGCTTGATGCGGCCGGTCTGCATCCGGTCCATGAGATCGGCCAGCGTATCGACGAGCTCGCCGCGCACGGTGCAGCACAGGCAGCCGTCGGAAAGCTCGATGACGCCGTCACTCGAAGCCTCGACCAGGAGGTGGTCGATGGAGACATCGCCGAATTCGTTGATGATAACGGCCGTGTCGGCAAGCGCCGGATCCTTGAGCACCCGGTTCAGAAGGGTCGTCTTGCCCGCGCCGAGAAAGCCGGTGAGGATCGAGACCGGCACCACCGGCATTGGACCGTTCATGAAAGACTCCGTTCAGAAGCTCGGGCGCGGGATCGGAATCGGCACATTGGCGATCTCGACCGCATCGCCCTGTGCCGTGGCATCGCTGCCGGCTTTTGCCGTCTTGTCGTCGCTGCCGGGTATGAGGCCGGCGAAGGCAAGTTTCAGCGGGCGGTCGATCTCGTGGATATAGGGTGAAAGCAGCTTCTGCCGGCCGGCCTCGTCACGCCCCTCGCTGCGCACCTTCGCCGCCTGCTTCGAGCAGATTTCCTTGCTGATATCGGCAACCACCCCGCGGGTTTCGCCATACGGCACGATCTCCGCAAGCGAGGGCTTGCCCGTGCCCACCGTGGTAAAAGCCATCTGCAGGAGCCTGGCCGACTCGTCGGCACGCGCTGCAAGGCTGTCTTCGCCGAGCACGACCGAAACCACCCTGCGGCCGCCGCGGCTCGCCGAGGAGACCTGGTTGAAGCCCGAGGCGCAAATGAACCCCGTCTTCATGCCGTCCGCGCCATCGAAGCGGCCTATCAGCATGTTGTAATTGGGATAGTCCTTCTTGCCGGTGGTGAAGCCTTCCAGCGCGAAATAGGAAGCATATTGGGGGAATTCGCGCTTCAGCGTAAGCGCGAGCACCGCAAGGTCCCGGGCGGTCGTATATTGCCCTTTGCCCGGCAGGCCGTTGGGATTGATGAAATGCGACGAGGTCATGCCGATGCGGCGCGCCTCGGCGTTCATCTTGTCGATGAAGGCTTGTTCGGATCCGCCGACCGTCTCGGCGATCGCAACGGCGATGTCGTTCGCCGACTTGATCAGCATCATCTTCAACGCGCTGTCGAGCGTCATCTTCTGGCCGGGCTTGTAGAACATCTTGCTCGGCGGCTCCGAAGCGGCGTTCTTCGTCATGACCACCGGGCTTTCCAACGTCAGCTGCCCCGCCTGGATGGCACGGAACGTGGTATAGGCCGTCATGAGCTTGGTCAGCGACGCCGGATACCATTTCTGGAAGATGTCCTGATGCTCGTAGACCTTGAGCGTATCGACGTCGATCACCAGCCGCGGATTGGCCGATGCAGGCAGCGCCGCAGCCAGTACGACCGCGCAAGCTCCCGCAAGCATGCCTACCCTGCCCAATCTGTCGCCCAACGGGAATCGTGCTATTGCCACAATCCAAACCTCGAAATTCCGGAGTTGCCTCGTATCGTCCCGCTATTTAGCCTATATGGCAAGGAGATGGCAAAGCCCATTCATCGGGCTGCCGCGCCAATCCACCGCCCGGACACTCCAGCGGCGAGACTCCAGCCGACGCTGAAGCGTCGGGACTCGCGTGTCGAACCGAAGTGAACGAACAGACGACAGGAACGAACAATGCCGATTTTAAACCGTGCCGCCGAGCTCAAGAACGAAGTGACCGAATGGCGGCGCCATCTGCACCAGAACCCGGAGCTCCTGTTCGCGGTGGAAAATACGGCAGCCTTCGTCGAAAAAAAACTGAGGGAATTCGGCGTTGACGAAATCGTGACCGGCCTCGGCCGGACCGGGGTCGTCGGCCTCATCCGCGGCAATCGCGGCCCGGGCCGCACCGTCGGGCTCAGGGCCGACATGGACGCCCTGCCGATCACCGAAGCAAGCGGCAGGTCCTGGTCCTCGACGGCCCCCGGCAAGATGCATGCCTGCGGCCATGACGGCCATACGGCCATGCTGCTCGGCGCGGCGAAGTATCTTGCCGAAACGCGTAACTTCGCCGGCAATGTCGCGGTGATCTTCCAGCCGGCCGAGGAAGGCGGCGGCGGCGGCAACGAGATGGTGAAGGACGGCATGATGGAGCGCTTCGCGATCGAAGAGGTCTACGGCATGCACAACATGCCGGGGATGCCGGTCGGCCACTTCGGCAGCCGCGCCGGCCCGATCATGGCCTCGACCGACGAGTTCACCATTACCGTCAAGGGCCGCGGCGGCCACGCCGCTCAGCCGCACAAGACGATCGACCCGATCGCCATCGGCGCCCAGATCGTCAACGCGCTGCAGACGATCGCCTCGCGCACCGTCGATCCGCTTGCCTCCATCGTCGTCTCCGTCACCAAGTTCAATGCCGGCTTCGCCCACAACGTCATCCCCGAACAGGCCGTACTCGCCGGCACCGTGCGCGCGCTGACGCCGGAAGTGCGCGACACCGGCGAAGCCCGGATCCGCCAGATCGCCGAGAACATCGCCGGTGCCTACGGCGCCACCGTCGACGTCTGGTACGGCCGCAACTATCCCGTGACCGTAAACCACGCCGCCGAGACCGGTCACGCGCTCGCCGTCGCCGCGACGGTCGCCGGCGAAGGCAACGTCAACGCAGCGCTCGACCCGATGATGGGCGGCGAGGACTTTTCCTACATGCTGCTGGCCCGGCCGGGCGCCTTCGTCTTCATCGGCAATGGCGATACGGCGGGACTGCATCACCCGGCTTATGACTTCAACGACGAAGCCATTCCGCACGGAATTTCCTACTGGGTGAAGCTCGCCGAAACACGGCTTGCCGCCTGAGGCACGGAAAGCGGGAGGCGACCATGCACCAGATCGACAAGACGGACCGGAGAATCCTCAATATCCTGCAGGCGGACGGGCGGATTACCAATCTGGAGCTGGCGGACCGGATCGGGCTTTCCCCGACGGCGACCAGCGAACGTCTGAGGCGGCTGCTGAAGGAAGGTTACGTCTCCGGCTTCGGTGCGCGTCTCGACCCCCACAAGCTCGGCTTCGGGCTGTTGGTCTTCATCGAAGTGATGCTCGACAAGACGACGCCGGAAGTCTTCGACCAGTTCGCGGCCGCCATAAAGCAGGCGCCCGCTGTGCTCGAATGCCACATGGTCGCGGGCGGCTTCGACTATCTCGTCAAGACCCGCTTCGAGGACATGGCCGCCTACCGCAACTTCCTCGGCCAGGTGCTTTGGACGCTCCCGGGCGTCAAGGAGACCCGGACCTATGCGGTGATGGAAGAGATCAAGAATGACGGGCCGCTGCCGCTGCTTTGAGTAGCGGCAGCGGCCCGCCAGGAGCGGGATTAAGAAGTGTGCGGTTTCCGCCCGCATCCCGCGTCTCACCTATCGGAATCGATCACGCCTTGATCGATTCCATGTCGATCACGAAGCGGTAGCGCACGTCGCTTCTCACCACCCGCTCATAGGCCTCGTTGATCTGCTCCATGCGGATCGTCTCGATCTCCGAAACGATTCCGTGCTCGCCGCAGAAATCGAGCATTTCCTGCGTCTCCTTGATAGAACCGATCATGGAGCCGGAAATGCTGCGCCGTGCCGGCACCAGCGAGAAGGCATGGACCGGCACCGGATTCTCCGGAATGCCGACGAGCACCAGATCGCCATCGACCTTCAGGAGGTTGAGATAGGCGTTCCAGTCGATTTCGGCCGCGACCGTGCAGATGATAAGGTCGAAGCTGCCGGCGAGCTTTGTGAATGTCTCCGGATCCTTCGTCGCGAAGTAGTGATCCGCCCCGAGCTTAAGCCCGTCCTCTTTCTTCGAAAGCGTCTGGCTGAGCACCGTAACCTCCGCGCCCATCGCATGGGCGAGCTTCACGCCCATATGGCCGAGACCGCCCAAGCCGACGATCGCCACCTTCTTGCCGGGGCCGGTCTTCCAGTGACGCAGCGGCGAGTAGAGCGTGATGCCGGCGCAAAGCAGCGGTGCGGCAGCGTCGAGCGGAAGGTTGTCCGGGATGGAGAGTACATAACCTTCCTTGACGACGATATGGTCGGAATAGCCGCCTTGGGTCGGTGTTCCATCTGCCTCGACGCCGTTGTAGGTCACCACCAGGCCCGGCAGATACTGCTCCAGATCGAGGTCGCGCTTGGCGCAGGTCGTGCAGGAGTCGACGAAGCAGCCGACGCCCACCCGATCGCCGATCTTGAACCTGGTGACCTTGGAGCCGACCGCCCTGACGAAGCCGACGATTTCGTGGCCCGGCACCATGGGGAAGGTCGAATTGCCCCATTCGTCACGCGCCTGGTGGATATCGGAATGGCAGACGCCGCAATATTTGATGTCGATCACCACGTCGTCGTCGCGCGGTTCGCGACGCTCGAAGGTGAAGGGTGCGAGCGGCTTCGACGCGTCCGTCGCCGCATATCCTCTTGCAATGGCCATGGGTCTGTCCTTCATGTCTGGGAGTGGCATGTCTGCGAGTGGCATGTCTGGGAGTGGCGCGCCCATCGGCCTATGGACCGCAGGCGGCAGGGCGGACTATGCTGCCTCACAAGGCCATTGCGTTAGTGCGATCCTGCAAGACTTTTGCACGATTCTGCGAGAATCGCCGAAGGCAGCTGGCGGAATAGCGCCGACAACCTATCTGACCCCCTGTCTCCGCACGGATCTAAGCTATTGGAAAGTCCACCGAAGATGACAGAATCACAGCGCATGCCGCGTCAGGAAATGATCGACATCATTGCCCGGATCGCCGGAGAGGACGGCGATCATCCGACGATTATACCAGGGCTGAGCGTTCACCGGCATTCCGTTTCCGCGAAGCCGAATTGCGCCGCCTACAAGCCGAGCCTGGCGATCATCGTCCAGGGGGCGAAACGTGTCGTGCTCGGTGAGGAAACGCTCGTCTACGGCGCCTCGGACTACCTTTTGACCTCCATCGACCTGCCGGTTCTCTCTCAGATATCGCTCGCCTCGCCCGAGGAGCCCTATCTCAGCATGGCCTTCCAGATCGATACGACGAGGCTTCCGGCGCTCCTCGACGCAATCGGCCCGGAGGCGGCGAAAGCTCCGGGTTCGCCACGCGGCATGACGGTCAGCAAGCTCACACCCGATCTTGAGGACACGGCGCTTCGGCTGCTGCGGCTCCTCGACAGACCGGATGACATCGCGGTGCTGCTGCCGCTGATCGAGCAGGAACTGCTTTATCGCCTGCTGCTCGGACCGCACGGCGCCAGGCTCCGCCAGATGGCGACCACGGAGAGCCAGCCGCACCAGATCGGCCGCGCGGTGTCCTGGCTGAAGGAACATTATTCCCGCCCCTTGCGCATCGACGACCTCGCAAGCCGCGTCAGCATGAGCGTCTCCTCGCTTCATCACCATTTCAAGGCGATCACGGCGATGAGCCCGCTGCAGTACCAGAAGCAACTGCGCCTGCAGGAGGCAAGGCGGCTGATGCTCGAGGAGCGTCTCGATGCCGGCGATGCCGGCCACAAGGTCGGCTATGAGAGCCAGTCCCAGTTCAGCCGCGAATATGCCCGCCATTTCGGCGAGCCGCCGATGCGCGACGTCGGCCGCGTCCGCCGAAGCCTCATCGGCCGTACGATCGGCGAGGTTGAGATGCTGAGCGAGGGTTAGAGCAGTTCCAGGAAAACTATTGGACGGTTTTCCGCCCGGAAGAGCGTAGCTGCTCAGCTTCGTTCGATATCGCGGCGCAGAACGATCGAGGTCGTCAGATCCTCGACATTGTCGAGCAGCGCGACTTCGTTGCGCAGCTCGTTCAGCGCGTTGATCGAAGCGACCTTCACTTCCACGATGAGATCGAGCTGGCCGCTGACCGAGAAAACGCGTCTGACGGAGGAAAACCCGGCTAGCCGATCGAGCACGCCGAGCGAGGGCGTCCGCTTCAGCGTCACCAGCAGGAAAGCCTCGATCTCCCCCTCCTCCAGCTGGCCGATGTCGGCGCGATAGCCGCGAATGACGCCGGCCTTCTCCAGCCGCGCGACACGCTCGGCCGTCGCACTGCGCGACAATCCGATACGCCCGGCAAGCGACTTCATGGGAATACGCGCCTCGCGGCTCAATATGCTGAGGATCGTTCGGTCTGTCGCGTCGATATCCTGCCTCCTGCGGCCGGCCAGAGGGACTGCCGGGCGGCTGTCGAGTGCCGCCGGCAAGATGACGGTTATAATAGCCAAAGTGCCGGTGCAACCGGCGAAATGCCGGATGCACATGCCGAACGGGCGTGCAACTCTCGTGACAAGAGCGGGGGTCTCCATGAACGACATGCTGAAAACGACGCCGGATTTCACGATCGAGGAAGCGCAAGCCCTCCTCGCGCAGCACTTCGGCCTGGATGGGTCACTTCAGCCGCTGGACAGCGAGCGGGACCAGAATTTCAAGGTCCGTACCGGCGAGGGCCGCTGCTACATTCTGAAGATCGTCAACGGCGCCGAACCGGAAATCGAAAGCGACTTCCAGACAGCGCTGCTGAAGCACGCCGGCGAAAATGCAGGAGACCTGCCGGTTCCGCATTTGCAACCGACTCTGTCCGGCGAGAACCTAGCGACGACCACGAGGCGCGGGACCGTCCATCGATTGCGGCTGGTCACCTGGGTTCCGGGAACTCCGCTCGCACAGTCCGATCGGAGCGATGGAGCACTTCACTCCCTCGGCCGGATGCTCGGCCGCTTCGACGCCTCGCTCAAAGGCTTCATGCATGCGGGCGCACTGCGCGATCTCGACTGGGACATCCGCAATGCCGGACGTTCTGCCGGACGGCTCGCATATGTGGCCGATCTCCAGGATCGTGCTCTTCTCCAGCGCTTTCTCGACCGCTTCGACGAGCGGGTCGCCCCGCGGCTCCCGATGCTGCGCTCCGCCGTCATCCACAACGACGCAAACGACTGGAACGTCCTCATCGACGAAGACGACCACGATCGCATTTCCGGCATCATCGACTTTGGCGACGCCCTCTACGCGCCCGTCATCGCCGAAGTCGCGATCGCCGCCGCCTATGCCGGCCTCGACCACCCCGATCCGATCGGCGCTGCGGCTGCGATCGCCAGCGGCTACCATGCCGAATACCCGCTCCTCGAAGAAGAAGTCGATCTCCTCTTCGACCTGATTGCCATGCGGCTGGTCACCTCGGTGACGATCTCCGCATCACGCCGGGCGCATACCGCCGACAACCCCTATCTCGCGATCAGCGAAAGGCCGGCCTGGGCGCTGCTGCGCAAACTCGATGCGATGAACCCGCGTTTCTCAACGGCGATCCTGAGAAAGGCCTGCGGTTTCGAGACAGTGGCCGGAGCCCGCGCGGTCGCCTCCTGGATCGTCGGAAATCGCAAGAGCCTCCTGCCGCTTCTCGATCGTCCAGCCGCGGCCTATCCGGCCGCTCTCGTCCCCTACGGCGATCCGGCGCATCCGATGACCGTCAGTTCGGCGGCCGGCCGGCCGCATGACGCGCAGTCGGTCTGGGAAGAGCAATGCCGCAGGGCCGGCGTCGAGCTCGGCATCGGCCCCTGGGGTGAGGCCCGCACCGTCTATTCGGGCGAGATGTTCATCTCCCGCATGGTCGAAGAGACGCGCCGCACGCGCCATCTGGGTCTTGACCTCTTCATGGCCGCGGGCACCAAGGTCCATACGCCGCTTGCAGCCACCGTCGCGAGCGTCGAGATCGAGAAGGATCCGCTCGGATACGGTTGCCTTATCGCTCTGCGCCATGAACCGGACGGCTGCCCGCCTTTCCTGACGCTATGGGGCCATCTTGCCCATGAGGCCGTCGGCCGGCTGAAGGCCGGCGACAGGCTGGAGGCCGGCGCGCTTGTCGGAGAAATGGGCGCTCCGGAAGAAAACGGCGGCTGGGCGCCGCATCTGCATCTGCAGATCTCCACCGACACAAGTCTCGCAGCGACGGACATCCTCGGCGTCGGCGAGGAGCGCTATCTCGACGTCTGGGCGGAGCTCTTCCCCGACGCGAGCACATTTGCCGGCATCGCGCGGGAATTCTACGACCGGAGCGGCCGCCCCCACGAGGACATCATCAGGCAACGGAAAGAGCTGCTGCTGCCGAACCTGTCGATTTCCTACGAGAAACCGATCAAGTTCGTGCGTGGCGAAGGCGTGTGGCTGATCGACGATCGCGGCCGCGCCTATCTCGACTGCTTCAACAATGTCTGCCACATCGGCCACGCCCATCCGGCCGTGGTGGACGCATTGGCCCGGCAGGCAGGGACGCTCAACACCAACACGCGCTACCTGCACGACAACATCGTCGCCTATGCCGAGCGGCTGACGGCCACGATGCCGAAGGAACTCGCCGTCGCCGCCTTCGCCAACAGCGGCTCCGAAGCCAACAGTCTCGCCCTGCGCCTGATGCGCGCGCGCACGGGCAAAGAAAACGCCGTCGTGTTGGACTGGGCCTATCACGGTACGACGCAGGAGCTGATCGATCTCAGCGCATACAAGTTCCGCCGCAAGGGCGGAAAGGGCCAGAAGCCGCATGTTCACGTGGCGGCCGTTCCGGACAGTTACCACGCGCCGGCCGCCTGGCCGCTGGAGGAACACGGCAGGCGCTTCGCCGAAAACGTGGCCGAGCTGATCGCGGCGATGCGCGCCCGAGGCGAAGCGCCGGGCTTCTTCCTCGCCGAATCCGTTCCGAGCGTCGCAGGCCAGGTGTTTCTGCCGGATGGCTACCTCAAGGAGGTCTACCGAATGATTCGGGAGGCCGGCGGCGTCTGCATCGCCGACGAGGTGCAGGTCGGCTTCGGCCGGGTCGGCAGCCATTGGTGGGCCTTCGAGACGCAAGGCGTCGTTCCTGATATCGTCACCATGGGCAAGCCGATCGGCAATGGTCATCCACTCGCCGCGGTCGTCACGACGCGTGAGATCGCGGCCTCGTTCGACAACGGCATGGAGTATTTCAACACCTTCGGCGGCAACCCGGTGTCCTGCGCCGTCGGTCTCGCCGTGCTCGACGTCATCGAAGGCGAGGACCTGCGCCGCAATGCGCTCGATATCGGCAATCATCTTCTCGCCGCCTTCCGGACCATGCAGGAGCGCTACGAGGTCATCGGCGACGTTCGCGGCCTCGGCCTGTTCCTCGGCATTGAGCTCGTCAGCGACCGCAGAACCAGGGCGCCGGCGACGGAGATCGCCCGGGCCGTCGCGAACGGAGCCCGCCAGCGCGGCGTGCTGATGGGCACTGAGGGCCCACATGACAACGTCCTGAAAATGCGGCCGCCGATGATCTTTTCGAAGCGCGACGCGGATCACCTGATCGCCGTGCTCGAGGAAACGTTCGAGGCGGTGCTGGCGCGAGCCGGATAATTACGAAGTAGAGGCATTACCGAAGAACCAGACCACTCCGGGCGCGACGCGCGTCCTGGAGCTCAATGATTGCGTCTTATAACGGAGGAGAACAGGACGATGAAAACCGGCATTTTGGCACTCTTTGCGACGGCGTTTCTTGCCGGCACGACGGCGCAGGCCGCAACCCTCGACGTCGTCAAGCAGCGCGGCGAGCTGCGTTGCGGCGTGAGCCAGGGCGTGCTCGGCTTCTCCGCCCCGGACGATAAGGGCGAGTGGTCCGGCTTCGACATCGATTTCTGCCGCGCGGTCGCGGCCGCCACCCTCGGCAACCCGGAGAAGGTGAAATATGTGCCGCTTTCGACCAAGGAGCGCTTCACCGCGCTCCAGTCCGGCGAGGTCGACCTGCTTTCGCGCCAGACCACCTGGACGCTTTCGCGCGACACGGATCTGGGCATGAGCTTCGTCGGCGTGAACTATTATGACGGCCAGGCCTTCATGGTGCGCAGCGATATCGGCGTGAAGAGCGTCAAGGAGCTCTCGGGCGCCTCCGTCTGCACGGAGACCGGCACCACGACCGAACAGAACATGGCGGATTATTTCAGCGCCAACAGGATCGAGTATCAGGTGATCGCCTTCGAAAAGGCGGACCAGACGATCCAGGCCTTCAATTCCGGCCGCTGCGACGTCTATTCCACCGATGCCTCCGCGCTCTATTCGCAGCGGCTGACGCTCAATGATCCTGACCGCTTTGTCGTCCTGCCGGAGGTCATTTCCAAGGAGCCGCTCGGCCCCGCCGTCCGCCAGGGCGACGATCAATGGTTCAAGGTTGTTCGCTGGACGCTCTTCGCGATGATCGAGGCAGAGGAGCTGGGCATCACCCGGGACAATGCCGCTTCGCTCCTCGAAAGCGGAACCGCCGCACAAAAGCGCTTCCTCGGCATCGACAACGAAGCCGGAAAGGCGCTCGGGCTCGATCCGAAATGGGCCTACCAGACGGTGGCTGCGGTCGGCAATTACGGTGAGATATTCGAGCGTCACCTCGGCAAGGAGAGCGCACTCAGGATCGATCGCGGCCTCAACAGGCTCTGGAACCACGGCGGCCTGATCTACGCGCCGCCGGTCCGCTGACCTACTGCATGTTTCCTTCGATCGCAGCCGATTGAAGGACAACGACATGCAGCGGATCAAAGCAGGCGCCGCAGGGAATTCCGGCGGCGCCTTTCTCCTACCATCCCTCTTCGAGCACCCTGGCCAGCATATCGGCGAAGAAGTCGGCGCTCTCCCGGGCGAGGCAAAGCGGCGGTTTGATCTTCAGGACGTTCAGATGGTCTCCGGTCGGCTGCATGACGATGCCGAGATCGAGAAGGCGGTCGCAGATCGCCGCGGTTTCCTCGGTGGCCGGTTCGAGCGTTTCGCGGTCGCGGACGAATTCGACGCCCAGGTAAAGCCCCATGCCGTGAACGGCCCCGACGAGAGGAAACCGGTCCCCGAGCGCCTCGAGCCGACTCTTGAGATGGGTGCCCACCACGCGGGCATTTTCCTGCAGGGCGTCGTCGTGAAGAATGTCGAGGACGGTCAACCCGACGACGGAACTCACGGGGCTGCCGCCGGCGGAAGAGAAGAAATAGCCTTCCTTCTCCAGCGCATCGGCAATCTCCCGCCGCGTGATGACCGCGCCCAGCGGATGGCCGTTGCCCATGCCCTTGGCGACGGTGATGATATCGGGCACGACGCCCTGTTGCTCGAAACCCCAGAAATGATGACCGAGCCGCCCGTAGCCGACCTGCACCTCGTCGGCGATGCAGACGCCGCTCCTCTCCCGGACCATGGCATAGACCGCTTCCAGATAGCCGGAAGGCAACGGAATGCCGCCGGCATTGCCGTAGACCGGTTCTGAGATGAAGCCGGCGAGCTTCCCGCCTTTCTCGTCCAATTCCGCGAGCTTTCGAGACACGGCGTCGACATATTCGCCCGTCGAACCCTCCCCGCGGAACGGGCCTCGATAGGTGTTCGGCGAGACGACGGGATGGACCCAGTCCGGACGCGTCGTCAGCGCCTGCGGATTGTCAGCGATCGAGGTGGAAACCGCGTCGCTCGCGACCGTCCAGCCGTGATAGGCCTCCAGCAGCGAGATCATGTTGCGCGCTCCGGAATTGGCCCAGGCGAGCCGGATGGCGAGATCGTTCGCCTCGGATCCGCTGTTGACGAGAAAAACAGTGTCGAGACCTTCCGGCGCGAGCGCCGCAAGCCGCTCGGAAAACTCCGTCACGGCAGCATAGTGGAACCGCGAATTGGTGTTGAGCAGCGACCATTGCCGCCCGACCGCAGCCGACAGGCGCGGATGCCCGTGGCCGACGAGCGTGACGTTGTTGACCATATCGAGGTAAGCGCGCCCTTCGACGTCGAAGAGATGCTCCTTCCAGCCGCGCTCGATCTGCGGCGGCGTGCGGTAATAGTTCTTCTGCGGCCGGGCATAGTGCCGGCGGCGGCGCTCGAGGAGCCCGGCCGCGTCCGGCAAGGCCGCGTCGCAATCGAAGCCCAGGATCGGTGCGGGCGACGGGCACAGCCGGCGCCATGCCTCCGCCTGATGCGACGCAGCGAAGGCGGGCGGGTCCACCTCCGGCGTCGTGCAAAGCTGGACGCGCATGAACCCCAGGGCCGACGGATCGCCGGGGACCACGCCGATCCGTGCTCCCGCCTCGAACGCGTCTTCGGCGAGGTCGGCTGCCTCCACGCCGTAAAGATGGAGATGGAGACCTTCGCCCGAGAAGATCAGCTTGCCGCCGCGCTGGTGGAGCCGGCCGGCAAAAGGCGCGTGCACGGCAGTCTGCCCATGCAGGCATAAATCCACGTGCAGGGCGAATGTCCGGGGGGCGCTTGCCTGCAGGAGCCTGGTTTCCGTCAGCCGGTACTCGCCATAGCGCGTGGCCGCGGCACCGGCCGCGCGCGCCGCCGATTGCAGGAGCAGGGCTTCGGTGTCCTCGTAATGCCAGCGATCGGCAGGAAGGTGCGGGCCGAGCGAGGAAAGATCGACGATGCCTATTTCCGAAGGGTCGAGCTCGGGCAGCAGCCGACCGCCCATCTCGGGCGGAGAAAGCTGCGGAGCCCTCTCCACGGCCTCTCCGATCGCATGCTCCATGAGTTCGAGAGGCACGGAAACGGCAACGTCGAAGATTTCCCGCTCATGCGCGGCATTGCCTTCGACATAGGCATTTTCCGGATCGACCTCGAGCTGCTGCGCCGTGCTTGCCACGAGAACGCAGGCACGCGCGACGATCAACGGCCAGAGCGCCTTCAATTCGGCATCCGTCAAAGGGCAGACGGCATGGAACGCCTTCACCGCCGGCAGGATATGGAAGGGGTCTCCGTCCGAGTGATGCAGCAGCGATGCGCAGGTAACGGCAAGATCGGCGACCACCCATCCTTTCAGCACGTCGCCGAAATCGATGACACCGTCGGGGATGAGACGCCCGCTCCTGTTCGCGCGGCTCACGACATTGTCGTCGGTGACGTCCTGATGGATCGCCTGCAGGCGCAGCTCCGGCATCAGCGGCTGAACCCTGCGCATGGCGCCGACCATCGCCTCGGCAATGCGCTGGCGCAGATCGATGTCGCTCATGGCCGAAAGCAGGTGAAGCGCGACCGGCCCCGCCCTTCTGAGGTCCCATTGCAGCTCCCGCTCGAGCCCCGGGTGATCGAAATCCCTGAGTGCGACGGCCAACCGACCTGCAAGGTCGCCAAGTGCCGCCACGGTTTCCACGGCCAGGTGCCTGCGGCGCGTCAGAGGCGTGCCGTCGAGATAGGTGAGCAACCGGAACTGATAGGTTTCCTCGCGAACGGATGCGGCAACGATTTCCTCGCCGCTCAAAGCGGACATCACTTCGGGCACTTTGGGAGCATCGGGCCTGGTGGCGACATGCCGCAAAGCGGCATTCTGGGCTTCGATCTCGGCCCGCGCATATTCGGCACGCGCGATCTTGAGGACGAAACGTCCCTCGCTTGTGTCGACGCAGTAGTTGCGGTCCTGCTGGCTGCCGAGTTCCGTAAGATCGCCGGAAAGGCCGTAATGTTGGGCGAGGATCGCCTGCGCCTCTTCGATCGACACGTCCGGTCTCGCAAGCTGCGTGCGGCGCTTCAGCAATTCGTCTTCCATCATTTCCTTCCCGTCTCTGCGAAGGTGTCCTTCTTACTGCGAAACACCTTCAAGACGATAGCGCGTACCCGGATAGGTGAGCCACGCGACCGTCACATTCGCAGCTTCCGACCAGGTCCGTCGACGGATCATCAGGCACGGTTCGCCGCGGCCGATCGAAAGGAGCTTGCATTCCCACGGCTTCGGCAGAACGGCTTCGACGATCTGCTCCGTCCGCGTGATCGGCGCCACCAACGTCAGATAGACGTTCGGGGTCATGCTGGTGAAATCCTGTTCCAGGTAATTGGGGCAGATTGCAGGATTGACGAAACGGTCCTCGATCTGGATCGGAACGTCGTCCTCCGCGTGAACGATGATCGAGTGAAAGACCCGCGCGTTCGTCGCAAGCCCGAGCGCCTCTGCGACCCCGGTGCTTGCCTGCTCCTCCTCGAGGAGCGTGATCCGCGAGGTATGCCTGTGGCCGCGCTCGCGAATCTCGTCGGCGATATTGCGCACCTCGAGAAGGGCCGTGCTGCCCTTGTGGGCAGCCACGAAGGACCCTACCCCCTGGACCCGCGTGATCGCACCCTCGCTCGCCAGTTCGCGAAGTGCGCGATTGGCGGTCATCCGGCTGACTCCGAGATCGGCGACGATATCGTTTTCGGACGGTATGCGATGGTGCGGCGGCCAATCGCCGCTTTCGATGCGGCTGCGGATGAACTGCTTGACCGCTTCATAGCGCGGTACCGGCCCGTCGTCGAAAACCGCCCTGTCGCTCTTACGACCCGATACCGCCATGCGATGCTCCGTTGCGGCCGGGCGCCGCCGGCCCGGCAAATCAGCGATTGTTTTCCTTTATTTCCAGCTTGCGCGCCACAAGAAAATATCTATAGTTCCATATACAACCACGCACAGGAACGGCGCTCATGACAGCTTTGTCCGCTCATCGACTGTTTGCCGAACAGGCGCTGCTGCCGACCGGTTGGTCCAAGGACGTCGCGATCTCCGTCGACCCCGCGGGACGCATTCTCGCGGTGGAAGCAGGGCAATCGAAGGCACCGGGCGACGAGCATCTGTCCGGACCCGTCGTGCCGGCGATGGCGAACCTGCATTCCCACGCCTTCCAGCGTGCGATGGCCGGCCTTGCGGAAGTGGCCGGAACAGGCGACGACAGCTTCTGGACCTGGCGCGAGGAGATGTATCGCACCGTCGGTCTGGTCGACCCGGACGATCTCGAGGCAATCGCCGCCAAGCTCTATGTGGAAATGCTGAAAGGCGGCTTCGGCCGTGTCGTCGAATTCCACTACCTTCACCATCAGCTCGACGGCACGCCTTACGCGGACCCGGCGGAAATGTCGCTGCGGATACTAAGAGCCGCGCAGACGAGCGGTATCGCCCTCACCCATCTGCCGGTCTTCTACGCCCATGCCAATTTCGGCGGAGCTGCGCCGAGCGCGGGGCAGCGTCCCTTCCTGCACGATCCCGACCGCTTCCTCGCGCTGCTCGATCGTCTCTCGCCCGCTTGCAATGCGACAGGCGCGAGGCTTGGCTATGCGATCCATTCGCTGCGGGCGGCGACGCCGGAGGAAATGCGCGCGATCCTGGAATCATCTCCCCTCAGCGGCCCCATCCACATCCATGTCGCCGAGCAGCCCCGCGAAGTGGAGGATTGCCTGGCCTGGAGCGGCCGGCGCCCGGTCGAATGGCTTCTCGACAACATGCCGGTGGACGAGCGCTGGTGCGCGATCCACGCGACGCACATGACGCCCGACGAGACGAACCGGCTCGCCCGGTCGGGAGCGGTCGCCGGCCTTTGCCCCGCGACCGAGGCCAATCTCGGCGACGGAATTTTTCCCGCGGTCGATTTTCTTGCGGCAGGCGGACGTTTCGGGGTCGGAACCGACAGCCATGTCGCGACGAGCGTCGCGGAAGAGCTTCGGCTCCTCGAATACGGGCAGCGCCTGCGCGACCGCAGGCGCAACCGGCTCGCCGCGCCCGGCGCCTCCGTCGGCAGGACAATCTTCGATGCGGCGCTTGCCGGCGGCGCCCAAGCGGCCGGACATGCCGCCGGAATGGAAGAGCCGGGCATCCGCGTCGGCGCGATGGCCGACCTCGTCGTTCTCGACGGATCCAATCCCTATATCGCCGCGGCAAGCGGCAACCAGATTCTCGACCGCTGGCTGTTCGCACTCGGCGGGGATACGGTTCGCGACGTCATGATCGCTGGCGAATGGAAGATCCGCGACGGACGGCATGACCGGGAGGAAGACATCGATCGCGCCTTCGCGTGCGTTCTGAACAAGCTCAAATAGCAATCGAATCGCGATTAAAAAAAGGGGGAATGCGCATGTCGATCAGCACAATGAGACTCACCTTCGCTGCCGCCGGCCTGATGCTGGCGGCTTCCGCCAGCGGCGCCAATGCTTCCTATTGCGGCGACGGCAAGACCGTGACCTTCGCCGGCATCGACTGGGAAAGCGGCGCCTTCATCACCGAGGTCATGAAGACGATCCTTGCCAAGGGATACGACTGCCAGGTCGACTCGATCCCCGGCAATTCCGTGACTCTCGAACAGGCAACCGCCAACAACGACGTGCAGATTTTCGCCGAGGAATGGCTCGGCCGTTCGGACGTCTGGAACAAGGCGGTCGAAGAAAAGAAGGTGGTGGCCGTCGGCAAGACCTTCGTAGGTGCCAGCGAAGGCTGGTTCGTGCCCGACTATGTCGTCCACGGCGATCCCGCTCGCAATATCGAAGCCAAGGCGCCGGACCTGAAAAGCGTATCACAGCTTACCGATCCGAAGATCGCCGAGATTTTCGCCGATCCGGAGGAGCCATCCAAAGGCCGGTTCCTCAACTGCCCCTCCGGTTGGACCTGCGAGGGCGTGAGCACCGCCAAGCTCGAGGCCTACAAGCTCGATGAGGCCTATGTGAACTTCCGGCCGGGGACGGGAACGGCGCTGGATGCGGCGATCACCTCCGCCTATCTCCAGGGTGAGCCTATCCTCTTCTATTACTGGTCGCCGACCGCGATCATGGGGAAATTCGAGCTGATCCAGCTCGAAGAGCCGGCCTATAACGAAGCCTGCTGGAAAGAACTGAGCAGTGCCAACGGCAAACGTGACGAAGGCTGCGCCTTCCCTTCCGTCGACGTGGCCTATGGCGTGAACAGCACCTTCGCTTCGGAAGCGCCGGAAATCGTCGAGATTCTGGAAAAGGCAACATTCCCGCTCGAGGAGGTCAACGCCAGCCTCGCCTATATGGCCGACAACAAGGTCGACGCCACGGCGGCTGCCGCCGAATTCCTGAAAACCAAGGGCGACGTCTGGAGCAAGTGGGTCTCGGAAGAGGCGCGCGGCAAGATCGAAGCCGGTCTCAAGTAAAAGCGGCCTTTCCGGCCGGCAATCGCCAGCGCCCCGCCACCAGGCGGGGCGCGTTGCGATGGTAGGGAAAGGGCTGCTTCCCCGGGCCAGGAGGGTCTTGGCTTCCCGCCGCCGCCCTGAACAAGGAACGATATCCGATGTTTCCGGACTCTCTCAATCTCTCGATCCGCGCGCCGGTGAACGATTTCATCCAGGCGCTCGTCACCAATTACGGCTGGGTCTTCAAGGCGATCAGCGCCGTCATCCTGAAGGCCGTTCTGTTCATTGAATGGATCCTGCGCGGCCTGCCCTGGTGGCTCGTCATTCTCGCCTTCATGGCGCTTGCCTGGCGGAGCTCGCGGCGCTGGTCGCTGACGCTGGCGGTCGGCGCGTTGCTGGTTGCCGTCGGCGTCCTCGGACTCTGGGACCTGACGATGCAGACGCTCGCGCTGATGCTGATGGCGACCATCGTCTCGGTAGTGATCGGCGTGCCCATGGGGATTCTCGTCGCGAAGAGCCGCACCGTCCGCAACATCACTCTGCCGGTGCTCGATGTCATGCAGACCATGCCGAGCTTCGTCTATCTCATCCCGGCGCTGATGCTCTTCGGGCTCGGCAAGGTGCCCGCTATCCTCGCGACCATCATCTACGCCGTCCCGCCGCTGATCCGGCTCACCGATCTCGGCATCCGCCAGGTCGACGCGGAAGTCGTCGAAGCTGCGACGGCGTTCGGCGGCAGTCCGCGACAGATCCTCTTCGGCGTCGAACTGCCCCTTGCGACGCCGACGATCATGGCCGGCCTCAACCAGACGATCATGATGGCGCTGTCGATGGTCGTCGTCGCCTCGATGATCGGCGCGCGCGGCCTCGGCGAACAGGTGCTGAACGGCATTCAGACGCTCGACGTCGGCAAGGGCCTCGAGGCCGGCATCGGCATCGTCATTCTCGCGATCGTGCTCGACCGCATCACGCAAGGCTTCGGCAAGCCCCGGACGGAGGACGCCCGCAATGGCTGATATAGAGATCCGGAACGTCTACAAGATATTCGGGCATGACGCCAAGAAGGCGCTCGCCATGCTCAAGGACGGCTTCGATAAGGCCGATATCCTGGCGAGGTCCGGCTGCAGCGTGGGCCTCAACGATGTCAGCCTGAAGATCGGCGCCGGAAAGATCTTCGTGATTATGGGGCTTTCCGGATCGGGCAAGTCGACGCTGGTGCGCCACCTCAACCGGCTGATCGAACCGACGAGCGGCGAGGTCCTTTTCGACGGCGACAACATCCTCGACCTGGGTGCGAAGGCGCTGCGTGCCTTTCGCATGCGGCGCGTCAGCATGGTCTTCCAGAGCTTTGCCCTGATGCCGCACCGGACCGTGCTCCAGAATGTCGTCTACGGCCAGCGCGTGCGCGGCGTGTCGAAGGACGATGCCCGCGAAATCGGCATGAAATGGATCGAAACGGTCGGCCTGTCCGGCTACGACGCGAAATTTCCCCATCAGCTCTCGGGCGGCATGAAGCAGCGCGTCGGCCTTGCACGAGCGCTCGCCGCCGACACCGATGTGATCCTGATGGACGAGGCTTTCAGTGCCCTCGACCCGCTGATCCGCGGCGACATGCAGGACCAATTGCTGCAACTCCAGCAGAATCTTGCAAAGACCATCGTCTTCATCACCCATGATCTCGACGAGGCCCTGCGCATCGGGTCGGAGATCGCGATCCTGAAGGACGGTCAGGTCGTTCAGGTCGGCACACCGGGCGACATCCTCGACAACCCTGCCAACGACTATGTTGCCCGGTTCGTCCAGCGCCGGCACGAAAGGCCGCAGACCCATGGGTGAGATGATTTCGATCGATGGGCCGCTTACCTGGCGCGAGATCGCTTCGATCGCCGAGGGCGCCCGCCTCGACCTGTCGGAGCCCGCGCGCCGGCGGATCGCCCATGCCCGCCGGATCGTCGACGCATTGGTGGACCGCGGCATCCGTGGCTACGGCATCAATACCGGCGTCGGCGCCCTTTGCGATGTCGTCATCAGCCGTGAGAACCAGCAGGCGCTTTCGCGCAACATCATCCTGAGCCACGCTTGCGGCGTCGGAGATCCGCTGGGTCGAGTGGAAGCACGGGCCGTCATGGCAGCACAGATAGCCAACTTCGCCCACGGCTATTCCGGCGTGCGGATCGAGACGATCGAAACACTCTTGGCGCTGCTCAACGCCGACATCATCCCTCTCATTCCGTCGCGTGGTTCGGTTGGATATCTGACCCACGCCGCCGCGATCGGCCTCGTACTGATCGGTCACGGCTCGGCCATGCACGGGACTGAAAGACTGAGCGGCGGCGATGCCCTCGCCCGTCTGGGGCTTGCGCCGTTGCGGCTCGAAGCGAAAGAAGGTCTCAGCCTCGTCAACGGAACCCCATGCGCCACCGGTCTGGCGGCGCTGGCGCTCGCACGCACGGAAACGCTCTTCGCCTGGGCGGATGCAGCCGCGGCGATGACTTACGAAAACCTCGGCAGCCAGGCCAATGCCTTTGCCGAATTGCCCTTGGCTCTGCGCCGATCCCCTGGCCTGAACGCAGTGGGCGAAAGCCTGCGCGACTGGCTGGCGGACAGCCCGATGCTGGCAGGCACTGCCGGCACCCGCACCCAGGATCCGCTGAGTCTCAGGGCCGTGCCGCAGGTGCATGGCGCCGCCCGCGACGCCTTCGTCCAGGTAGCCGAAATCGTCGATCGCGAACTTGCAAGCGTTACCGACAACCCGGCCGTTGCCGGTGCGCCGGAGGCACCCGAGGTGCATTCGCAGGCCCATGCCGTCGGTGCCGCGCTCGGCCTCGCAATGGACAGCCTCGCCGTCGCGGTGGCGGAGGTCGCAGCAATTTCCGAGCGCCGCATCGACCGGCTGGTGAACCCTCTGGTGAGCGGTTTGCCTGCCTTCCTCGCCGGCGACAGCGGCGTGTGCTCGGGGTTCATGATCGCGCAGTACACGGCTGCCGCGCTCGTGGCGGAGAACCGGCGGCTCGCAGCGCCGGCCAGCCTCGACGGCGGCATCACCTCCGCGCTTCAGGAAGACATGCTCACCCACGCGACACCGGCGGCCTGGAAAGCGCTCTCGATCGTCGACAACCTCGAGCGGATTCTGGCGATCGAACTGCTTGCGTCCGCTCAGGCCTATGAACTGCAGCCGCAGGGACCGGGCAAGGCGCAACGCACTGCTGCCCTTTACGGGCGCATACGCTCGGCGATTCCAGCCTATCGCGACGATCGCCCGATGAACGAAGACTTCGACCGGATGCGGCTGTTGATGCGAGCCGCGCCGGCGAAGGCCAGCCTGTAACCCCGCTCTGAACGGGAAGGGAGGAGACGACATGACGCACATCACCACCGAGGCAGGGGGCTCGCGCGGCGGCGCAGCCTTGCGGCTCATTCTTTTCAGCCTCATCGGCATATTTCTGTTCTTCGTGCCGGTCGAAATCGCCGGCAAGTCGACGATCCTGCTCGACCATGCGGCAACGGCCATATCGACCCATGCACGGCCGGTGGCGATCGGCTTCGTATTGCTGCTGATGGCGTACGGCGCCTTCGAACCCATCGTGAAGGGGACCTGGCGCAAGACGACGACCGATGCCGTCTTTTCGGTCCTGCGCGTCCTCGGACTGGTGCTTGCCGGCCTTTATCTCGCCGGCATAGGGCCTGCGATCTTCTTCGCGCCCGACATGCTGCCCTTCCTCTTCGACAAGCTGGTGCTGTCGGTCGGGCTGATCGTACCCATCGGCGCTTTGGCACTCGCCTTTCTGATCGGCTACGGCCTTCTCGAATTCACCGGCGTGCTCGTCCAGCCCGTGATGCGGCCGATCTGGCGTACGCCGGGCTGGTCCGCCATCGACGCCGTCGCTTCCTTCGTCGGCAGCTACTCCCTTGCGCTCCTCATCACCGACCGCGTGTTCCGCGAAGGCAAGTACACGGTGCGCGAAGCGGCGATCATCGCGACAGGCTTTTCCACCGTGTCCGCCACGTTCATGATCATCGTGGCGAAGACGCTGGGACTCATGGACATCTGGAATTTCTATTTCTGGACGACGCTCGTCGTCACGTTCATCGTTTCTGCGATCACCGCCCGGATCTGGCCCCTTTCCAGGCTTGCGCACGAGGGCGATCGGGACCAGCCGTTGCCCCCGGGGCGCAGCCGCCTGAGCGTCGCCGTGGAGACCGGCCTTGAGCAGGCGGCAATCGCCAAGAGCCTGCCGACGCTGCTGCGCGAAAGCTTCTCCGACGGACTGCGCATGGCGGCGATGATCCTGCCGAGCATCATGGCAGTCGGGCTCATCGGGCTTCTCGCCGCCAAGTTCACGCCGATCTTCGACATTCTCGGCCTGACGCTCTACCCCTTCACCTGGCTCGCGCAGTTCGGCCAGCCGATGCAGGCGGCAAAGGCGCTCGCCTCCGGTCTCGCCGAGATGTTCCTGCCCGCTATCCTGCTCAAGGAGGCCGTGCCCGAGGTGAAGTTCCTGGCCGCGGTGGTATCGGTCAGCCAGGTTCTGTTCCTGTCTGCCTCGGTCCCTTGCATGCTGGCGACCTCGATCCCGCTCAGCTTTCGCGATCTTCTGGTGATCTGGTATATTCGCGTCGTATTGAGCATACTGGTGACGGCGCCGATCATTTGGATCGGAACGTCGATGGGATGGCTCGGCTGACGATGATGCGAATTCTGCGCTCGAGCGAGTACAGGCATATGCCGTGGAAGAACGGCGGCGGAGAGACGGTGGAAATCGCCGTCTCTCCGGACCGTGCCACCATTGCCGATTTCGACTGGCGCATAAGCATGGCGACCGTCGCCACCAATGGCGCCTTCTCGATCTTTCCCGGGATCGACCGCACGCTGTCGATCCTGGAGGGTAGCGGGATGACGCTTGCGATCGAGGGCCGGCAACCGAAACTGCTGACCGCCTCGGACGCCCCCCTCACCTTTCCTGCCGATCTGCCGACATCCGCGACCCTCGCGGATGGCCCGGTCACCGATCTCAATGTGATGACACGCCGCCAGGCATTGAAACACCGCGTGCGCAGGATTCATGTCGAGGGCTCGCAGCCGGTGGCTACGAGCGCCCGCGATCTCGTTCTCTTCTGTCATCGCGGCAGCGTTGCGCTCGTGACCGAAGGCGTTTCCGCAACCCTGCACGGGCTCGACGCGGCGGTTCTCGTCCAGCCGGCCACGCTCACGCTCTCGGCCGACATCGCATCGGAAGTTTTCCTGATCGAGATCGGCCCGGCCTGAACGCCGCGCCATCATCCGTTTTTGTCTCGTCCGGAAACAGGGAGGCACGCCGTTTCAGCGCATACCGAAGAGCAGCAGAATGCCGCCGACAACCATGAGCACGACGCCCAGCCAGTTGCGCAGCGGGCTCAGAAAGCGCAGCCCTTGCCCGCGCGGCTCAAGCGTCTGCTTGGGATTGCCTTGCGGCGGCTGGCTCAGCCGCCGCCGCCCGAGCGCCTCCCATGCCATGTAGAGAAGCCCGCTGATAAAAAGAACTGCACCGGTGAGAGTTGCCCACACGTGCGCCTCCTGCGGCTGCTGCTGCGTGTATCGCTGTTTCGACGGAACAGCGAACGATTAGACGGCGATGGAAACGCGGAGATGTCAGCGCATGCGCGTCTGAGGACGCACGATGTTCATCTGAAGCTCGTGGCTGGATGCAAATCGCCCGAGAACCCTGATCAGGCGCGTTCCTCGGCCTTGTGGATGCCGGTGCGCCTGCAATACTCCGCCACATCCCAGACATGCCTGGCCTGGGATTTGTCGAGCTTTCCAATTTCTGCGTGTTTCATCCTGCGCCTCCCAACTGCGTTGGTACTAACGCCGGACGGGCACAAATGGTTCCGCGTCGCGTCAAGTCCGGCGGACGCTCCCGGGGCCGGAACCTTTGCGCGCGGCTGCGGTTTCGACCATGACCGACCGGAGGTGATGTCATGACCCGAACCTGGGAGCGACTGGCGCTGATCGGCGCCGCCGTCATCATAATCGCCAGTGCGATTTTCTACGTCTATGTCGACCGCTTCCCCTCGACCAATTCCACTAGGATCGAGGACACCAAGGTCAATGCCGACGGCATCGAAACCATCGACGAAAATCCGCCGAGTGCCACGGGCGACAAGGATAATCCTTCGTGAGCCCTTCCCCTCGCGCGGGCTCGAATAGCACGCGCTCGCGCGGCCCAAACGGACCGGCTCGGACAAGGGCATAGGGCCAAAAGGCCGAAAGCGGCTCAAGGGCCTCAAGGGCCTCCTGCCATCGACCCCACGACCACCATCACCACCGCGTCGACGTCGATTTCTCCGTTGACCGCGAGCTTGTCTCCCGCCTGGCGGACCTGAAGCTTCGAAGGGTTTTCTGCCGCCTGCCGCTGAAGTTCTTCGATAACGGCATTGATGGCCTTCTCCTCCAGATTGCCTTCGTTCAGATGGCTGGTACCCATTTCCAGAAGACCCCTTCCTTTCGCTCGGGATAATATTTGAATTCGCACTCGAATCGCCGCCCGTATGCGGCTGCCTCGGTTAAAGCCGTTTCCGAGGGCGGGTTCATTCCCGTTCCCGGGGCGAACCAGTCCTCCAGGAGATCGTCGGGGATATAGGCCCCGATTCTCAAGGGAAGACTGGTCAATGCGGAATCCATCTCTTTCGGCGCCGGCATGCGATCCTCCTGACCGACCCGGAGCGGGATGAGGAAAAGTGTGTGCGATTTCCGCCCGCATCCCGCTCCAACTTCTTGGAATCGATCACGGTTGTGTTTTTGGGTCAACCAGACCTAAAAACATCGTGATCTGGAGCATTTCCGCTCCGCCAATGCTCTAACCCTTCGTTGCCGCAACTCCGGGCGAAAAACGCCGCGCACTTCCCCGGAATTGCGAACAAAGCCGGCGCCGGGAAGTTCCGTCGCGGCTCATTCGTACAGACAATGCAGCCGCGTTGACCGAGCGTTGCCGTTCGTTGCAGCGTGCTGAACGGCGCCGTGCGTCCGGAAACGCGCGGCACCGTATGACAGCGGCCGTTCGGCTATACTAGCAGAAGAGGCTCAACCTATGCGAGGACATCCCGGCCGATTTGCGAAATAGACGGTCGTAAGCCGACCGCGGCGGCCGACACCGTCGACCGCAACCTCGCGGCGCGTGATCGACCGGATATCCGGATCGCGGATTCCAAGCCGATAGGCGCGACGGATGGCCTGACGCTCGCTACAGCCGCGAGACGGACGATAATCATAGTCGTCATCGTCGTATCTGCGATCACGCAGCTGCGGACCGTCCGGACCGATATACAGGTCGAATGACTGGGCTGACGAAGCAGAAGGTACAGCAGCCGCCGCGCCGCCCAAAATCAACCCGGCCGCGAAAAGCCTGCCGATGTTCATGACTTCTCCTCCATACTCTCATTTGAGAGTTTGCTTAAACTCATATCTGAACGGCAGGGGAGCGGATTGGTTCCGCCCTTGAATGGCATTTGGCATGCGGTGGACTGGGAGAGGGTGCTAATGCGGACGCCCAAGACGTCGCGCGATTGCGAGGCGCGGGCATATCGGAGAGGAAACCAGAACCCTCGAGTGATTGAGCGGCAGCAGCTTCGGCCGATGTGATGGCGATGTTCGGCGCCAATGTCGATTTTGTGAGCGACAACCGCATCATATTCGACATCTCAGGCAACAAATATCGCCTTATCGTCCACGTCGCATATCCGTTCAAAAGAGTGCTGATCAAGTTTGTTGGCACTCATAAAGAGTACGACGACATAGACCGGGAGACAGTGAATGGATAACATTCGCGCCATCAGGAACGATGATGACCTTGCATGGGCTATTGCAGAGGTCTCAAAGTATTTTGACAACGAGCCGGAAATCGGGACCGAGGAAGCAGACCGCTTCGATATTCTCTCGACCCTCATTGAGGCTTACGAGAATGAGCACTATGCCATTGAGGCACCAGAGCCAGTCGATCTGATAAAGGCCCACATGGAGATGTTCGGTCGTACACAGACCGATCTCGCTGAGCTTTTTGGTTCCCGTTCGCGTGCCTCTGAGGTTTTGAATAAGAGGCGTGCTCTCACTGTCGATATGATCCGCAAGCTTCACAGGGAATGGGGGATTCCCTCAGATTGCCTCGTTGAGCCATACCATCTCGTCGAACGCGAACGGGTCATCGACTCCGAATTATCGGTGATAAAGATGGTAGCGGAGGAGGGATTCGAACCCCCGACACAAGGATTATGATTCCTCTGCTCTAACCTACTGAGCTACTCCGCCGCCGGTGCCGTGAAGCTTCTGAACGAAGCCCGTCTTGGCTGGTCGGGCGGCTTATAAGGCGCTGTTCCGGCTAGTGTCAAGCAATGTCTTCGGGAAAAAGCGATGTTTTCCCGCCACGCCGGGATCCCCCGCTTTACGCTGCCGCCGGCGCCTGCAAAAGCGCCTTCAGCGCCGCTTCCGCGGCCGGCTCGCGCTCGGACCTGCGGATGAAGCCGCCGCCATAGACGCGCGCATCCTCGCCCGTGCCGGAATAGAGCGCGCAGGCCTGGCCGGGCGCGACACCCGCCTCGCCTTCGACGAGCTCGACATAGAGCCCTTCGGCATCGCTCTTGAGCACCGCCGGGGCGGGGCGGCGGGTGGAGCGCACCTTGGCAAAGCATTCGAAGCCCTGCCCGGCTGCCGCCTCCAGTTCCTCGTCACCCAGCCAGTTGGCGTCGCGCAGGTAGACGCGGCGCGTCTCCAGAGCCTCCTTCGGGCCGACGATCACGCGGCGCGAGCGGGCGTCGAGATAGACGACATAGAGCGGCTCGCCGGTCGCGACACCGATGCCGCGGCGCTGACCGATCGTGTAATGCAGGATGCCCTCGTGCGCGCCCAGCACGCGACCGTCGAGATGGACGATTTCGCCGGCAAGCGCCGCGTTCGGCTTCAGTTTCGAGACGATGTCGCTGTATTTGCCCTGGGGCACGAAACAGATGTCCTGGCTGTCGGCCTTCTTGGCGACGACAAGACCCATCTCCTCGGCGAGCGCCCGGGTCTCGCTCTTGGGAAGACCGCCGAGCGGGAAGCGCAGATAGTCGATCTGCTCCTGCGTTGTCGCAAAGAGGAAATAGCTCTGGTCGCGCTCGGCGTCGGCCGGCCGATAGAGCGCGCGCTGGCCGGCATAACGCGGCTTCGGGCTCGGCCGCGAACGGATGTAATGGCCGGTGGCGAGCGCATCGGCTCCGAGTTCCTTGGCGGTCGCGAGCAGGTCGGCGAACTTGACCGTCTGGTTGCAGGCGACACACGGGATCGGCGTCTCGCCGGCGATATAGCTTTCGGCGAAGGGGTTGATCACCGTCTCGCGGAAACGCGCCTCGTAATCGAGCACATAATGGGGAATGCCGATCGTCTCGCACACGCGCCGGGCGTCGTCGATATCCTGACCGGCGCAGCAGGAGCCGGCCCTGTGCACCGCCGCGCCATGGTCGTAAAGCTGCAGGGTGATGCCGAGAACGTCGTAGCCCTCGCGTTTGAGAAGCCCCGCCACGACGGAAGAATCGACGCCGCCGGACATGGCGACGACGACGCGCGTATCTTCGGGCTTGCGGTCAAAATCGAGACTGTTCACGGGATCCAATCCGGCATCCGGGGGCGGCTCCTGTGCCGGCACCCTGTTTCACGCTTGAGGCCGCACGGCGACACATGAGGGCGGCGCGGCATTTTCTGAAGGGTTTACGCCCTTGCGGTATTTTCTTCGTGCATATCGTCACCCAAAACCGCTCTCGGTGCCGGGCGGCATGCATCAGACTTTTCCGTGCCGCGACATATAGAAACTTGCGCCCGTCACGGCAAGAGCGGACGCGGAACGTCGGCCGAGCGCTCGATCCGTCAGATCAGCTTCATCCGCATCGCCCGGGCGATCGCCTGCATGCGGTTGACGGCGTCGAGCTTACGGGTCGCGCTCTTGAAATAGCTGCTCACCGTATAGGCGGATATTCCGAGAATGATGGCGATCTCGTCGCTGCTCTTTCCCGCCGCCGCCCAGCGCAGACATTCGACCTCCCGGCTCGAGAGCTTCTCGCGGGCGCCGCTGCCGGCGTCGAAGGTACGCTCGAGGCATTCGAAAAGCTGCAATAGCGCCAGATAGAGCGTCGCACGCTCGGCGCCGGTCGGCTCGTCCCGCGTACCGGAAAGCACTGCCACAAAAGGCTCGCCATAGGTCGTGTGCAGCAGCACCGCGAAGTGACCCATACCGGCATGGGGCGGGAGGCGGAAAACCGCGGCCTTGCCGCCCCCCTTGCCCGCGGGCTCCATGAGTTCAGGGCCGCCGGTGACGGGCAGCTTCGTCTGACGCAGCCGCTCGACCAGCTCGCTCGTCTGGAACGTATCGCCGGCATCATACTGCCGCACCAACTCGGCGGGCCAATTGCTCAGCACGAGACGCTCGGAAAAGCGCTGCTCGTCGGCGAGAGGCAGGCGCGCAATCATGAAATGCGCGAAGCCGTAGCGCGAGATCAGCCGCCGCAGCAGATGCAGGAGCTCGTACTCCGTGCGTACCGAGGCGGGGTCGATCTCGAAAGGCATGTTCGTTTCGGCCTCACGCCGCGAGGCCGGTTCGTTCGAATCCTTCATTCCGGTCACCGTGCTGCCGGCGTTGCCGCCGCTATGGAGACTAAGGCGGTCTTGGCCTGGTGGGGCTGAGAGCGCCGCCCTGCCCGTGCCGCGGGCATGAGCCGCGCCGCCCGCAAACTGCGTGACGCCCGGGTTTATTCCGGGAGCGTGCACGTGGACACCCGTTTGATCCGGCGCCCTGCTATCGCTCCAGTCGAAGCGAAATGTGGTGATTGCATGGCCTGCATGGCGAAAAGTCGTGGAAGGCCCGCCGTTCCCTTGCGTCACGAACAGCCGCCCTTGCGAACCATCCGTGGCCGAGGCCGCTCAAATGATGATCAAATGGTTATCGAGGGTTTAGGCAATTATTAAATGTGGCAAGCTAAGGTCACAGCCATATGGTCTTGAGTTTGTGTAGAGAGTCCCATGACCGAAATGATGCGTCCACGCGTGAAATATGTCATCGGCCCCGATGGCAGTCCTTTGACGATCGCGGACCTGCCGCCGGCCAATACCCGGCGCTGGGTCATCCGCAGGAAGGCTGAAGTCGTCGCCGCCGTGCGTGGTGGCCTGTTGAGCCTCGAAGAGGCATGTGAGCGTTACACGCTGACCGTAGAGGAATTCCTCTCCTGGCAATCCTCGATAAATGACCATGGTCTCGCCGGCCTGCGCACGACGCGCATCCAGCAATATCGCCACTGATCAATCCCTGCAGGGCCATAATTCGAGCCGGCGGCTGGGGTGCTCCCGAGCCGCCGGTTTCGTTTTTGCCGATTTGACGATAAAACCATCCAGCACATCATGCTGCAGCTACAGTATCGCCACCAACGCATGGCAACGAAGGACGCCCGATGGACATCGCCCAGGAAGAAACGGATACCAAAGGCCGCTACACGGCGACGCTCGACGGCCACACCGGGGAGATGACCTATTCCAGGTCGTCGCCGCATCTCATAATCGTGGACCACACCTTCGTTCCGGACGCCTTGCGCGGCAAGGGCGTCGGCCAGGCGCTGGCCCTCCACGCGATCGAAGAGGCCCGCAAGGGCAGCTGGAAGATCATCCCGCTCTGCCCGTTCATGCGCGCCCAGGTCATGCGCCATCCGGAGTGGCGGGATGTAATCCAGGGCTGACGGTGCAAGGGACCGCCTTGTCCTACCCCATCGGCCCGAAACCGGAATCGATTTTCCGAAAGCACGCTGCGCCGGTTTAATAGTTGGAGCGTTCTTTGTGCGTGCATTCCCACGCACGGCGCTCCAATGCACCGCGCGTCTCATCAGATACGCGGTGCCGTAGCTGCTCTCTCAGGCGCGCAGCCGCGCGCCCGTATCCCGCTCCTCGAGCGCTGCCGCCCTCGCATATTCCGCCTGCACCTCCTCGAGCGCGAGCTCGGCCGCATCCTGCTGCATCTTCAGTTCGCGAATGGAAACCTGGAGATTATCGGCCCGCTGGCGGGCAGCCTTGGCGAAGGTGGGGTAGGCGAAGTGCGAAGGGTCGGAAATTCCCGACTTCTTCTCCTCGAAGACGATCTGGTTCTCCAGATCCTTGGTCATGCGCTCGAACTCGGCCATCATCATTTGAAGCTGGCTGAGCTGGCGCTGCTTTTCCCGAACCTGAAATTCCTTCAGTCGGACTAGGCTCTCACGTGCTTTCATACGCAATACTCCCGTGGATACCGAGACCCCGGTTACTGTTCCCGAGCGGAATAAGGGAAAGGTGTGACGAAGATCTCCGCCCGCATCCCGCTCTAACTCCTTCTAGCCGACCACATTTAGATCCCGGACTCCCGGAATCGTCGCGATCTGCGGCCCGTTGTGCCGGCCCAACCGAGCCGGAAACAAAAATCGACCGCGGCCTTAACAAATGCCTACCGCTGGTAACCTTTCGTTTACGGGCATCGTTAATCATAGGTGCGATGATTTAAGGCTCCGTAAATGCTGATGCATGAAATGTGGACTTTCGAGCATTTACGAGTCGGTAGAGTCAGTTAACGGCATTCCCTCATATATCACATGAGGAGCGCAATTTCAGATTTACGTTTTGAATCAGGGGACTGCTAAAAATATTTAACATTTTCGATACACCTTGCCAGAGTGAATCAGAATTTGTTAACCATTTGGTGGCAGCCTCCAAATCAGGCAACGACTGGATCCGTATCGCGTAAGGATGCCACGACAACCTTGGGCGGCGGAAAAGGGGAAGACTATGCGGGTTCTACTGATCGAAGACGACAGCGCGACGGCTCAGAGCATCGAGCTCATGCTCAAGTCCGAAAGTTTCAACGTCTACACCACCGATCTCGGTGAAGAAGGCGTCGATCTCGGCAAGCTTTACGACTACGACATCATTCTCCTCGACCTGAACCTGCCGGACATGTCCGGTTACGAAGTTCTGCGAACGCTGCGTCTGTCGAAAGTCAAAACACCGATTCTCATCCTTTCGGGTATGGCGGGCATCGAGGACAAGGTCCGCGGCCTCGGCTTCGGCGCCGACGACTATATGACCAAGCCTTTCCACAAGGACGAGCTGGTGGCTCGTATCCACGCGATCGTGCGCCGCTCCAAGGGCCATGCCCAGTCGGTCATCTCGACGGGCGAGCTGATCGTCAACCTGGACGCCAAGACCGTGGAGGTCGGCGGCCAGCGCGTGCATCTGACGGGCAAGGAATACCAGATGCTGGAGCTGCTCTCGCTGCGCAAGGGCACAACGCTCACCAAGGAAATGTTCCTGAACCACCTTTACGGCGGCATGGACGAGCCGGAGCTGAAGATCATCGACGTCTTCATCTGTAAGCTGCGCAAGAAACTCGCCAATGCCGCCGGCGGCGCCAATTACATCGAAACCGTCTGGGGCCGCGGCTATGTGCTGCGCGAGCCGGAAGGCAGCGACTACCTGGAAACCGCCTGATTTCCGGCATTACCGGGCCGCGAAAACCCGCATCCGCCCCCTGTCCCCAAAAGCAGCCGAACCCGCCTAGTCTGGGCGGGTTTTTTGTGGTTACCCTTCGCCTGCCCCGCACTGTGCTCGAAAGAAAGCAGGAACCGGATTGGCGGGCAAAGATGGTCGAGATTTTAGAGAAAGCCGGTTGAGTGTCGCTGCCCTTCGGGGCCGCCACTCAGCTCAAAGCCTCGGGGCTGGCCGAATTTCCGGCACAACAGGGATCAAGGGTAGACCCCGCGCAGATGAATGCCTGCGGGCTCTGTATCAGGCTGCCATGGACTGACCGGCGAAAACACTCGTCAGTATCTTGCGGTCGAAAGGCTTCAGCAGGAAATCGTCGGCACCGGCCCGCTTGCCGGCCATCATCTTCTTGAGATCCGCCTGGACGACACAGTAATAGATCCGCACCGAAGCGCCCTCAGGCAGGCGACGGATATTGCCGATCAGGTCGAGCGCACCGTCGAGGCCCGCGTCGACGATAAGGATGTTCGGCAGTTCGGCCTCGCATCGCACCAGCGCTTCAAGGCTGCTCGGCGCCTCGGAAACCAGGAATCCCATTCCCGACAGGATGCGCTTCCCGACCTTGCGCACAACATCCGATCCGTCAGCAATCATCAAGCGCCGCACGTCCATCTCCTTCCCGCTTCGCCACACGCGAAACCATCTCCATCAAGCAATCCTATACGTATTTGGCAAAGAAACAGTTACCGCGGTGACGCGGCCTCACCCGCCGCGCTGAAATCCGCCGGTGCTTCCCGTCGGTTGGAGCGATGCGGTCGTGAAGCATGCGGGAGGGCGCGTGAGTCCTCCCGTCACCAGGGCAATGAGACGATGGAATTGGCCAGATGTGCCGAAAGCCGCGCTCGGTTCCGCCTCAGGCGCTCACCGTTTCGGGCGCTACCACGCGAGCGGTGAAGACGATCGCTTCGCCGGTCGATACGACGTCGATCTCCATGCCGGCCTCTTCCGCCAGGAGCACGGTGTAATAGGGCTGGATCGAATGGGCGTCGACCGCCTCCTCCGGCGTGCCGGAGATGAGCTCCACCAGCTTCGGCGGCACGCGCATCATCCGCCCCTTGGCACTGAGGGTGAATATCGCGTCGAACTCCGGATTTTCCAGAGTGATGTCGATGACGCCGCCACGCGGGATCGAGCCATAAGCGATCAGGAACAGGTTCAGGAGCAGCTTGACGCGGTTCTTGGCGATGATCGCGCGCGGTCCGTTCCAGTTGACCTCGGTCTTCTTCTCCGAAGCGGCAAAGTCCTTGGCGGCCTTCTCGGCCTCGCCGGTGTCGATCGAGGCGCCGACCGAGCCCGAGGCCCCGAAGGCAAGGCGCGCGAATTTCAGCCGTACGGAAGCATTGAGCGCGCTGGTGCGAATCAGGTCCATCGCATCCGCATCGGCGCCGCCCTCGTCGAGCAGTTCGAGACCGTTGTTGATGGCGCCGACCGGCGAGATGATGTCGTGGCAGACGCGGCTGCACAGCAGCGCGGCCAGATCGTGTCCCGTCAACGTCAGATTCGGATTCTTTGCCATCATTCTTCCTTGCTCGCTTCAAACCGGATCACGGGCTGTCGCGGCGCCGGGCGCGCATAAGCCCGACGCAGCTCCCGCACGGTCGTGAGTAAGATCATGAGGCGGGCGGTCGTGCCATATGTCGATAAGCCATAATGACATCACATTTGGTAAACCGATTGTTAAGATGATCCGTTCAAATTGTAGGAGCACCCCGATTTCAGGTGGGTTCCTGGAAGCCGATAAGGTGCACTCGTTCCAAATGCTAGTGCGTTCCGCGCGCATGCTTGTGAAAAATGGCCCGTGCCGGCACCGACGGCGCAGCCGATGGAAGAGCCGGTCATGACGGCCGGCGCGCGAGCCGCTTTCGCGCCCCGACGGAGGAAACGATGCAGCCGATGATGAAGACCACCCTGATGGCTGTCCGCGCTATTGTGACCATGATGGCCCTGGTGGCCAGCACCCTGATCGCCGGCACCTCTGGCGCACAGGCGCAATCCCAAAACTCCAGCCAGTACACGATGCAGGAGATCGTCGACGCCGGTCACGGTTTCTTCGGCGAAACGTCCGGGGGCCTTGCCAAGGTCGTCGAGCGCGCCTTCGAGCGCTATGGTCTGCCGAACGGCTATATCCTCGGCCAGGAAGGATCCGGTGCCTTCATCGCCGGCGTCACCTATGGCGAGGGCGAGCTCCATACCAAGAATGTGGGGCAGCACAGCGTCTTCTGGCAGGGCCCGTCGCTCGGGCTCGACTGGGGTGGCCAGGGCAGCCGCGCCATGATGCTCGTCTACAATCTGCCAAGCGTGCCCGCTCTCTACAAGCGCTTCGGCGGCGTCTCCGGTTCGGCTTACGTGGTCGCCGGCGTCGGCATGACGGTGCTGACGGACGAACATGTCGTGGTGGTGCCGATCCGCACCGGCATCGGCGCGAGGCTCGGCATCAATGTCGGCTATCTCAAGCTGACGCAGCAGCCGACCTGGAACCCCTTCTGAAGCGCCCGCGCCACGGCGCCTATGAACCCTGCCCGAAAAGACGTGCAAGCTTGCGGTAATTGTTGCAGCATTTCCCGCATCATGCTTACTGCATGAACGCGAATGACTGCCTGCTGCAGACCCGGTCCACACTGAAACGGCCAGCACGTGATTGAATATGCGCTCCTCTTTGCCCTGGGCTTCCTGACGGCGGTCGTCATCGGCCTTCTCGTCGCCCCTGCCATCCAAAGGCGCATCGTGCGCTTTGCGGAGGACAGGCTGAAGGCAACGATGCCTCTGAGCCCGCAGGAAGTGCGCGCGCAAAGGGATGCGGCGCGCGCGACCTATGCCGTCGAAAACGCCAAGACGCTTCAGGCGCTGCGCCGCGAGCGCGACAAGGCTGTCGCGCTGATGGTGCAGCATGAAAGAACCCTGAGAGACACGCGCCATCTGGTGAGCGAAAACACCGAACTTCAAGCGCAGCTGGCGGATATGAACGTCGAGGCGGCCGCCATGCGCTCTACCATCCGTCGGCTGGAACAACGCCTGGAAAGCATGGAGGCGGCTGCCAAAAGCTCGGCACGAGAGAACGGCGCGCATTCCGAGACCGTCCGCGCGCTGCAGAGCCGGATCGACAAGCAGAGCGCGGACCTCGATGGCCTCAAGATAGACCTTGCGGCGCGCGATACCGAAATCGAGCACCTGAAGAGCCGGATGCGAGCGATCCACGACGAGCGCGAGACCTTACGCGCCAACCTGGAGGCGGAAACCGCCCGCGCCGGGGAAATGGAGCAGCGCCTCACCCAGGACGAGACACGCATGCATCAACTCGAAAACCGGCTCGCCCGCGAAACGGCGGCCAACGCCGATCGCGAGAGTGCCCTCGAACAACGCGCGGCAGAGATCGCCCATTTGAGGTCGCAGGTCAAAACGCGCGGTGCGAAGCGTTCGAAGCATGCGGACGAGCACGACGCCGCGACGGATGGCCTCGACACGACTGCGCTTTCCGACGATCTCAGAAACCGGGCGACAGCGCTTTCCGAACGCCTTGTCGGCTCCAAATCGGCTGCTCACGATGAGGCGCTCCGCCAGGAGATGGCCGAAATCGCAGCAGGCATGGTCACCCTGACGGCGACGCGCGAGGGCAACACCTCGCCCATCCACGGCCTTCTTGCCGGCGAAGATGCCGAACGGCGGGCAGGCCGAAGGAGCCTGGCGCAGCGGGTGAAGGAGATGCTGGAGCCCGAATGAGATCAGGCCGGGATGCCGGCGGCATGCCCCTTGTATCCGCACCGATCGTGCCGAAACGCTCGCCGTTCCGCTCAAACCCTGCCGTTGATGCTTGCAACCTGATGAAGCGCGATGCCCGCCGCCATCGCCACGTTGAGGCTGTCCAGGCCGGGCCGTTGCCGGATGCGGGCCGTGCGAATTTCCGAAAGTATCGCTTCGGGCAGCCCCTCGCCCTCGGTGCCGACCAGCAATGCGGTGCGCGGCGCCGGCGGGATCGCGGTGATGTCGGCGGTGCCGCGCGGGGACAGACCCCAGAGGACGAAACCTGCCGTCTGAAGACGTTCGATCAGCTCCGCCGCTGTACCCTCGCGCGCGAAGGGCAGCGTCAGCACCGACCCCACGGATACGCGGATTGCCTTGCGGTACATCGGATCGCAACTCATCGAGTCCATCAGCACCGCATCGACCCCGAAGGCCGCAGCGTTGCGAAAGAGCGACCCCATATTGTCGTGGTTCGATATGCCGCAGGCGGCGAGCACGAGGCTCGACTGCGGTAATCCTGCAATCAGCGCATCGCGGCCGGGCGCAGCATCGCGCCGGCCGAGCGCCAGCACGCCGCGATGCATGTTGAACCCGGCGATCGCGTCGAAGACGCGGCCGGCCGCCACATAAACCGGAACGTCCGGCGGAAACTGCGCGAGCAGGTCCGCGATACCGGCCACCCGGCTCTCGAGGAGCAGGATCGCCTCGGCTGCGATGCCGCGCCTTTCGCGATGCGCGGCCGCAAGCATCCTGAGCACGACGGTCCCCTCGGCGATGAAGCGGCCCTGCCGTCCCGTCAGATCGCGCTCCTTGATCGACAGGAACCCGGCTATGCGCGGGTCCGCCGGATCGTCGATGCGAAGGAGAGGATCAGTCATATCGTCAATTGGTCCTGACAGTGACGTCGGCGACGATGCGGCCGGCCCTGATGTCGAAAACGATCGCACGCGGCTCCGCACCGGGCAGGCTGCCGTAGAAGACGAGCTGCGAGCCGGAAAGCGCCACATTGCTCACCGAGAAGCCGGCCGGCAGCGCCGCAATGGCGCTCACCGGCGCATCGCCGGGCACGCTCAAGGCCGGCTGCGCCGCCTCGGCCCTTCCGTCCGTGCGGGTCAGCTTGTAGACAATGGCTCCGAGGACGGCCATAAGCATCACCAGCATCACGCCGGCCGAGACGAGTTGCAGGCGCACCATCTTGCGACGGACGTTCTCCATCGCTGGATCAAGCGGCTTGTCTTCCTGTTCTTCAGGCTCGATTGCGGTCATGGTCGGCTTTCTATCGGAATTGGAACGGAATGAACGATCCCTTTAAACAAGCGCCCGGCAATAGGAAAGTCCTGACGGCAGGCGATGACGCGGCCGGGCGCCTCGACGCCTTCCTGACGGAAGCGCTTGCGGGCGAGTTTTCCCGCAATCGCATCAAGGGCCTGATCGAACAAGGAGCCGTCTCGATCAACGGCGCGACCGTCACCGAACCGAAGCGAAAGGTTCACCCCGGCGACTCGTTCCGGATTGCCCTGCCCGAGCCGGAGGATCCCGAACCCAAGGGTGAGGCGATCCCGCTCGACGTGCTTTACGAGGATGCCGACCTGATCGTACTGGTCAAGCCGGCCGGCCTGGTCGTGCATCCCGGCGCCGGCAATTGGACGGGAACCCTCGTCAACGCGCTCATCCACCATTGCGGCGACAGCCTTTCCGGCATCGGCGGCGTCAAGCGCCCCGGTATCGTGCATCGCCTCGACAAGGACACGAGCGGCGTCATGGTGGTCGCGAAGAACGATGCCGCACACCGCCACCTTTCGGATCAGTTCGCCGACCACGGCCGCAGCGGGCCGCTCGAGCGCGCCTATCGCGCCGTAGTCTGGGGCCGGCCGCGCCAATTGAAAGGCAAGATCGACGCGCCGCTGGGGCGGGCCGGCGACCGGACGAAACGGGCCGTCAAACGCGAAGACAGCGACGATGCACGCGAGGCGATCACGCATTACGAGGTGATCGAGCGCTATCACGAGAAACCGGACGGCACCTCTCTCGCCTCCACCGTCGAGTGCCATCTGGAGACCGGGCGTACCCACCAGATCCGCGTGCACATGGCCCATATCGGTCATCCGCTGATCGGCGATCCGGATTACGGCGCGGCCTTCCGCACCAAGGCCAATCTGCTGCCGGAACCGGCGAGAGCCGCCGTCAACCGCTTTCCACGACAGGCCCTGCACGCCTTCATGCTGCAGTTCGAACACCCCGCAACCGGCGAGACCATGCATTTCGAAACGCCTGTGCCGGCGGATATTCAGGAATTGATCGCGGCGCTGCGGGTCGGAGCCCCTTGAATTTGCGTGTGAAGATTCCAATCTTATAGGCGTTTCAACCCGCCGATTTCTTTCTCCAGTTTCACGACAGCGTGAAACTGGATTCCTTGAATCATGCTTTCGCCGCACTTATCTATTAGCCTCGTGGGGTCTTGGATGAAGACCCACAGGCCCGGCCTGCCGTCCCGGAGGCCGGCGACGCACAAAGGGGGTGCTTCATGGCCCGCAATACCTTGCCGACCATCGCTGCTGGAGAGGGCGGTCTCAACCGCTATCTCGACGAAATTCGCAAATTTCCCATGCTCGAGCCGCAGGAAGAGTACATGCTCGCCAAGCGGTACCAGGAGCATGACGACCGCAAGGCCGCGCACAAGCTCGTAACGAGCCATCTTCGCCTCGTTGCCAAGATCGCGATGGGTTATCGCGGCTACGGTCTGCCGATCGGCGAAGTCATTTCCGAAGGCAATGTCGGCCTGATGCAGGCGGTCAAGAAGTTCGAGCCGGATCGCGGCTTCCGCCTCGCGACCTACGCCATGTGGTGGATCAAGGCTGCCATCCAGGAATACATTCTGCGTTCGTGGTCCCTGGTCAAAATGGGCACGACGGCCAACCAGAAGCGCCTGTTCTTCAACCTGAGACGGCTGAAAGGCCGCATTCAGGCTCTCGATGAAGGCGATCTCAAGCCGGAACAGGTGAAGGAGATCGCCACGACCCTGAAGGTCAGTGAGGAAGAGGTCGTCTCGATGAACCGTCGCCTTTCTGGCGACGCTTCGCTCAATGCGCCGATCAAGGCGAGCGAAGGCGATTCCGGCCAGTGGCAGGATTGGCTGGTGGACGATCACGACAATCAGGAACAAATCCTGATCGAACAGGACGAGCTCGAGAGCCGCCGCGCACTGCTGGCCAATGCCATGAAGGTTCTGAACGACCGTGAGCGCCGGATTTTCGAGGCCCGCCGCCTCACCGAGGAGCCGATAACGCTGGAGGATCTCTCGACCGAGTTCGACATCAGCCGCGAGCGCGTGCGGCAGATCGAGGTTCGGGCCTTCGAAAAGGTGCAGGAGGCCGTGCGCAAGGCCGCGCTGGAACGAGCCAGTGCGCTGCGCGTGGTTGAAGGCGCTTAAAGGCCCACGCATTCACCCCCACAACGAAAGTCCCGGCGGGAGATCTAGCCGGGATTTTTCATGTCTTCATGTGTTCTGACACTGCGCACTTCCGGATGGGCGGCGGCCGCGAGATGGATAATGGCGTTGAAGCTCTGGTGGGTTTTGTCGGCACGGATGGCGATGCGCTGGAATTCCATGAGTACCGACCGAGCAGCAGCTCAAGTGCTACAGCGACCTTTGCGCGTCTCGTAAGACGCGCGGCGCTGTAGGAAAGTTTTCGGAGGACTGCGACGTCTCCTCCCCTCATCCCTGCTCTCGTCACAGGGATCCAGCAGCGCCGCGTCTGCGGCGCGGGAAGCGTTCTTTCAGCCCAAGGACTTGGTCTGGCTGGATTCCTGTGACAAGCACAGGAATGAGGGACCGGGATGAGCGGTTGCTACAACCCTCACTTGCGAATATGCGAGGGAATGGTCAACCCGTCACGCAACGAAAAGTTACGTCTTTTTGAGACGCGCCGAGGGACCGCACCCTCTCGACCCTCATCCCTGTGCTCGTCACAGGGATCCAGCAGCGCCGCGTCTGCGGCGCGGGAAGCGTTCTTTCAGCCCAAGGACTTGGTCTGACTGGATTCCTGTGACAAGCACAGGAATGAGGGACCAGGATGTACGGCTCCTACATTCTCGCATCAAAGCGAAGCGGGACGCTGTACCCGGGCCTGGCCCGCGACCTTCCGCGCCGCCTCACCATCTTCACGGTTTATGAAGCGCGCCAAGGAACCGCACCCTCTCATCCTCATCGCGGTGCTCGTCACAGGGACGAGGCGATCAAACAAGCGGCGGCGGGTGGCCTGGATCTCAACAGGCCTCAGACTATTGCCCGCTGGAAGCTGTGCTGCCGGGACTTCCCCAAGCCTGCAAAGCCTTGTTGAAGGCGTCCGCTCCGCCCTGCCCTTTCTCCAGGGTGAGGAGAGCGCGGCGGCCGTTGCGGTAGGTGATCGGGATATCGATCCAGCTGCGGCTGCGCAGAAGTTCGGTGTTGTTGCTGACCGCTTCGGCAAAATCGTTGAGTGCGATCATGTGGAAGTCGTCGGTGATCTTCGCCGGGACGGCGATCAGCGGATCGCCGCGGTCCTGCTCGGTTCGCTTCATCGAGACGCGCTGGACGCCGTCTATGGCGCCGCCCTCGAAGCTCTCGGGCAGCGAAAACACGAATTCGATCACGTGGCTTGCCGGCAAGGACGGATCGGCATTGCGCTTGATGGTCATCAGAGCCGTGAGGCCACGATCGGGAACCGTGATCTGCGCCTGGATGGCGGGCTCGGGCTTGGCGTCGCCGCCTGGCGACTCCTCCTTGATCGACCAGGCAACGGTGCCGGGAATCGCGGTCGGCGAGGACTGGCCGAGCCTCTCTTCATAGAGGAACATCTTCTCGCCATCGGCGACGGAAACCTCGGGCTGCGCTGCTGCCTCGCTGGCGGTCTGGCCGGGCACCGGCGAGGCCGTCTGATCCGCTGCCGCCTGTTGCACGCCGGCATTGGCGTTCGGCGGCTCTACCGCATGCGTCCGTGCAGCGACGGATTTGCCTTCCTGAGAAGCGGCCGTCTCGGTCGCGACGGCAGGTCCCTCGTCCCTTTCCGTTCCATCGGCAAGCAGCCGCTGGGTGAACTTGGTGGAAGCAGCATCGGAAAGCGCCGTATTTTCCTTGGTGCCGGACTGTTCGGCCGGTTGGTTCGCCGGCTCGGCCTCGCCACCGGGTGTCGCCGGTGCCGGCGTCTCGGCGGGATCGCTCGGCATGATCTTCGCGACCATGCCCGTGAGCCAGGCATTGCCCGCCTCTCTGTTCTGCCAGTAGGCGTAGCCGCCGGCGCCGAGGAGAAGCACGACCGCCCCGCCGATCGCCAGGCGTTTGATGCTGAACCGGCTGGGCTTGGGCGTGGCGCGATAGGACGCGGGGCGAGCGGGAACCGCAGGCGGCGCGGCAAGGCTGCTGTCTTTGTCCTTGTTGCTCGCCGAACCATTCGCCGTCCGGCCGTCGTCCTCAAAACCGAGCAGATCGTCGACATGATCCCAGGCAGTGCCGGCACGCTCTTCCTGGTTCGCGGCGGCCGGAGCCTTCTCGACGGGCCACGACCATTCGGAAATTTCCGGCTCGTCGGCCGGCCGGTCCTTCTTGCCTTCGGTACCTTGGGCGAAGGGATCGCTGTCGTCGAATGACCAGGAGCGCGCTGCATCCGCCTCGCCGCTATGCTGTTCCGTTTCGGCCTTTTCCGGCTCGACCGGATGTATCCCCAGCCGCTCGGGCTCGGCCGGCGACGTCTCGTCCTGCCTATGGTCTTCCGGCTCGACCGGGACCTCGCTCGGCCGTGGCGAGGGGGTGGTATCCTCCCATTCGGGCAAAGCCCACTCGGATGGTCCCCGCCTGTCCGGCACATCATCGGCCTGGACCTCCACCGGCGTCGCCTCGTCCGGTGCCGGCTCGGCCGGATATAATTCGACCTCAGCCTCATCGCGGCTGACATCCTGCGGATCGGGCTCGGCGGCCGTCACGTCTTGGGCAGGATGTTCCTGCTGCGCATCGGCTTCGGCGGCCGGTTGCTGTTCCTCGGCCGGCTCATCCCGTTGCGGAACGGCGGCGGCAGCGTCGGCCGGCTCCTCTTCGTGAAGCGGTGCCTCGTCGCGCATGTCGACCGTGGGGGCCTCGGCAACCGGTGCGGGCGGCTCCTCATCGGGGGCCGATTGCACAAGATCTTCGGGCTCTTCGGGGGCGGCGTCCGAAGCAGGCTCTTCGACCGGCGTTGGGGCGGTCTGCTCCGTTTCGACGGATGCGGCCGGCAGTGCCTCGGGCTCCGCCTCCTGCGTTACCGGTGTGGCGGCCTCGTCGCCCGGCGGTGCTTCGAGCGTATCCGGCTCGAGAGCTTCGGTTTCCTCGACCGGCGGCAGGGCTTCGGCGTGCTCGCTTTCAACCTCGGAGATTGCCTGTTCCAGCTTGTTGAGCTGGCGGTTGATCATGTCGTCCGACGGCCGGGGGTTCATGCTCTCGAGCTGGCGGCGCACGGCACCGCGCGCCTTCTCGTAGACCCTGCCTCGCATTTCCAGTGTGTTTTCCGACAGGCCGTCGACCGTCCTGCGAATAACTGCAACAAAATCCGCCATCAGTACTTTCTCAATTTCCAGACCCGCGGCAATTGCCGCGTCGCCGCTTTCCTTGCGCCGACACTAGTCCTCAAAAGGGTCCGTCACAAGTATCGTGTCGTCCCGTTCCGGGCTGGTCGAAAGTAGCGCGACCGGCGCGCCGATCAGTTCCTCGACCTGGCGAACATACTTGATCGCCTGCGCCGGAAGATCGGCCCAAGTGCGGGCGCCCACCGTCGATTCTTTCCATCCCTCGAGCGTGATATAGACCGGCTTTGCCGAAGCTTGCTGTGCCTGACTTGCGGGAAGATGGTCGATCTGCTGTCCATCCAGAGTATAGCCGACGCAAATCTTCAACTCGTCCAGCCCGTCGAGCACGTCGAGCTTGGTGAGCGCTATGCCCGTGATGCCGTTAGCGGCCACCGACTGGCGCACCAGCGCAGCATCGAACCAGCCGCAACGGCGCTTGCGCCCCGTCACCGTCCCGAATTCATGGCCGCGCTCTCCCAGGAAGCGGCCGATCTCATCGTCGAGTTCGGTCGGGAACGGCCCTTCGCCGACCCGCGTCGTGTAGGCCTTGGTGATGCCGAGGATATAGCCGAGCGCGCCGGGGCCCATGCCCGAGCCGGCGGCGGCCTGACCGGCGACCGTATTTGACGAGGTCACGAAGGGATAGGTGCCGTGATCGATATCGAGCAGCGTGCCCTGCGCGCCTTCGAAGAGAATCCGTGCGCCCTTGCGACGCTGCCGGTCCAGCAGCAGCCAGATCGTGTCCATGAACGGCAGCACGCGCTCGGCAACCGACGACAACTCGTCCATGATCGCCTGATGGCTGATTTCGGCCTCGCCGAGGCCGCGGCGCAACGCGTTGTGATGCGTCAGCAGCCGATCGACCTTTGCCGGCAGCGTGTCGAGATCGGCAAGATCCATGACGCGGATCGCGCGGCGGCCGACCTTGTCCTCGTAGGCCGGACCGATGCCGCGGCGGGTCGTGCCGATCTTCGTGCCGCTGTTTGAAGCCGCGTCTTCGCGTATGCCGTCGAGCTCGCGGTGCAACGAGAGAATGAGCGTGGCATTGTCGGCGATGCGCAGGTTCTCGGGCGTGACCTTGACGCCCTGGGCCGCAAGCTTGTCAATCTCGGCGAGCAATGCATGAGGGTCGATCACCACGCCATTGCCGATGACGGCGAGCTTGCCGGGGCGGACGACACCCGAAGGCAGCAGCGACAGCTTGTAGCTGACGCCGTCGATCACCAGCGTGTGGCCGGCATTGTGGCCGCCCTGGAAGCGCACCACGATGTCGGCGCGTTCCGAGAGCCAATCCACGATCTTGCCTTTGCCTTCGTCGCCCCACTGGGATCCGACCACCACGACATTCGTCATAATTCTCTTCCTGTTTACACGCGCATGCGGACGTTGCGCTGTTCTCAAACCCGCGCATCTATACTGTGTTGTCTTTCGGAAAGCGACCCCGTTATGAGCGGTGGCCAGCCCTTTTTGAATGACAAACCGCGGATCTAACGCCTATATCTCGAACTCTCGTGCCATTCCGGCAATCCTCCTCCACCCCACACGGACCGTATCATCGTGAACGCCAGGGCCTATTTCTATCTCGGTATTACCGCGCTCTTTTGGGGCGGCAATTCAGTGGCGGGCAAGATGGCCGTCGGGCACGTCAGCCCGATGATGCTGACGACCCTGCGCTGGTTGCTCGCGCTTGCGGTCATCCTGGCCCTGATGACGCCGCAGATCCGCCGTGACTGGCAAAAGATCCGCCAGCACTGGCTGCAGCTGCTTGCCTATGGCGCCGTCGGCTTCACCATGTTCAATGCGTTCCTGTATTCCGCGGTGCAATACACCAGCGCCATCAATGCCGTCATCCTTCAGGCCGGCATTCCGATGCTGATCTTCATCTTCAATTTCGCGCTTTTCAAGATGAAGGCGTCGCTCGCCCAGGTCATCGGCTTTACCGTGACGTTAATCGGCGTGCTCATTACCGCCGCCCATGGCGATCTCGCCAGCCTCATGCGCCTGAGCTTCAATTTCGGCGACGCGCTGATGATCCTCGCCTGCATCGTCTATGCCGCATATACGGTTGCGCTGCGGTGGAAACCGGCAATGCATTGGCAGAGCTTCATAGCCGCCCCGGCCTTCGGGGCGCTGCTGAGCGCCATACCGCTCCTCTTGTGGGAGATCGGGAAAGGTACGGCAATCATGCCGGATGCGACCGGCTGGGCGATTGTGATCTATGCGGCGATCTTCCCCTCGCTGATGTCGCAGGTTCTCTATGTTCGCGGCGTCGAGATGATCGGCGCCAATCGTGCCGGCCTGTTCATCAACGCCATTCCCGTGTTCGGGACCCTTCTCTCCGTCCTTCTGGTCGGCGAGATATTCCACCCGTTTCATCTCGCGGCTTTGGCACTCGTCCTCGGCGGCATCGCCATTGCCGAACGCGGCCGGCCGAAGCTGCCGCGGTGACATAATGGTAAAGCCCCTCCCCTGCGGACGCCTGCGGGAAGGGGCAATTTGAAAGCCCGAGTGCGGCTCAGTCGATATTGAACACCAGCGGCTTTGCCTGGCGGATCGCTTCGTTCGCCCGCAGCTTGTCGAGCACGGTCTCCGAAACCGGGCCATCGACGTAAAGCAGCGCGATCGCATCGCCGCCCTGCTTCTCACGGCCGAGCTGGAAATTGGCGATGTTGACGCCCGCGTCGCCGAGGGTCGATCCGATGAAGCCGATCATGCCGGGGACGTCGGTGTTGGTTATGTAGACCATGTGATTGCCGACATCCGCATCGAGATTGATGCCCTTGATCTGGATGAAGCGCGGCTTGCCGTCGGAGAAGACGGTCCCTGCGACGGAGCGGGTCTGGTTCGCCGTCTTGACAGTCAGCTTGATGTAGCCGTCGAAGACACCGGTCTTGTCGCGCTTGACCTCGGAAAGGATCACACCCTTTTCCTTGACCATGACCGGCGCCGAAACCATGTTGACGTCGGCCACCTGCGGGCGGATCAGGCCGGCGAGCGCCGCGCTCGTCAGCGCCTTGGTGTTCATCGCCGCGGTCGAGCCGTCGTAGAGAATCTCGATCTCCTTGATCGCGCTTTCGGTGACCTGTCCGACAAAGGCACCGAGAACGTCCGCGAGCCGGATGAAGGGCTTCAGGATCGGCGCCTCTTCCGCCGTGATCGACGGCATGTTGATGGCGTTCGTGACCGCACCCTTGACGAGATATTCCGACATCTGCTCGGCGACCTGCAGAGCGACGTTCTCCTGCGCCTCGGTCGTCGATGCGCCGAGATGCGGCGTGCAGACGACGTTCGGCAGGCCGAAGAGCGGGCTCTCCGTGGCGGGCTCGACCTCGAAGACGTCGAAGCCTGCGCCGGCGACGTGGCCGGACTTGAGGGCCTCGGCAAGCGCCCTTTCATCGACGAGACCGCCGCGGGCGCAGTTGATGATACGCACGCCCGGCTTGGTCTTCGCAATCGCCTCCGCGTTCAGGATGTTGCGGGTCTTGTCCGTCAGCGGCACGTGCAGGCTGATGAAGTCTGCCTGGGCGAGGAGTTCGTCGAGCTCGACCTTGACGACGCCCATTTCCTCTGCCCGCTCCTTCGACAGGAACGGATCATAGGCGATGACGTGCATCTTGAGACCGATCGCGCGGGCGCAGACGATCGAGCCGATATTGCCGGCGCCGATGACCCCGAGCACCTTGCCGGTGATCTCGACGCCCATGAACTTCGACTTCTCCCACTTGCCGGCCTGGGTCGAGCCGTCGGCGGCGGGAAGCTGCCTTGCAACGGCGAACATCAACGCGATCGCATGCTCGGCGGTGGTGATCGAGTTGCCGAAGGGCGTGTTCATGACGATGATGCCGCGGCGCGAAGCGGCGGGAATGTCGACATTGTCGACGCCGATGCCGGCGCGGCCGACGACCTTGAGATTGGTCGCGGCGGCGATCAGCTTTTCGGTCACCTTGGTGGCGGAGCGGATGGCAAGGCCGTCGTAATTGCCGATGATCTCGGCAAGCTTCTCCTTGTCCTTGCCAAGCTTCGGCTGGAAATCCACTTCCACGCCATGGTCGCGGAATATCTGGACAGCGGTTTCCGACAGTTCATCGGATACGAGAACGCGAGGTGCCATGAAGGCCTCCTTGAAAAACAGGTCTGAACCATTGGGGATTAGGCTTCGCCCTCAGGGAGAGCGAAGCGGATCGCATCGGATCAGGCGGCAGCCTGCGAAAGCGTCGCCTTCTGGGTCTCGAAAGCCCAGGCAAGCCACGGCATCAACGCTTCCATGTCGGACGTCTCGATCGTCGCGCCCGCCCATATGCGAAGCCCGGACGGCGCATCGCGATAATGGCCGATGTCGAATGCGACGCCTTCCTTCTCGAGGAGGGCCACGACCCCCTTGGCGAAGGCGGCCTGTGCGTCCGCGTCGAGCGCCGACACATCATTGTCGGCGATCTTCAGGCAGACCGACGTATTGGAGCGGGTTTCGGGCTTCACCGCGAGGTTGGCGATCCAGTCATTGGCCGCAACGAAACGGTGAATGACCTCGGCATTGGCATCGGCGCGGGCCATCAGACCCTCAAGGCCACCGACCGACTTCGCCCAGAGAAGCGCGTCGATATAGTCCTCGACGCAGAGCATGGACGGCGTATTGATCGTCTCGCCGGTGAAGATACCCTCGATCAGCTTGCCGCCCTTGGTCATGCGGAAGATCTTCGGCAGCGGCCAGGCGGGGACATAGGTCTCCAGCCGTTCGACTGCGCGGGGGCTGAGGATCAGCACGCCATGGGCGCCCTCTCCGCCGAGCACCTTCTGCCAGGAGAAGGTCACGACGTCGAGCTTGGCGAAATCGAGCGCCTGCGCGAAGGCGGCGGAGGTCGCATCGCAGATGGTCAGGCCCTTGCGATCCGCGGGAATGAAATCGGCATTCGGGACCCGCACGCCGGAGGTCGTGCCGTTCCAGGTGAAGACCACGTCGCGATCGAAATCGACCTTGGTCAGGTCCGGGAGCGCGCCGTAATCGGCCTCCAGGCGGCGGACATCGGAAAGCTTCAACTGCTTGACGACGTCGGTCACCCAGCCGGCACCAAAGCTCTCCCAGGCCAGCATGTCGACGCCGCGGGCGCCGAGCAGCGACCAAAGCGCCATCTCAACGGCACCGGTGTCCGAAGCGGGCACGATACCGATACGGTAATCGGCCGGAACTTCGAGAATTTCGCGGGTGAGGTCTATCGCTTGCTTGAGCTTTGTCTTTCCGATCTTGGCTCGGTGCGAGCGACCGAGCGGGGCATCGGAGAGAGCTTCGAGCGTCCAACCGGGACGCTTGGCGCAAGGACCAGAAGAAAAATGAGTATTGGCCGGGCGCATGGCCGGCTTGGCAGGCTTCGTCATATGCTATCCTCTCAGATAGAAGCCCCTCGTTGGGGAGGGGTGTCCCGCCGCCGGGAATATTGCGGCTCGGAGAGGAAGTCAAGCGGTCGCGTCGCGTTTGAAGAAAGTTTTGCCGTTTCGAGCAAACCGGCACCGCATCACCAAAGCGCGAAACGCAAGCCGACGCGGAACTCATGACGCGACAGTCCGTCATCATAGCCCTTGGCGCCCCCGGAGCCAAACATGTCGCCATCCGCAATCTGCGAATAGCGATAGCCGGCATCGAACTTCAGCCGATCCGTGACGTCGTAGGAGGCGCCCGCCATGAGGGCATAGGTAAAGCGCCAGCTGTCCCGCCCGCCATAGGAAGCACCGCCCGCCGCCCCGGAGCAGGCCCCGCCTGCCCCGACGCAGGTCGAGGTCTCATGGGTCGTTTTCCAGTCGATCCGGGTCGCTCCGATACCGGCACCGAGATACGGCGTGAAACCGGCAAGCGTCGCCAGATCGACATAACCGTTTGCCATCAGGCCGAGCGCGGAAAAATTGGCGCTATGGGAAAGCGCGCACCTCGTCCCCGCTCCCTCGCCCGCGCACGGACTGGCCGACAGCGACGCCCCGTCGAAGCGGCCCTCGAAATATTCGGCCGTTAGATCGGCACGAATGACGTCGGTGAATTGATAGCCGAGGCCGATGGTGGCGGAGGCCGGCTTGTCGAAGCGCGCGTCGTCGAAGGAAACGGCTCCCGTGCCGCCAGAGGAGCGGTAGAAGGGATCGCCCTCGTCCAGCCAGGCTGCGTAGCCGATGTCGCCACGCAGATAAAGGCCGCCGCCGGTCGCTTCCGGCGAAATCGTGATCTCGGGCGCGTCGAGCAGTTCTTCGTCGGCGGCCTGTGCAGAGAACGGCGCCAACAGGCCGGCGCAGAGTGCCATGCTGCAAAATCCCCGTCGCCAATCCATGCCATGCCCTTTCGCTCGGCCAGGTGCTGCGGGCTTGCGCGAGACGCAAAGCGCTGCAGCATGAAGCTGGCCATTCGCGTTAACTATTGCAGGCACGGGTTAACTACGGGTTAACCATGTCTCTTAGGAACGTGGAAAGCGATCAATGGACAAAAGCATGCAGCAGCTCAAAGGGCTACAGCGCCATTTGCGCGTCTCATAAGACGCGCGGCGCTGTAGGGAACTTTTCGCAGGACTGCAATCTGGCCTCTGCCTCGTCCCTGTGCTTGTCACAGGGATGAGGCGATCAAACAAGCGGCGGCGGTGGCCCGAACTCAACGGGCCTTAGCCCGGATCACTTATATACGATCGGCTCGGCCGGCGGCACATAGGCCGCTTCGCAATTGTTGCCGAAGGAATAGCGCAGGCCGGCGCGCGCCTCGTGCACATAGATGTCCTTGTCGTAGGCCGGGCCGCTGTTGAGATTGTAGCCGAACATGTTGCCGCCGTTGATATGGCGGAAGCGGTAGCCGACATCGGCCTTGAGATTGCAGGTGAGATCCACGGCGGTACCGGCCATCAGCGCATAGGTGAAGCGCCAATCGCTTTCGCCCTTGTGCTCGATCGTCGGGTCGCAGTTGCCGGGATCCGTAACGTCGCAACTCGTGTTGCGCAGGGTTCCCCACTTTACCCGGGTGCCACCGATACCGGCACCGACATAGGGTGTGAAGGCACCGTAGGTCCCGAGGTCCACATAGGCATTGGCCAGCAGGCTCCAGGCGGACATCGATGCGACGTCGTTCGAGACGCAGTTGACGGCAACCCCGCAACCACCGCTGGTAGAGCCGTTGAAGTCGGACTCGCCGAGATAGTCGAGCGTGACGTCGGCACGCAGATAGCTGTTGATCTGGTATCCGACACCGCCGCCAAGGACGTAGGAATCATCTACATCGGCGCGGTCGAAATCGACCAGATTGCTGTTCGAGCCCTGGAAATAGTGGGCACCGCGCAAATCGTTCCACGCGTAACCGACGTCGCCGCGCAAATACCAGCCGCTGGCTTCGACCACCTCCACCGGCTGCTCGACGAACGGTGCTTCTACGGGCGGCTGATAGACGTCCGCTGCATAAACCGGCGTGCCGCTCAGCAGAGCCGCAGCAACGCCCCTAAAAATCTTCTTCATGCCCCAACCCCAATACATTAGTGTATTCTTGAACGGCTGACGGATCATAGTCGCAGCCGTTTTGTATGCTTCGACGCATGATGAAGGGGAAAGGTTAATCCCTGATTAACTACAAAAATTTACCTTGAATATTAACTTTTGGAAGTATTCGGTCGGTATATTTACGTACAGTGATTGCCCCTCATCCGCCTGCGGATGAGGGGCAGCGGCTATTTCTTAATCAGGCAGCGTTGCGCACGCCGCCGATCACGTTGACGAGTTCGTCGACGATGCGCTCGACCTGACCGCGGTCGTCGCCCTCCGCCATGACGCGGATCAGCGGTTCGGTGCCGGAGGGCCGGATGAGCAGCCGCCCGTTCTTGGCGAGCTGCGCCTCCGCATCGGCGATCGCCTGCTGCACGCCGGCATCCTCCAGGGGCTTGCCGGCCGCAACGCGAACGTTCTTCAGGACCTGCGGCACGGGCTCGAAACGACGGCAGATTTCGCTCACAGTCTTGCCCTGGCGCTTTACGACCGCGAGGATCTGCAGCGCCGCGACGAGGCCGTCGCCGGTGGTGCCGAAATCGGAAAGTACGATGTGGCCCGATTGTTCGCCACCGACGTTCAGGCCGTCCTGACGCATCTGCTCGACGACGTAGCGATCGCCCACCTTGGTGCGGTGGAGCTTGAGCCGGCGCGCCTGAAGGTAGCGTTCGAGGCCGAGATTCGACATGACGGTCGCGGCAATGCCGCCGCCCTTGAGCATGCCATCTGCCGCCCAGCTGTCGGCGATGACCGCCATGAGTTGGTCGCCGTCGATGACCGCCCCCTCCTCGTCGACGATCAGAACACGGTCGGCGTCTCCGTCGAGCGCGATGCCGATATCCGCCCTCACCTCGTGCACCTTCTTCTGAAGCGCCGCCGGATGCGTCGATCCGCACTCAAGGTTGATGTTGACGCCGTTCGGTTCGGTTCCGATCGTAACGACTTCGGCGCCCAGTTCCCAAAGGGCGGAGGGCGCGACCTTGTAGGCGGCACCGTTTGCGCAATCGATGGCGATCCGAAGACCTTTCAGCGTGACGTCGCGCGGCAGCGTCCGCTTGGCTTGCTCGATATACCGGTAGATGTCACCGTCGACGCGCTTGGCCCGGCCGATATCCTCCGGCTTGGCCAGCTGCCCGGACATATCCTGCTCCAACAGTTCTTCGATCTTTTGTTCGATGTCATCCGAGAGCTTGTAGCCATCGGGCCCGAAGAGCTTGATGCCGTTGTCGCGGAACGCATTGTGCGAGGCGGAGATCATCACGCCGATATCGGCCCTCAGCGACCGCGTCAGCATGGCAACGCCGGGCGTCGGGATCGGGCCGAGCAGAAAGACGTCGAGCCCCGCTGCCGTGAAGCCCGCGACCATCGCGTTCTCGAGCATGTAGCCGGACAGGCGCGTGTCCTTGCCGATCACCACCCGGTGGCGGTGAGCGCCGTTTCTGAAAATCGTTCCTACTGCAATGCCGACCCGCATGGCGAGGTCCGGCGTCATCGGAAATATATTGGACTGGCCGCGAATGCCGTCGGTGCCGAAATATCTGCGCTTCATAAAAACTCCATTGTCCTGCTTCGGCGTCGCCTCTTGTGCCGGCCGCGTGCGCCTGCGTGTTCCGCTATTGGTTTTCATAGTTCCGCGACCCGCCCGCAAATCTGCGCCATATTTGCCATAAAACCGCAATATACGGCACCGATCATAACATCAGAAATCATTACAGCGCGTTACAACCGGATCTTTCCCTGAGCAACGCTTGGGCGCACCACTGTTGCACTGAAACGCGAGCATCCAAAAATGCCGCCGCTCCTTCCGGAGCGGCGGCATTGGATTTGCGCATGTGTGGGAACCTATTGCGGCTGCGGTTCGAACCCACCTTCGGGCTCCTCGCCCTTGGTGCCGGCTTCCTTCTTCGTGCCGGCTGACGGCACTGCAGAGCCGCGATGCGGTGGTGTGTCGTCCCCGAGATCGCGCGCCGGCTTCTCGCCGCGGATCAGTGCCTTGATCTCGTCGCCGGTCAGCGTCTCGTATTCGAGCAATCCTTCCGCGAGAGCCACGAATTCATGGTTCTTTTCGATGAGGATGCGGCGCGCCGTCTCATAGGCCTCGTCGATCAGCCGGCGGATTTCGTTGTCGATTTTCTGGGCGGTCGATTCCGAAACGTTCTTCTGCTGCGCGACGGAATGGCCGAGGAAAACCTCCTGCTGATTCTCGCCATAGGCGACCTGACCGAGCTGGTCGGAGAAGCCCCACTGCGTCACCATCGCCCGGGCAAGCTTCGTCGCCTGCTCGATATCGGAGGATGCGCCGGAGGTGATGTTCTCCTTGCCGAAGGTCAGTTCCTCGGCAACGCGTCCGCCCATCATGATCGCAAGGCGCGAGATCATCCACTTGTAGCTCATCGAGTAGCGGTCGCCCTCGGGAAGCTGCATCACCATGCCGAGCGCACGGCCGCGGGGAATGATCGTCGCCTTGTGCAACGGATCGGCCGAGGGGACGTTGAGCGCGAGGATCGCGTGGCCCGCCTCGTGATAGGCGGTCAGCTTCTTCTCGGCTTCGGTCATGGCCGAAGAGCGGCGCTCGGCGCCCATCATGATCTTGTCCTTGGCGTCCTCGAACTCCTGCATGGTAACGAGGCGCTTGTTGCGCCGCGCCGCCATCAGCGCGGCCTCGTTGACGAGATTCATGAGATCGGCGCCCGAGAAGCCCGGCGTGCCGCGCGCCAGCACCTTGAGGTCCACGTTCGGTGCGAGCGGCACGTTGCGGACATGCACTTTCAGGATCCGCTCGCGGCCGTTGATGTCCGGGTTCGGTACGACGACCTGGCGGTCGAAGCGGCCCGGACGCAGAAGCGCCGGGTCGAGCACGTCCGGCCGGTTCGTGGCTGCGATGAGGATGATGCCCTCGTTCGCCTCGAAGCCGTCCATCTCGACCAGCAGCTGGTTCAGCGTCTGCTCGCGCTCGTCGTTGCCGCCGCCGAGACCGGCGCCGCGATGGCGGCCGACCGCATCGATTTCGTCGATGAAAATGATGCAGGGGGCGTTCTTCTTCGCCTGCTCGAACATGTCGCGGACGCGCGATGCGCCGACACCGACGAACATTTCGACGAAGTCCGAACCCGAAATCGTGAAGAAGGGGACGTTCGCCTCGCCGGCAACCGAGCGGGCAAGCAGCGTCTTACCGGTGCCGGGCGGTCCGACCAGCAGCACGCCGCGCGGGATGCGGCCACCGAGGCGCTGGAACTTCTGCGGGTCGCGCAGGAATTCGACTATTTCCTCGAGATCCTGCTTGGCCTCGTCGACACCAGCGACGTCGTCGAAGGTCACGCGGCCATGCGCTTCCGTCAAAAGCTTTGCCTTGGACTTTCCGAAACCCATCGCGCCGCGCGAGCCACCTTGCATCTGCCGCATGAAGAACAGCCAGACGCCGAGGATCAGGAGCATCGGCAACAGCGTTCCGATATAGCTGAGGAAGCCCGACGAGCCGTCCGTCTCCGGCCGAACCGTGACCGTGACGTCCTTGGCTTCCAGCCGCTCCGTCAGCGCCGTGTCGACGGCGGGCGCATAGGTCTGGAAAGTCGCCCCGCTTTCGGTGTAGCTGCCGATCACCTTCGAACCGGTGATCACCACGTCCTTCACGCGGCTCGCGTCTACGTCCTTGAGGAACTGCGAGAATGGAATTTCACGCGAGCCTGCTCGTTCGGTCGGCTGCTGGAACATGCTGAATAGCGCTATCAGGAGAAGCGCTATGATTGCCCAAAGGGCAAAATTTCGAAAATTAGGGTTCATCGAACTCCCCGGAACCTGTCGCAGCCCGCGCATTCGCCGGACTGTATTGTTGGTCCTAACATAGGTGTCCGGGGTGACCTTGCCAAGGAAAACCGCCGGTTACGTTTCCATTTCTATCAAAACATCGTGCACCGGCGGCGCGGGGTATCGATCACGCCCAAACGACACGGCGACCGCATCCGCCATGATCCTGTCGAAACCCGGCAAAAAGGTGTCGTAAAGCGGGATGTGGTACTCGACTTTCGCCGGAGCCTCGCCGAAGGCGAGCCCCGCGCCGTCCGCCGACGCGATTTCTGGTGCCACCATGGATCCGCGCTTGGCAATCCCCGTCGGCAGCCCTGCGTCAATAAGCCTCTGAGTCCACAGCCTCCCCGAAGCGTCCGCGGCGACCGTAACCGCTGACCCGCCGCTCTTTACCGTGAACCGCCCATCCCAAATGCCCTGCCCGCCCGGTCCGACGGCGAGCCCCGGCAGGTTGCGCGCCTCTCGATAGAGATAGAGACCGCTTGCTCGCCGGTCGAAGACGACCCGTCCCGCCGTCATGCGGCCGGGCTCACCCGATCGCAGGAACTGCGAAAGCCGCTGCACCGTGGCGCGAGCGGGCATGTGGTCGCGCCCGCCGAGAACCGACGCGACCGTCAGGAGCGCACGGCGCCAGTCCGCATCGTCGATCTCCCCGGCATGCCGTGCCGAAACCTCCGCGACGAGCGCCTCGTGAACGCGGATGCGCTTCTCGATCAGGGCGGCGGCTCTGGCGGAAGAGGCGGCGCGCTGACGCCCGTTGCACAAGGGCGTCGGCATCCCCTGGGATGTCGCTATCCGGGCACGCACCCGGACCCGCTCGAAGGCGGGGTTGGCATTGCTCGGATCGTCGGTCCAGGAGACGCCGCATGCCTGGAGAAAGCTGCGGATCTCGGCGCGCGCCAAGCCGAGAAACGGCCGCAACACCCAGATCCGCCGTCCGTACAACATGGCCGCGGCCATGCCGGCGGCGCCATGCCCTTCGCCCTGCCCCCCGTCTCCAGCACCATCGCTTCTGCCGCGGGCAACGCGCATGGCGACGGTCTCCTGCTGGTCGTCACACGTATGGCCGGTCGCGATGCAATCGGCGCCAAGCCCCCCCGCGGCCTCGGCCAATAATTCGTAGCGTTTGTTCCGAGCCGCCGCCTGAATGCCGGTCGACGGCTTCGCGCCCTCCCAGCGATACACGCGGTGGGCAATACCGAGCGCGGCACAAAAAGCCGCCACATCTTCTGCTTCGCGAGCCGACTGCGGCCTCAGCGCATGGTCGACAGTGCAGGCGGCAAGGGAAAATCCACGGCGCTCATCTGCGGCGATCGCCGCATGCAGGGCTACAAGCAACCCCATCGAGTCGCTGCCACCGGAGACGGCAACCAGAATCCTGCAGGGCCTGATAAAGGATCGGAGAAAATTTCGGGCCGTATCGAGGACGGCATGGGGCATCTTGGCCCGCCTCAGCAGCCGAAACGGCTCTGCTCGCTCGCCACCTTCGCCTTCACGGCGGGTGATGCTTTCGGATAGCGCTTGTTGACCTCGCGCAGCGTGGCGCAGGCGGTCTCCTTGTTGTCGAGTGCGCCGAGGGACATGCCGAGCTTCAAGAGCATTTCCGGAGCCTTCGGTGACTTGCCGTGGCTCTGATGCGCGTTGAGGAAGGTCTTGGCCGCCTCGCTGTACTTGCCTTGCGAATACTGTGCCTCGCCCATCCAGAAGCTCGCATCCGCCGCCTTGTCGCCGCTTGGAAAGGCATCGAGATAATCGCGGAATTCCTGCTCTGCGATGCTGTAATCACCGGAAAGCACGTGGCTGTAGCCTGCTTGGTAGAGATCGCCCGGATCGCTGAGGGACGCGGTCGCCTGCTCGCTGTCGGGCACGCTTCCCGGATTGTCGTTGAGGCCGCCGCCCTGAGTCGCAAGTCCTGTGTCGACGCCGGGCAGAGTGGCGTTGGCCCCGGGCTCCACGCCCGCCGTTGCAGAGACGGGATTGCCGTTCTCGTCGAAGATGATCTGACCAAGCGTCGTCGGCGCGGGCGCTGCGCCTGGCCCGCTGGGATCGACACCCGCCCTATCGGCGCCGCCGGCAGCCGGAGCGCCCGAGGGCCGGCTATCCGTCACCCCGGGGGTGACGGACGCCTGATCATTCGATTTCGGCGTTTCAAGCGCGCCGCTCTTCTTGGAGGAGGACCTGCCGTTTTCCAGGTCCTGGAAGCGGAACTCGTTGTCCTCCTGGAACTTCCGGATCTGCTCCTGCATCTGCAGGAGCTGGAAGCTCATTTCCTCGATACGCCCGTTGAGAGAGCGGATCTGTTCCTCGAGTTGACCGACCCGTGCGATATCGGATGACTGCACCTTCATTACCGGAAGGTCGCCCTTGCTGCCGGCATCGGTCTGCGTCGTACGGGCAAAGAGCCCGGAAAGCGGCATGGCATCTGCTGTAGAGCCGAGACCCGCAAGGGTCACGAGGCCAAGCAGTCCTGCCACGACAAATTTCTTCATTTCATTTGTCCTGTTCGTAACCGATTATCCCGCCCCTGAATCGCCTTGCTCAGTACATTCGTCGAATCCGAGGTGGGGTGCCGCACAGTTTTCCAACTCCCGTGAAAAAGCAACGGAGTTCGGCCAAAGTGTGGTAAAAAAGAAAGGGCGGCCCGCAGGCCGCCCTTCGAATCCCCCTCGTTGCCGAATAATCAGCTGCCGGCGCCGCCGAGAACGGTAACGGCGCGGCGGTTCTGCGACCAGCAGGAGATGTCGTCGCAAACGGCGACCGGCTTTTCCTTGCCGTAGGAGATCGTGCGCATGCGGTTTCCAGGGACGCCGCGGCTGACGAGATAGTCGCGGGTCGCGGCAGCACGGCGGGCGCCGAGCGCGAGGTTGTATTCGCGGGTGCCGCGCTCGTCGGCATGGCCTTCGATGGTGATTGCGTAGTTCGGATATTTTGCCAGCCACTGCGCCTGGCGGTCGAGCGTCGCCTGTGCGTCGGCTCGGATCGATGTCGAGTCGGTATCGAAGAAGATGCGGTCGCCGACGTTCACGGTGAAGTCCTGCTGTGAGCCCGGGGTCGCCGCGCCTGCGCCGAGTCCGAGGCCGGCAGCATCGTTCGGCAGGTTCTTCTTGGAAGCGCAGCCAGCAAGGGCAAGCGTCATGACGAGCGCGATCATGACCGGATTGCGGGCGATGGTCTGCATGCGGCTTGCTGCCGGGGTGTCAATTCGGCTCATGGGCCGGGTCTCCTTGAGAAGTGTCAAATTCACGGTTGCCAGACTGTAACCGGAAGCGGTTAATTGCTTTTCAACGGATATGGTTAACAAATCGACAATGTGCGTCGGGGCGCCTGCTACACCAGCACTTTGCGGCGAGAAAGCGGCACATTCGCCTCATTCCCTGCCATAACTGTGGACGCGCGATCACGAAGAATTTCGGGCCGTATCGGCCCGAAATCTTTGAATCTCATCAATTCTCTCGATCGGGCCCGCCGGCGGCCCTATTCCATCAACGGCGACCAGGCCGGGTCCGAGGCGAAGCCCTGCGTCTGGACGAGCTGTTCGTTGTAGCCCGTCAGATCGATCGAATAGAGCTGCGGACCGCCCGCACCGGCGTTCTGGCGGAAGAACATGAGAACGCGGCCGTTCGGCGCCCAGGTCGGGCCTTCATTGTGGAAGCCGGTGGTGAGAATGCGTTCGCCCGAACCGTCCGGCTTCATGACGCCGATCGAGAACTTGCCCCCGGACTGCTTGGTGAAGGCGATGAGGTCGCCGCGTGGCGACCAGACGGGCGTCGAATAGGAGCCGTCGCCGAAGGAAATGCGCGTCTGGCCCGAGCCGTCGGCGCCCATGACGTAGAGCTGCTGCCTGCCGCCGCGGTCGCTTTCGAAGACGATCCGGCTGCCGTCCGGCGAATAGGAAGGAGAGGTGTCGATCGCCGCGGTATTGGTGAGCCGCGTCGTCGTGCGCGAGCGCAGATCCATCGTATAGATGTTGGCGTTGCCTTCCTGCTGCAGGCTCATGATCACCCGCTGGCCATCCGGCGAGAAACGCGGGGCGAAGGTCATGCCCGGGAAATTGCCGACCACCTCGCGCTGCCCCGTTTCGAGCTGCAGCAGATAGACGCGCGGCTGCTGGTTCTCGAACGACATATAGGTGATTTCCTGACGGTTCGGCGAGAAGCGCGGCGTCAGCACGATGTCGTTGGCATTGGTGAGCGCCCGGGAATTGGCCCCGTCCTGGTCCATGATGGCAAGTTGGCGCTTGCGCGCGTTCTTCGGCCCGCTTTCGGCGACGTAAACGATGCGCGTGTCGAAATAGCCCTTCTCGCCGGTGATCCTCTCATAGATCGCGTCGGCGATGATGTGGGCGACCCGGCGCCAGTTCTCCGGCTGGGTGTAGAACTGCTGACCGAGCATCTGCTGGCCGGCAAAGGTATCCCAGAGGCGGAACTCCGCCTTCAGCCTGCCGTCGCCTTCCTGCGTGACGCGGCCGATGACGAGCGCCTGCGCGTTGATCACTTTCCAGTCCTCGAAACGCGGCGCGGCATCGGGATTGGAGATCTTCTCGATGAAGGCGCCCTTGTCGATCGGCGCGAAGAGCCCGGAGCGCTTCAGGTCTGCGGCAACGACGTCGGAGATCTTCCGGGCGAGATCGCCCTGCAGGAAGTCCGTGATCGCGATCGGCAGCGGCTCGACGTTACCCTTGTTGATGTTGATCTCGACGAGCGCATTTGCCGGCGAGGCAATGAGCCCGCAGCCGGCGACCAGCACCATCAGGAGGCGGAAAAAATTGCGTCTCAGCATTTCCATAAAGCCTTTCAGCCTTTCGTGTTCCGAGCAGGATGAGGCGCAATGATCCGCCCACAACCAGCCCAACCTGTCTAGAGCATCGAGCTCGGGTCGAAGTTGACGACGACCTCGCTCCACGAATCGTATTTGTCGGCCGGCAGCCCCTTGAAGGGAGCAGACTTCAGAATGGCCCGGCGTGCACCACCCATGAGTGCCCGCCGCGCCGCATCCGAGCCGCCGCTGGCTTCCACTTCCGGTTCGCCGATCAGGTCGCCGTTCGGGTCGAGCCGCATCGTTACCTTGATGCGGACATCCGCCGCGTCGGCCATGCCGGGAATGATCGACCAGTTGTTCTGGATCTGGCCGCGAAGCGCGTCCATTTCGCTCTGCGAAAGCGTATTGCCGCTCGTCGTCTTCTTGCCGCCGAGGGCCGCCTCCTCGGTCGAGCGCTTGGCGCCGCCGCCGGAGGATTCCTGCTTGTTGAGCAGCGCCGCGATCTCGTCGGCATTGAAGTCGCTCTCCTTCTGGGAGGACGCCTTCTTCTGCTCCTTCTTGGCTTCGTCCTTCTTGCGTTCGGGCGTCTTGGCCGTTTGCGCGGGCTTTTCGACCTTGGGCTTCGACTGCGGCGTCGGCACCCTGTCCGGCAGAGCCTCGGCCTCGGGATTTTCCGCAGGCTGTTCTTCCGCCGGTGCCGGTTCCGGCTTCGTGTCCGGCTTCACTTCCTGTTTGGGTTCGGGGAGTGCCGCCACTTCCGTGGCCGGCTCGGCCGCCGGCTTCTCCTCGACGTTCTCGATCGCTTCCTTCACCGGATCGGGTGTCGGCGGTGCCTTTTCGGTCTTCTGCGGCGCTGCGGCCGACTCGTTTTCGACCGGCTTGACATTGGGTGTGGGCGGCGTCTTCAGGTCGACGTCGTTCTCGCCGACATTCTCGGCGTTTTCGACAGGCGTCGGCTTCTTGGTCGGAACGGGCGATGCCTTTTCCTTGGCCGGAGCCTTCTTGTCGCCCTGCTGGATCTGCGTGATCGACTCGACCGGCACGATGTCGACCGGCAGCGCCTCGACATCCGCGACCTCGAAATCGGCCGGGCTGCCAAGCGACACCAGCGCCCAGGTGAGAACCAGAGCGTGGAGGACAGCAGATGTAGCGATACTGCCCTTCATTCGGACGATCACTTCTCTTGTTCTTGAAGCGTTACGAGACCCAGGTTCTTGAAGCCTGCCGCGGAGATGCGTGCCATCACCTTCATCACGGTGCCGTAATCGGCGCTGGTGTCGCCGCGCACATAGATGCGCTCATTGTAGCCGGTCGTGGCAATCGCCTCGAGCTTCGGCACGACCTCGTCGATCGCGATCGGAGTCTCCTGCAGGAAGATCTCGCCCGCCGGGTTGACCGAAACGGTGATCGGTTGGGTATCGGCGTTCATGGCCTTCGCCTGCGTTTCCGGCAGATCGATCGGCACGCCGACCGTCATCATCGGCGCGGCCACCATGAAGATGATGAGGAGAACCAGCATGACGTCGACGAGCGGCGTGACGTTGATCTCGCTGATCGCGCTTCTTCTGCCGCCACGGCGGCGGCGCCCGCCGCCCGACCCCTTGGCTCCGCCAGCTGCCATACCCATCAGCGTAGTCTCCGTGCTTTGAGGTCGTTATTGCGCGGCCTGACGAGAAGGCTGCAGCTTCTCGTCGATCTGCCGCGACAGGATGGCGGAGAACTCGTCGGCAAAGGCTTCCATGCGTGCCGTCAGCTTGCCGGCATCCGCGGTGAACTTGTTGTAGGCGATAACGGCAGGAATAGCGGCGAGCAGACCGATGGCGGTCGCCAGCAGCGCTTCGGCGATACCGGGCGCTACGACGGCGAGGTTGGTGGATTTGGAACCGGCGATGGCCTGGAACGAGGTCATGATACCGACGACGGTACCGAAAAGGCCGATGAAGGGTGCAGCCGAGCCGATCGTCGCTAGCGAGCCGAGCCTTGCCTCGAGCGCTTCGGATTCCCGGGCGAGCGTCACGTCCATGGCGCGGTCGATACGCATCTGTAGGCCGATCGGCGCGCGCGCGCCGCGCTCGAAGCTTTTCTTCCATTCGCGCATGGCCGAAACGAAGATCGCGCCCATTCCGCTCGTCTGCCTGTCCGAGAGGGTCCGATAGAGCTCCTCCAGCGATTGACCCGACCAGAATACCTGCTCGAAATTGTCGAGCTGCCGGCGGACGCGCCCGTAATTGAGGCTCTTGTCGACGACGATCGCCCAGGTCCAGACCGAGGCGGCGATGAGCCCCAGCATGACCAGCTTCACGACCAAGCCCGCTTGCATGAAGAGCGACCAGAGGGTCACGTCGCTCGTCGCGGCCAATCCAACCTGTTCCATCGATTTCAGTCCCCGAATCCAAACACCCGGCAGAGCAACTCATGCTCGAGACCGGGTCGCCCAAACGTCCTGCAGCAGGAATGCCCCGGTATTGCCACCGATCGCGGCATTGCGATCTACTCGCGTCAGCCTGCCTTCTTGCCGTCAATTTTGGTCAAAGGATGACGTGCACTGCACAAATCCTGATACACGGATTAAGACACCATTATGGTTAAGGGAGTATTACCGCGCGCGCAGTTCGACTGAGCTTGAGCGATACGGAACTTCGCACCGGGTCGCACGTTTCGGTGCCATGAGCCCCTGGCCCCCGAAACATACAGCCTTCCAGCCGAAATCGGGCTGACGATCCATGGCCGCTCGCAATCAACCGCTTTCCGAATATAACCGGCGCCGCGATTTCACGCGGACCAGCGAACCCAAGGGTGCGGTCGCGCGGCGCAGCGGGGACGACAGGATGCGGTTTCTGGTCCAGAAGCACGCTGCGACCCGCCTGCATTACGACTTCCGCCTGGAATGGGAGGGCGTGCTGAAGAGCTGGGCGGTGACCCGCGGCCCGAGCCTCAACCCCGAAGACAAGCGCCTGGCCGTGCGCACCGAAGACCACCCGCTTGCCTATGGCGATTTCGAAGGAACGATACCGAAGGGAGAGTACGGCGGCGGTACCGTGATGCTCTGGGATACCGGCTGGTGGGAGCCGGAGGATGACCCGTCGAAAGCCTTGAAGAAGGGCAAGATCTCCTTCAAGCTGCATGGCAGCCGAATGAAGGGCGGCTGGGCCCTGGTGCGCATGCGGCCGCGCGAAGGCGAAAAGCGCGAGAACTGGCTGCTCGTCAAGGAAAAGGACGAGATCGCCTCCGAAGACGGCGAGAGCCTGATCAACGAGAACATCACCAGCATCGTCACCGGCCGGACAATGGAGGAGATCGCCAACGGCAAAGGCGAGAAGCAGGCACGGGTCTGGCATTCCAACGAGAGCATCGCGGCCAATCTCAAGGCCGGCGCGATCGCCGAAACCGGCAATGCGGCCAAGCCTGTCACGCGAAAAGCCTCCGGTAAGCTGCCCGCCTTCAAGGCACCGCAGTTGGCGACTCTGGTGACCAAGGTGCCTGCCGGCGATGCATGGCTGAACGAAGCCAAGTTCGACGGCTACCGTCTTGTCTGCGCCGTCGGCGCCGGCACCGTGCGCTGCTACACGCGCAACGGCCTCGACTGGACCGAGAAGTTCCCGGCAATTGCCGCGGCCCTTGCCGAACTCGACTGCCGGTCGGCCCTCATCGATGGCGAAGTGGTGGCGCTGTCGGAAGGCGGATCGACGTTCTCGGCCTTGCAGAAAGCGCTTAGAACGGGGGCCAGCACACGGCTTTACGCTTTCGACCTCATCGAGCTCGACGGCAAGGATTTGAGCCGTAAGCCGCTCGTGGAACGCAAGGAACGGCTCGAAGCGCTGCTCCAAACGCTCGGCACCACCTCGACCATACAATTCAGCGAGCATGTCCGCGGCAATGGCGAGCACGTGCTTTCCGCGATATGCAAGGCAGGCCAGGAGGGTATAATCGCCAAGGAGGCGGATGCCCCCTATCGCAGCGGGCGCAGCCGAAGCTGGCTGAAGGTGAAATGCACGAAGCGCCAGGAGTTCGTCATCGGTGGCTATACCCCATCTTCGAAGAAAGGACGCGCCTTTGCCTCGCTTCTTGTCGGAACGTTCGAAGGCCGGAAGCTGATCTACCGTGGCGGCGTCGGCACCGGATTCAACGGGAAGACGATGAAGGAACTCGCTGCGGCCTTCGCGAAGCGCAGACGCGACACGTCGCCCTTCGACAGCGTGCCGCGAGAGAGAATGCGAAATTCGGTATGGCTTGAGCCGGACCTGGTGGCGGAGGTGGATTTCGCCGAGTTCACGGCTGACGGACATGTCCGCCACGGTTCATTCGAGGGATTGCGCGAGGACAAGGAGGCCAGGGCCGTGAAACTGGAGACAGCGAAGCCGGCGGAAGCGGAGCCGGAGACCGCCAAAAGCAAAACCTCGGCCAAGCCGCGCAAGACGCCGGCTGTGCAAGGAGACGGCGATGTCCTCGGTATCCGCATCTCGCATCCGGACCGGGTGCTCTTCGAAGGCCAGGGCATCACCAAGATCGATCTCGCCCGCTATTATGCCGTCGTCGCCGAGAGGATGCTCCCCTTTGCCGCCGATCACCCCGTTTCGCTGGTGCGCTGCCCGCAAGGCGGCGATCGGCACTGCTTCTTTCAGAAACACGCGAGCGACGGCTTCCCCGAGGCGATCCGGGAAGTGCCGATCACCGAGTCATCGGGCGACACCGAGAACTATATGTACATCCACGACGCCAAGGGCCTCGTCGCCGCCGTGCAGATGGGAACGCTCGAGTTTCACATCTGGGGTTCAGGCATCGATCGACTGGAGAAACCCGACCGTCTGGTCTTCGATCTCGACCCCGATCCGAGCGTCGACTTCGAGACGGTCAAGGCGGCAGCCGTCAAGCTTCGCGACGAGCTCGCCGAGATCGGCCTGAAGACAGTGCCCATGGTGACCGGCGGCAAGGGCGTCCACGTCATCGTTCCGCTCCGCCCCCATGCCGAATGGGAGGAGGCCAAAGGCTTCGCCAAAGCGCTCGCGCGATCTATTGCCGAGCGCGATCCGGACAATTTCGTCGCCACCATGTCGAAGGCGAAGCGCAAGGGAAGGATTTTCATAGACTGGCTGAGAAACGATCGCGGCGCCACGGCTATCGCACCCTATTCCACCCGCGCGCGCTCCGGCGGACCGGTGGCCACTCCGGTCGGCTGGGACGAACTCCAAGGGCTCGAAGCCGCCAACGGGTTTCACATTCCGGACATTGTCGAGCGGATAGAATCCGGAACCGATCCGTGGCGGGAGATCGGCAAGATCAGTCAGTCGCTGACGAAGAAGATATTGAACTCGGTCGAGTGAGCCGGCCGCTCACCCGGAAGCCGCCTGCGCAGCAAGGAATTTCGTTGCCAGTGCCTCCGGCAGACGCCTCGGCCGCCCCTGACCGTTGATGACCGCAATGATGACCTTGGCCGCGATCAGCAGCGCGTCGCCGCGCCTGATCTGCTGCTGCAGGATCATTTTTGCGCCGCCGGCCTTTTCGGTCGCGGTCTCGATGGTCAGGACGTCGTCCATGCGCGCAGGCGCCTTGAAGTCGATTTCCATACGATGGACGACGAAGACGAGGCCTTCCACGTCGCCTTCGATCGCCAGCGACGCCTGCTCGACGCCGAGAAGCCGCAGATAGTCGGTCCGGGCGCGCTCCATGAAATGCAGATAGCGCGCATGGTAGACGACGCCGGAAAAATCGGTGTCCTCGTAATAGACCCGCTGGATCAGTCGGTGGCCGGTCTCGGTCAGCTCGCCGGCAAGCGAAATCAGTGACATGGCATTCTCCGGGAGGATTTTTCGCGTTTTCCTGTGCAGGAACAAAAAGACATTTGCAAGCACTGCAGCTTTGTCACAATCCTATCCTATCAGGACCCTGTCCTCTTCCCGAGCAGGAGAATCGTGCATGAAGATTGCAGTCCTCGGCGGTGATGGTTTCGTCGGCTGGCCCACCGCCCTGCATTTGTCCGATGCGGGCCACGACGTTCACATCCTCGACAATCTCTCCCGCCGCTGGATCGACACGGAACTCGGCGTTCAATCTCTGACGCCGATGGATTCCATCCAGGAGCGCACGCGCATCTGGCACGCCGAAACCGGCCGGCGTATCCACTTCAATCTGATCGATCTCGCCCGCGACTACGAACTCCTGAAGAATTGGCTGGCGGAGCATCGGCCCGATGCGGTGGTCCACTTCGCCGAGCAGCGGGCCGCTCCCTATTCGATGAAGAGCGACAGGCACAAGAATTACACGGTCAACAACAACGTCAACGCGACCCACAACCTCCTCAATGCACTGGTCGAACTCGACCTCGATGCGCATCTCGTGCATCTCGGTACGATGGGCGTTTACGGCTATTCCACGATCGGGGCCGCGATCCCTGAAGGCTACCTGCCCGTCGGCATCGAGACCATGGGCGGAGAGACGGTGAACCAGGAAATCCTCTATCCTTCCAACCCGGGCTCCGTCTATCACATGACCAAGTGCCTGGATCAGCTGCTCTTCCAGTTTTATGCGAAGAATGACGGCCTCAGGATCACCGATCTGCATCAAGGCATCGTCTGGGGCACGCATACGGAACAGACGCGGCGTCATCCGCAGCTCATCAACCGCTTCGACTACGACGGCGATTACGGAACCGTCCTCAACCGTTTCCTGATCCAGGCAGCAATCGACTATCCGCTGACGGTTCACGGAACCGGGGGCCAGACGCGTGCCTTCATCCATATTCAGGACTCGGTGCGCTGCATCGAACTCGCGCTCAAGAACCCGCCGGCGCGCGGCAGCCGTGTCGAGATATTCAACCAGATGACGGAAACGCATCGCATCCGCGATCTCGCCGAGATGGTCGCACGCATGACCGGCGCGAAAATCGCCTGGCTTCCCAATCCGCGCAAGGAAGCGGCCGAGAACGAGCTCGTGGTGCAGAACGAGAAATTCCTCGCGCTCGGCCTCAATCCGGTTCGGCTCGAAGACGGACTGCTTTCGGAGATCGTCGATGTGGCGAAGAAATTCGCCTATCGCGTCGATCGCTCGCGCGTGCCGGCCATTTCCGCCTGGACGAAGGACATCGCCCCCTTGATCAACCACGATCCGGAGGGCAAGCGGCTGAAATCCGTTTCATGAGCCGCGTCTTCGCCAGTCCGGAGGGGCTCAGCCCCTCCTCTACGGTGACTGCGCGCCACGCTTTCGTGACGCTCGTCACCAATAGCGACTACGCGCTCGGTGCGCGGGCCCTGCTCAGATCGATCCGCCTCACCCGCACGCCCGCCGATATCGTCGTGCTCCACACCGGAGGGGTGGATGCCGCCGCTCTCGAGCCGCTGCGCGAATTCGACTGCCGCCTGATCCAAACCGATCTGCTGCCGCTCTCGGACGAATTCAACGCCCGGCATCAACGCCGCAACGTGCATGAGCAGGCACCCTTCACCAAAGGTCGCAAGCCCGATTTCCATTCGCCGCTCGACAATTTCTGCAAGATAAGGCTGTGGCAACTCGTGGAATACGAACGCTGCATCTTCATCGATGCCGACGCGATCGTGTTGCGCAACATCGACAAGCTGTTTCTCTATCCGGAATTTGCCGCGGCGCCGAACGTCTATGAGAGTCTCGCGGACTTCCACCGCCTGAACTCCGGCGTCTTCGTCGCCGAGCCGGCCGTCGCGACCTTCGAGAAGATGCTCGCGGCCCTCGATGCGCCGGACGCCTTCTGGCCGCGCACGGACCAGACCTTTCTGCAAAGCTTCTTCCCCGATTGGCATGGACTGCCGGTGACGATGAACATGCTGCAATATGTGTGGTTCAACCTGCCTGGGCTTTGGGACTGGCGCTCGATCGGGGTGCTTCACTACCAGTATGAAAAGCCGTGGGAGAAGGATCATCCGCGCGCGGACGTGCTGCGCCCGCTGATCGATCTCTGGCACGCCTATCTGACCGGCAATCAAATTCCGGATATTGCCGGTCTTGCCAATCCGCCGCAGGCGGGTCCGACGTCGCCATGACCCGCGTTCTCGTCTCCGGCGGCACCGGATTCGTCGGCCGCTTCATCGTCGAGCACCTGCTGGCAAACGGCTATGAAGTCACGGTCGGCGGGCGCTCTCCGCCCCCTGCTGGCTTGTATTCGCAACGGGTGTCCCATGTGCCTCTGTGTCTCGATGCGGATGCGGACCAGGCCGGCGCGTTCGGCGATATCTATTATTTCGTCCATGCCGCCTTCGAGCATGTCGAGGGCAGATATCGCGGAGGCGAGGGTGATGACCCCCGGGGTTTCCGCCGCGCCAATCTCGACGGCTCCGTTCGCCTTTTCGAGGAAGCGCGCGCCGCCGGCGTACGCCGCTGCGTTTTCCTGTCGAGCCGCGCGGTTTACGGCGACACGGCGCCGCCCCTTGTCGCAGAGACCTCACCTGCCGCTCCGGACACGCTCTACGGACAGGTAAAGCTCGCCACCGAGAACGCTTTGAAATCGATGACCGACCACAGTTTCGTCACGACGAGCCTGCGAGTCACCGGTGTCTATGGTCCCGCCGGCTCGGGACGAGAACACAAGTGGAGCGATCTCTTTTCCGATTACATTGCCGGCCGGCCCGTACCAGGGCGCATCGGCACGGAAGTCCATGGCGACGATGTCGCCCAGGCCGTCCGCCTCATGCTCGAGACCGAACCGGCGAGAATATCCGGTCAGGTGTTCAACGTCTCCGACGTGCTGACCGACAACCGCGAGATTCTTTCCTTTCTCCAGGCCGCAACCGGCTGTCCGCACCCGCTGCCGCCGGCAGCGGAAGCCGCCGAATTCAAGACGATGTCGACGGAGAAGCTGCGCGCTCTCGGCTGGATGCCGGGCGGAAGGGAAAGACTGGCTGCGACGATCCGGGAACTTGCGGGGAGACGGTGACCGGCAGGCGGATGGGGGCGATTTCCACTCATCCGAGATCGACGACCACAATCTCCGGCGGCACGCCGAAACGGATCGGCGCGATGGAGCAGCCAAGGCCGCCCGAGACGATGAGGTTGCGATCATGCTCGACGATATGACCATAGGCGTACCGGTCACCGAAACGCGACGGCACGACGGGCGAGTGGCCGGCAAAGCGCACCTGTCCGCCATGGGTGTGACCGGACAGCGTCAATGCGACCCGCGAGGGCACCTTCGGAAAAATGTCCGGCTCGTGCGCGAGCAGGATCACTGGCGCCTCGTCCGTCACCTGTGCAAGCGTGCCATCGAGATCGTCGAGCCCAGCCATCCACGCGCGTTTCCATTTCCGTCCCGGCAGGAGCGCAAGCTGGTCCTCGAGCCCCGCGAGCCAGAAAGGGAAGCCGCTCTTCTCAAGGCGGACCGCGCGATTGCTGTGCACCTGAATGCCGACCCCGGCCAATGCCCGATGGCCGAAGGTATCGCCGCCGCCGTTCTTCTGGGCCGTCATGTCTTCCCACCAATCATGATTTCCCATGATGGCATGGACGCCAAGGGGCGCCGTGAGCGTGGCAAGCGCCTTCGACCACTCGCTCGCATGGACATACCGCGTCACGAGATTCATGCCGGAAGCGTAGTCGCCGAGAAGGACTGTCACGTCGCCGCCGAGGTGGTTGGCGCGCTCGCAGATGGATGTGATGCGGCGCGCAGACATCCAGGGTTCGCAGGCGTGAATATCCGCGAGCGCGACCAGGCGGAGCTTAAGGCCGGGCGTCCATCCCGGTGGCGTCACGGCGTAGCGGGCCACCCTCAGACGCGCAAGCGGTTCGATGGCGAAGGCGTAGCTGCCCAGGGCCACGGCGCTCGCCAATCCACCGCCGAGGACCTTCATGAAGCCCCGCCGGGTGATCATTTCAGTCGTCCTCGAGCGTCAGCCGGAATTGGCTTGCCTCGACATCCCGTGGCGGATTGAGGCCGAGATGCTTCCAGGCATTCGCCGTGAGCACGCGACCACGCGGCGTGCGCTGGATGAATCCCTGCTGGATCAGATAGGGCTCGATGATGTCTTCGATCGCGTCGCGCGGCTCGGAAAGCCCGGCGGCGATGGTCTCGATCCCCACCGGCCCGCCGCCGAAATTCTGGGCGATCATCGTCAGATACCGCCGGTCGAGCTGGTCGAGACCCATGCTGTCGACGAGCAGCCGGGTCAGCGCCTCGTCGGCAATCTTCCGCGTCACGGCCTCCGCCCGTGCGACTTCGGCGAAGTCGCGCACCCGGCGCAGGAGACGGCCGGCAATGCGAGGCGTGCCGCGCGCACGGCGGGCAATCTCGCGCGCGCCTTCGTCGGTCATGCCGAGACCCATCAGCCGCGCGCCACGCCGGACGATCAGCTCCAACTCCTCGACCGTATAGAAATTGAGCCGCACGGGGATGCCGAAGCGATCGCGCAGCGGCGTCGTCAGCAGTCCGAGGCGCGTCGTCGCCGCCACCAGGGTGAACTTCGCGAGATCGATCTTCACCGAACGGGCCGCCGGCCCCTCGCCGATGATGAGGTCGAGCTGGAAATCCTCCATGGCCGGATAGAGGATTTCCTCGACGGCGGGATTGAGGCGGTGGATTTCATCGATGAAGAGCACGTCGCGCTCTTCGAGGTTGGTCAGCAGCGCCGCAAGGTCACCGGCCTTGGCGATAACCGGCCCGGAAGTCGAGCGAAAATTGACGCCGAGCTCCTTTGCCATGATCTGCGCCAGCGTCGTCTTGCCGAGCCCGGGCGGACCGACGAAGAGCACATGGTCGAGCGCTTCGCCGCGATTGCGCGCCGCCTCGATGAAGATCTTCAGATTGGCGCGCGCTTCAGCCTGGCCGGTAAAGTCGTCGAGCGTCTGCGGGCGCATGGTCGCATCGAGGTCTTCGCCTCGCTTTTCCGGCGCGATCAGACGTGCGGCTTCGCTCATGTCACTGCTTCCGTTTCGGGCTGTCCGCGGCCATAGGGGCACCGGGCGTCGAGGCCGGTCACCGTCGCTGCCGCGCTCAACCATAATAGCGGCGCCCGGATCAATCCAGCGAGAACGGCCAGCGTCCCTCTACTCCAATGCTTTTGTGGCCGCAGGAAGGCTCGTGGCTTCCTCACCGCGACAGCTCCTTCAAGCCGAGGCGGATCAGCTTGGCGCTGTCGCCGCCCTCCCCGCCGTTTTTCAGCGCAGCCGCAACGGCATTGGCCGCCTGGTCTCGCGAATAGCCGAGATTGGTGAGCGCCGAGACCGCGTCCGCAACCGGCGCCGCGGCAACGCCTTCGCCGAGCTCCTGCTTCAGGCCGATCGACGGTGCCATCTCGCCGGCGAAGGCGGGAGCCTTGTTCTTCAGTTCGGTGACGATACGCACGGCAACTTTCGGACCCACGCCCGGCGCGCGCGAGATCGACGTCTTGTCCTGCAAGGCGATCGCGTTGGCGAGTTCCCCGGGGGTCAGCGTAGAGAGCACCGCCAGCGCCACCTTGGATCCCACACCCTGAACGCTCTGAAGCAGTCGGAACCATTCGCGTTCCAACGCGCTCAGGAACCCGAACAGCTTCAGCTGATCCTCGCGCACATAGGTCTCGATGAAGAGAACGGCCGCCTCTCCGGCGCTTCCGAGCTTTCCGAGCGTGCGCGCCGAACAATGGGCGACATACCCGACCCCATGCACGTCGAGAACCACGTGATCCTCGCCGATCTCGTCTATCGTGCCCTTGAGCTTGCCGATCATCTGGTCTCTCTGGATGGTGTTGGTCCGTCGTCTTTGAAGAAATGCCGTTGCCCGGCCTAGCCCGCAAGCGCCGCAAGGCGGCTCGTCACCGCCTGCCTGTTATGGGCATGGCAGATGGCGATGGCGAGCGCGTCGGCGGCATCGTTGCCTTTGAACTCGGCCTTGGGCATCAGCACCTTCAGCATCATGTGTATCTGCTGCTTTTCGCCGTGGCCGACGCCGATCACGGCCTTCTTGACGGCGTTTGGCGCATATTCCGCGACCCTCAAGCCCGCCCGGGCCGGCACCAGCATGGCGATGCCGCGCGCCTGGCCGAGCTTCAGCGTCGCCGTCGCATCCTTGTTGACGAAGGTCTGTTCGACAGCGGCCTCGTGCGGCTGATAGCCGTGCACCACCTCGGCAAGCCCGTCATGCAGCTGGCAGAGGCGGGAGGCAAGGTCCATCTCGCCATCGGAAGTGACGGTGCCGGACGCGACGAAACGCAGCGAATTGCCGAGTGTTTCGATGACCCCCCAGCCGGTGCGCCTCAAGCCCGGATCGATGCCGATGATGCGAATCGTAGTCTGCATGCTTCACCCTATTTCGGTCGGCGCGACGCTGCCAGCAAAAAGTGAACAAAACAAAAACATTGCACAGAAATGGTCGCGCTTTGCCTAAAAGCGCCGGCGCACCCTTGGCGTAAGGAAACTTGAACCTACATTGCGGAAGATCAATTTCTCTTAATTGAAAGCCCCGCCATGATCCCCTTCTCCATTCTCGACCTGTCGCCGATCACCGAAGGGGGCAGCATCGCAGAGTCGCTCGAAAATTCGCGGCGGCTGGCAATCGCCGCGGAGGAGAACGGCTACGAGCGCTTCTGGTTGGCCGAACACCATGGCATGAAAGGCATTGCCAGCGCCGCGACTTCTCTCGTGATTTCGCATGTGGCTTCCGCCACGCGGACGATCCGCGTCGGCTCCGGCGGCATCATGCTTCCCAATCATTCACCGCTCGTCATTGCCGAGCAATTCGGCACGCTTGCGGCGCTTTACCCCGGCCGCATCGATCTCGGCCTCGGCCGCGCGCCCGGCACGGACATGAGAACGGCGCAGGCGCTCCGCCGCAACATGGAGGCGAGCGCCAACAACTTCCCAAACGATGTCGTCGAACTGCAGGCGTTGCTCGGCCCGGCGACCGAAGACCAGAAGATCATCGCCGTTCCGGGCGCGGATTCGAACGTGCCGATCTGGCTGCTCGGTTCGAGCCATTTCAGCGCCCATCTCGCCGGCATGCTCGGCCTTCCCTTCGCCTTCGCCTCGCATTTTGCGCCGGACATGCTGCTTTCCGCACTCGAAATATATCGCGAGCGCTTCACCCCGTCGCCCCAGCTCGACAAGCCGCATGTCATGGTGGGCGTCATGGGTGTCGCCGCGGACACCGACGATGAGGCGAACCACCTCTTCACCTCCATGCAGCAATCCTTCGTCGCGCTTCGCCGCAATGCCCGCGGGCGCTTCCCGCCGCCGGTCAAATCGATGGACGGCCTCTGGAGCCAGGACGAGAAGATTTTCGTCGACCATGCAATGAGCTACGCGGTGGTCGGCGGCCCCGAGACGATCCGCCGAAAGATCGAGGCATTCGTGGATCTCACCCGGGCGGACGAGCTGATCGTCTCAATGCCGATCTTCGACATGGAAGCGCGGTTGCGGTCGGTGAAGCTGTTTGCCCAAGCGCAACGCGATCTCGCCGCCGCCTGACGCGAACAGCAATTGACCCGCATCGCTCGGAGCGATGCGGGTCAATTGCAACGGATATTCCGAACGCTCAGGCGGAAAGCTTCGCCAGAACCTCGTCGGAGACCTCGAAGTTCGAATAGACGTTCTGGACGTCGTCGTCATCTTCGAGATTGTCAATGAGCTTCATCAGCGACTGTGCCTTTTCCTCATCCACCGGCACGGTATTCTGCGGCTTCCAGACGGCCTTTACGGTCTCCGCCTCGCCGAGCGTGCCTTCGAGCGCTTTCGATACTTCGCCGATATCCTCGAAGCCGCAGGTGATGGTGTGGCCTTCCTCGTCGGTCTCGACGTCGTCGGCACCCGCTTCGATTGCCGCTTCCATCACCTTGTCGGCGTCGCCGGCGGACAGCTTGTAGGTGATTTCACCGACCCTATCGAAGGAGAAGGAAACCGAACCGGTTTCGCCGAGCGCCCCGCCCGCCTTGGTGAAGGTGGAGCGTACGTTGGAGGCGGTGCGGTTGCGGTTGTCCGTCAACGCCTCGACGATGACTGCGACGCCGCCCGGGCCGTAGCCCTCGTAGCGGACTTCTTCGTAATTCTCGGCATCGCCGCCCGCAGCCTTCTTGACCGCGCGTTCGATATTGTCCTTCGGCATCGACTGCGCCTTGGCGTTCTGGATCGCCAGACGCAGGCGCGGGTTCATCGTCGGGTCGGGAAGGCCGGTTTTTGCTGCGACGGTGATTTCGCGCGCGAGCTTGGAAAACATTTTGGAGCGCACCGCATCCTGACGGCCCTTGCGGTGCATGATGTTCTTGAACTGTGAATGGCCAGCCATGACGCCCTCTGCATGCGTGATTTCGGTGAGATCGGGCGCCTTATAGTTTCATTGCCGCGTCCAGTCCAGCAGGCGCGTCGTGTTTTCAGGAGACGGAAATGCGCTGCGGCGGTCCTCAAACACCCTGCAGGACATAGATGAGCGGTCTCCTCGGCAGGGAGCGCAGCGACACCTTCACGGAAGGCTCCGTGGCGAAGCGCTTGTCGAAGTCGTCTCCGAACATCGCCAGAAAGTTGTTGGTCATCGGCCTGTGCATCGGCAGGATCAGCGCCGAGCGCAGTCGCGAGACGACGCGGCTCATGCTCTCCGCTCCCATCGTCAGACCGCCGTCCACCGGCACCATGAGCACGTCGATCCGGCCGATTTGCCGGTAATGGCTTTCGTCGAGCTCGTGGTGCAGATGGCCGAGATGGCCGATGCAGAGCCCGGCAATCTCGAAAATGAAGATCGAATTGCCGTCCCGTTCCATTCCCTCGAAACCCGAACGGATATCCGTGGTCACATTGCGGATATAGGCGTCGCCGACGACGAGGTCATGATCCGCCGGATCGCCGTTGTCGCCCCAGCCGTGCAGGACATGCCGGATCGCCGGATCCGGCGCCAGGGTGTAATGACTGGAATGCGCCCTGTTCATCGTCACCACCGTTGGCGGCGACGGCGTGCGGAACCAGCCGTTGTAGTCGGTGGCGATCGAAACTCCCCCCGGCGTTTCGATCAGGAAGGTCGAATGACCGAGAAAGGTGATCGTCACCTCGCTTGTGTCGGCAGATGCCGCGGGAGCGGCGGCGGGGGCCGAGAAGCTGGCGAACGTCGCCGCCGGCGTGGCTGCCGCGATCGCCTGGCATTGGCTCACATGGGCTTCCGCCTGCTGCGCGTGCGCCGGTGTCGGCCAGAGCGCATGGATAATCCAGATGACGGTCACGGTGTAGGCAAGGTATCGCAGCAGCATCCTTCACCTCTCACATGTGCGGGAAGAAAAACTTGCTCTGGTACTCCGCCCGCATAGCGCATTGCTGCTCATGCCGGGCGGCACGCAGGATCATTCAAGGCCGCGATCGCGTCCAGCGTCTAACGACCGGCGGCCGCTCACAATTGCGTCATTGCCGATGCACTGGTCTCTTCACTCCCCCGGCGCCGGCGCCGGCGCGGCAGCCGGTGCACGCTTGCGCCGCAATGAGCGCAGGGCCACATAGAAGACCGGCGTCAGGAACAGGCCGAGGACGGTGACCCCGAGCATGCCGGCAAAGACCGCCGTACCGAGCGACTGGCGCATTTCGGCGCCGGGTCCCGTGGCGATGACGAGCGGCACGACGCCGAGGATGAAAGCGAAAGCGGTCATCAGGATCGGCCGCAGCCTCAGCCGGCTCGCATCGATCGCCGCCTCGATCGGCGTCTTGCCCTCCTCCTCGCCCTGGCGGGCGAATTCCACGATGAGGATCGCGTTCTTCGCGGCAAGACCGATCAGGACGATAAGCCCGATCTGGGTCAGCACATTGTTGTCGAAGCCCCGGATCGAAACGCCGAGAAGCGCCGCGAGCACGGCAAGCGGCACGATCAGGATGATGGCCAGCGGCAGCACCCAGCTTTCGTATTGCGCAGAGAGCGCCAGGAAAACGAAGACCACCGAAAGCGCGAAGATGAAGACCGCAGTGTTGCCGGTCTGGCGCTCCTGCAAAGCGAGTTCCGTCCATTCGAAGGTGGTGCCCTGCGGCAGGATCTGACCTGCAAGTGCTTCCATCTTGTCCAGGGCGCTGCCCGTCGAAACGCCCGGCGCCGGATTGCCCTGAACGGGGACCGAGACATACATGTTGTAGCGCTGGACGAGCGCCGGTCCGCTCGTATCGCGGATCTCGACGAGCGTGCCGAGCGGCACCAGGGCGCCCGAGGCGGAGCGTACCTTAAGCGCAAGGATGTCCTCCCGCTCCAGCCGGAATTGCTGGTCGGCTTGGGCACGGACCTGATAGACGCGGCCGAAGGCGTTGAAATCGTTGACGTAGGACGTCCCCAGATTGATCGAGAGTGTCTCGAAAATATTGGGAATCGGCACGTTCAGCGCCCGCGCCTTGTCGCGATCGATCGCCAGGAAGAATTGCGGGCTGGAGGCCGTGAAGGTGGTGAAGACGCCGGTCAGCCCCTCCGTCTGGTTGGCCGCTCCCATCATCTGATGGGCGAGCCCGAGCGCCCGGCGCATGTCGGCGCTCTGGCGGTCCATGATCTGCATCTTGAAGCCGCCCGAATTGCCGATGCCTCGGACGGAGGGTGGCGGAACGGCGATGATGAAAGCCTCCTGAATGCCTTGCATCGCACCGAAGATCTGGCCGATGATCTGTTCCGCACTCTGCTTTTGCTCGAGGCGTTCTTCGAAGCTGTCGAAGGGCGTGAATATCACGCCGGAATTGGATGCATTGGTGAAGGTCGCGCCGTTGAAACCGGCAAAGGCGACCGCATCCTTTACGCCGGGTACCTCCCGGATAATCTCCGAGGCCCGCCGGACGACCTTATCGGTGCGCTCGAGAGAGGCACCGTCCGGAAGCTGAATGACGACGATGGCATAGCCCTGGTCCATCGTGGGTATGAAGCCGCGAGGTACGACCTGTGCCATGTACCAGGTGGCTCCGAGCAGGGCGACGAAGACGACGAGCGCCCCGGCTAACGCGATCCGCGTCCTGACGAGGTGGCGCACCGTCCATGCATAGCCATCGGCCATGCGGTCGAAGCCGCGGTTGAAGCCGTTGGCAAAACCGCGGCCGATCCGCGTCAGGGGATTGCGGCTCTCATGCTCGTGGTTCTCGTGCGGCCGCAACAGGATTGCGGCAAGCGCCGGCGAGAGCGTCAGGGAATTGACCGCGGAGATCACCGTCGCGACTGCGATCGTCACCGCAAATTGCAGGTAGAACTGGCCGGCAATACCCGGAATGAACGCGGTCGGCACGAACACTGCCGTCAGGACGAGCGAGATCGCGATGACCGCGGCGCCCACCTCGTCCATCGTCACATGCGCCGCCTCGCGCGGCGTCATCCCGCGCGCGAGGTTGCGCTCGACGTTCTCGACAACGACGATCGCGTCGTCGACCACGATGCCGATCGCGAGAACCAGGCCGAACAGCGTCAGCATGTTCAGCGAAAAGCCGAAGGCATAGAGAAGCGCGAATGTGCCGACGAGCGAAACGGGGATGGCGACGATCGGAATGATCGCCGTGCGCCACGACTGCAGGAACACGATCACGACCAGAGCGACGAGGAGCGCGGCCTCCCCGATCGTCTTGTAGACCTCGTCGATGGATTCCGAGATGAATTCCGTCGGATTGTAGATGATCCTGTATTCGAGCCCTTCGGGAAAATCTCGCGAAAGTTCGGTCATCGTCGCCTGGATCGCGTCGGCCGCAGCGAGCGCATTGCTGCCGGGGCGGGAGAAGATGCCGAGCGCGACGGCGGGGCTGCCGTTGAGATAGCTGTTGGTCACGTATTCGCGCGCACCGAGTTCGATGCGGGCGACGTCCTGCAACTGGACGAGCCTGCCTTCTTCGGTCGCTTTGACGATGACGTAGCGGAACTGGCGAGCGTCGCTGAAGCGGCCGTCGGTGGTCACCGTATACTGGAAGGCGCTGTCGCTCGACATCGGCGGACCGCCGATGGATCCGCCCGAGACCTGGACGTTCTGCTCGCGTAGCGCGGAGACGACATCGCCTGCGGTCATGCCGTAGGCGGAGAGCTTCTGCGGGTCGAGCCAGATGCGCAGCGCATATTCACGCTCGCCGAACAGAAGAACGTCGCCGACTCCGTCCAGCCGGACCAATATGTCGCGGATGCGCGTGCGGGCGTAGTTGGAAACATAAAGCTGGTCATAGCGGTCGTTCGGCGAAAGCAGATGAACGACCATCATCAGGTCCGGCGAGCTCTTCGTCGTGGTTACGCCGATGCGCCGGACTTCCTCGGGAAGCCGGGGCTCGGCGATCGAGACACGGTTCTGCACCAGCACCTGCGCCTGATCGAGATCGGTCCCCAGCTTGAAGGTGATCGTCAGCGCCATCGAGCCGTCAGCGGTGGCATAGGAGGACATGTAGAGCATGTTCTCCACGCCGTTGATCTCCTGCTCGAGCGGGGTGGCAACGGTATTGGCGACGGTCTCAGCATCCGCGCCCGGATAGGAGGCGCGCACGACGATGGTAGGCGGCGCGATCTCCGGATACTGCGCCACCGGAAGCTGGAAATAGGCGATGCTGCCGACGATCAGCAGAACGATCGAAAGCACCGACGCGAAGATCGGTCTGTCGACAAAGAAATGCGCGAACCTCATTGGGCATTCTCCGCCGATTGCGCGGCCTCGGGGGGCAGGACGATGAGCTCGGGCTTGACCTTTACGCCCGGCCGGACGCGCATGAGACCGTTGACGACGATCGTCTCCTCCCCCGTCAAGCCACTGCGGATGACCCTGTAACCGTGGAGCCTGGGACCAAGACGCACCGGTTTGGTTGCGACGCTGCCATCCTCGCCGACCGTGTAGACGATGCGTTCGTTCTGGTCGGCGGCGATTGCCTCGTCAGGCACCAGAACCGCCCGGTAGGTGTTCGATCCCTCCACTTCTACGCGGCCGAACAGGCCGGGCTGCAGGATCAATTTGGGGTTTGCGAGGCGCGCGCGCACCCGCATCGTACCCGTCTGGTTGTCGACCCGGTTCTCCGCGAAGTCGAGCTTGCCCTCGAATGGCGGCTCGTTGGCGTCGGCGATCGTGACCAGCACCGGGATGGAGCCCGCCCCCTCCTGCAAAGCGCTGCCGCGGTCCCGAGCCGTACGCGCATAGGAGAGCAGCCGGCGCTCGTCGACGTCGAAATAGAAATCGATCGGATCGAGCGAGACGATCGTCGTCAGCACCGTCTGGTCCGCTTGTACCAGATTGCCGGGGGAAATGAGACGCCGGTCGACGCGTCCGCTCAGCGGCGCCGTGATGGTCGTGTAATCCAGATCCAGCTTTGCGCGCTCGACGGCCGCCTCGGCGCCGCGCACATTCGCCTGGGCCGCGAGCAGCGCACGGCGGTCGTCATCGAGCCTGGACACCGAGAGCGTGCCCGATCCCGCGAGCGATTCCGTTCGCTTGAACGTGGTCTCCGCGAAGACAAGGGTCGATCGCGCAGCCTCGAGCGAGGCTTCCGCCTGGGAAAGGGCGGTGCGGAACGGCCGCTGGTCTATGACGAAGAGCTTGTCGCCCTTCTTCACCATGGCGCCGTCGGTGAAGAAGACCTGATCGAGATAGCCGCCGACCCGTGCGCGGATCGCGACCTGGTCGACCGCTTCGAAGCGGCCGATGAATTCGTCGGCGTCGACGACATCGCGCACGACCGGTTTGGCGACGGTCACCGTCGGCAACTGCGCATCCTGCGCGCCTGCCGGGACCGAAACGAGAAGGGAGACGAAAAAGCCGGCGATGGCCGGCAGACGCCACTTTCGCAACATGCACGCTCTCCAGATATCTGAACGTCAGATCGCCGGCACCGGGACTGCAATTGGTGCGGCGCCTTTGGATACCGGAGCGCCACAGCGACTCTGTGCGCCCGACCGAGCTGCGACGCTATGGAACTCCGGCTGCATTACCTGCATGTTTCCCTTGATCGTTTTCGGTCAAAGGAAGACACATGCAGCAATCAAAATGCTGCAGCGACCTCTGCGCGTCTGAGGAACGCGCGGCGCTGTACGCCGGGATGAGCGAAAGTATGAGCGCCTCCGACCGCATCCCGTTTCAATTATTGGCATGGAAACTTACGAATAGCGGCCGCGTGCGGTGCGGCTCTCATTTTGGTCGCTAACCTGCCACCATTTGGCGGGTCTGTCACCCTTGAAAAAAGGAGATCCGAACAGAGCGCCCGCATCCGGAAATGGATGCGCAGACGGAGGAAGCCCAGCCGCTCAAACCCAGAATTGCGGGATCGTCTCAGCTAGGCGCGGGCCGATCCTGAGCGGCGCGATCTTTTCCGCCAACCCCGTCCGGTCCGAAATCTCGATCCCGACGCCACAGATGGTCGCCGGGCCGGATGCCGCTTCGAAGCGACCCTTGGGCATCTTCGAGATGAAGCGGTTGAGCGGCTCTTCCTTGTCCATCCCCAAGGACGAGTCGTAGTCGCCGCACATGCCGGCATCGCTCATATAGCCGGTGCCACCGTTGAGTATCTGATGGTCCGCCGTCGGCACATGGGTATGCGTGCCGACCACCAGGCTGGCACGCCCGTCGACGAAGTGGCCGAAGCATTGCTTCTCGCTCGTCGCCTCGGCGTGAAAATCGAAGACGACTGCATCGGCCTGCTCGCCGAGCGGGCAGGCGTCGAGGATCGCCTCGGCCGTCTTGAAGGGATCGTCGAGCTCGGGATGCATGAAGACGCGCCCCATGACATTGGCAACCAGAACGCGGGCGCCGTTTCGCGCGAAGAAGAGATTGGAACCGCGACCCGGAGTCCCGGCAGGATAGTTTGCCGGCCGCAGGAACTGATCGTGCCGCTCGCAGAAGACCACCGCCTCCTTCTGATCCCAGACGTGATTGCCGGTGGTCACTACGTCGGCACCGGCGCTGATCGTCTCGAGAAAGATGTCTTCGGTTATGCCGAATCCGCCGGCAGCGTTCTCGCCATTGACGATGACGAAGTCGAGCTTGAGATCGCTCACGAGTCCCGGGAGGCGCTCCCAGACGGCCATGCGGCCCGTCTTGCCCACCATATCCCCCAGAAACAGAAGTCGCATGCCGTTCAATCCCGCTTGGACCAAGGCAATCTGGATCGACTCCAATTCATGCACGTGGTCGGTTCAATGAATTTTAAGCAGGATGTGGCGGAATCCGCGCAAAATCCTCATCCCGCTCAGAAATGCCGAAAACCGCTCTCCGTCAATACGGCGTCCAGCGCCACGTCGTGCGGTTCAGCCGGCACTGATGCCACTTCCTGGCAGTCGAATGCAATCCCGATCAGGCGCGGCATGTGGCCTTTGCGGCGCAGCCGGTCGATCGCCCGATCATAATAGCCGGCGCCATAGCCGATCCGATGGCCCACGGCATCGAAGGCCGAGAGCGGTACGAGCATGATGTCCGGATCGACTTCCGGCGCATCGGGGCCGGGGCCGGTGGTGCCGAAGCCGGTTTCGACGACCGCGATGCCGTCGAGCAGTTCCCGGAAAACGATGGCCTTGCTGTCCAGGATCACCGGCAGGCAGAGGCGCGCACCGCGATCCCTGAGCCGCACCATCAGCGGCCGGACGTCGGCCTCCGAACGGATCGGCCAGAAGCCCGAGACGACGTGTCCGGGATCGAGCGCGATGACCTCGGCCGCATGATCGGCCATGGCAAGGCTCGCCTCGATACGCGCTTCCGCCGGCATGGCATCGCGGAGCGCCAGGCGCTCCTTCCTCAAAGCTGCTTTCAGATCCTTGGGTGACATCCAACCTTCCCCTGCGGGCGAATATTGCCGCGGTGATCAATCTCAACGCCATGCCATAGCGCAAAACGACCCCGAAGCGGAACCATGCGAGCGCCGCTTTCGCGATACTTCGCGACTCGTGCGTGTGCCACAATGGCTTAGGGATGCCAATTCTCGAAGGAAGTTGCCTCAGAGCATCCAGTGCAGATGCCGGACTGCGTCACGGTGGCGCCGGTCTTCCTCGCATCCGAGGCGATACGTGGCGGGGATAGCGGCGTCTGCCAGAAGGTGCCGGTCGCCGCGGCGGCTCACCAGCGCCCATTGCGTGCGAAGCGAAAGCCACAGCCGCCAGCGCGCAAGGGCCGTCGCAAGCGGCGGGGAGGAGCTTCTGACGGGCTGTGCTGAGACGACCAGAACGGGCATGGCGAGGACCTCGGAAGGATGGCGACAGGTCCATCTTTGCGCCGTCCTTGACATGTGACAAATGAATTGCAACCATGCCTGTCATCAGCGTTTCTTATGGCAACGACATGACAGCACCGCTCGACAGCGACCTGCTCAGAACCTTCCTCGCGGTGGCCGACACCGGCAATGTCACACGCGCTGCCGACCTTGTGCGGCGAACCCAATCGGCCGTCAGCATGCAGATCCGCAGGCTTGAGGATCTCATCGGATCCGCGCTCTTCGAACGCCATTCGCGTGGCGTGATACTGACCGGTGAAGGCCGGCGCCTTGTCGACAATGCACGCCGTATCGTTACCCTTCTCGACGATACGGCTGCGGCGATGCGCTCACCGGCGCTCGACGGGTCCGTCCGGATCGGGATTTCCGAGGAATATGTCAACTCCACCCTGCCGAAGGCGCTCGGCGCTTTCGCGGCCATTCATCCCGGCGTCGAAGTGACGGTGCGTCAGGAAACCTCCATGGCCAACTCGGCAGCGCTCGCGGCCGGAGAACTCGACATCGCCGTCGTCTTCGAGCCGGGCGGGCGAACCCGCAGCGAGGTTCTGATGGTAAACCCAACCGTTTGGGCGACCTCCGAGCAGCATGGCACCCATTTGCGGCAGCCCCTGCCGATCGCGACCTATACCTATGCGGAAGGCGGCTGGTGCGACGACCTGGCCCTGCGCAGCCTGACGACCCGGAATATCGAGAACCGCGTCGCCTATGTGAGCCGCACGAGCGGCGGGCTCATCGCCGCCGTCGTTTCAGGCCTCGCCATTGCGCCCCTGTCGCGAAGCACCATACCGCCCGGCTGCCGCGAGCTTACCGAGGCGGATGGCTTCGGCATCATCGATATGTCGAATGTCGTGCTGCGGACGAGACGCGGGAACCGGTCGCCGACGGTCGACGCGATGGCGGATGCAATCCGCCGCGCGTTCCGGGCACCGAGCGAGAAGGAAAGGGAAGAAGTGCGATCCACGACGACCGATGGAGAGTTTACGATCCCGGGTACCTACTAGGTAGGTGGGCACCGTATGCCCGGACCCACGGGTCCGGCCAGGGACAGTTCCCTTGAGATCGTGTATGGCCCCGGGGATTGTGGTTCCTGTCGGGAAGCGCAGATCGCCCGGCAGATATAGAGCGTCCCGGGGCTTTTCACCAGAGCCGGATGCCGTGGAGCTGCATAATTTCTGCGAAATCGCAGGCCGGACTCAATTTGCCGGGGGAGTCGGCCGCCCGTTGAGCTTGGCGGCGATGTCCTGAATCTGCGCCGTCACTTCACCGAGCGCCGAGGCAAGCGCCTCCTCGCTTCTCGTGTGATCCGAAAGCGCGGTGTCGCGGCCTCTCTTCAGATCGTCCACTTCGGCCTCGATACTCTTCAGCCGGCGATTGACCTCGCTCAACTCGTCCATGACCATGATGCCTGCCATGACGGTGATCCTGAGGTCGCCTATTTCGCCGAACTGGGCCTTCAGATGGCCGACATACTGGTCGAACCTGGTCGCGAGGTCGCCGAGGTGCTCTTCCTGCCCTTCCTCGCAGGCCATGCGATAGGCCTTGCCGTCGATCGTTACCGTCACCTGCGCCATACGTTCAGAACCTCAGCGATCCAGCACCGCGCGAATGGTCTCCATCGCCGTCACGAGACGACGGGATACCTCGCGATTGACCTCTTCCAACCGGTTGGCGCGGAATTGGGATTGGTCGAGTTCCTGTGCCAGGCGAGACCGGTCCTCATTGACCCGCCTGACCTCGCCTTCGAACTCGCTCACATCCTTTTCCTTGTCGAAGCGGCCGTCGATCGCGATTTCAAGTGACTGAACCGCGTTGCGCAACTCGTCGATCGCCGCCTTGACCGTCTTTGCCGGCATGTCTTCAGATACCTCTCTAGGGGGAGCGGCTTCGCCCTGCCCTAAAACAAAGTGCGGAGCGCTTGCACCTTGCCTGGACGGGCCTCGCTCCAAGGCCGAATCGTAGAGCTTTCATCACTTCGGCCCTTTTCTTTTTAAACCTATTACGCAAGTCTCAACAATGCCAAGCGCGGCATTGAACTGCGGAAGCTGTGGATGGTCGATTTCGCCTCCCGAACCGGCAACCGGCCGGCGGCGTTCCTGCCGTTCGAGAGGGACCGCGCGGGGGCCGCCGCATTTGGTCGCGGAGGGCCCGTATTTATTGACTCGGCTCACGCACCTGCTATGTGTCTGCCGCTTCTCATGCGGTCTTTGGAGGATAGAGACCGTCCCCTGACCACCGAACGCAAACGGAACAGTCATGATCTCTCGCGAAAAACACGACCGGATGGCGAATGCAATCCGCTTCCTCTCCATGGACGCCGTCGAGAAGGCAAATTCCGGCCACCCCGGCCTCCCGATGGGCGCCGCCGATATCGCAACAGTGCTGTTCACCCGCTATCTGAGCTTCGACCCTAAAAACCCCGCCTGGCCGAACCGCGACCGCTTCGTCCTGTCGGCCGGCCATGGGTCCATGCTGCTCTATTCGCTGCTCTACCTCACGGGCTACGACGACATCACCATCGACGAGATCAAGAACTTCCGCCAGCTGGGTTCGCGCACGGCGGGCCATCCGGAATACGGCCACGCCGCCGGCATCGAGACGACCACCGGTCCGCTCGGCCAGGGCATTGCCAATTCCGTCGGCATGGCGATCGCCGAACGCAAGCTGCGCGAGGAGTTCGGCAGCGAGTTGATGGAGCATTATACCTATGTGCTGGCCGGCGACGGCTGCCTGATGGAAGGCATCAGTCAGGAAGCGATCGCGCTTGCCGGCCACCTGAAGCTCAACAAGCTGATCGTCTTTTGGGACGACAACAACATCTCGATCGACGGTCCGATCTCCATTGCCGACTCGACCGACCAGCACGCCCGCTTCCGCGCCAGCAAATGGCACACGATCGCCATCGACGGCCATGATCCCGAAGCGATCGCCGCCGCGATCGAGGAAGCCCAGAAGTCCGACAAACCGACCATGATCGCCTGCAAGACCGTGATCGGCTTCGGTGCGCCGAACAAGGCCGGCACGCACAAGGTCCACGGCTCCCCGCTCGGCGCCGAGGAAATCGCCGCCACCCGCAAGGCGCTCGGCTGGGAAGCCGAAGCGTTCACGGTTCCCTCCGACGTGCTCGACGCCTGGCGCATCGCAGGCCTGCGGTCGGCCAAGGCGCGCAAGGAATGGGAAGAGCGGCTCGAAGCCGCAGAGGCGGAGAAGAAGGCGCAGTTCGTCCGCCGCTTCTCCGGGGAGCTCGAAGGCAGCCTCGCCTCGGCGATCGGCGCCTACAAGCAGAAGCTTGCCGAGACCAAGCCCTCGCCGGCGACGCGAAAGGCCTCGGAGGATGCGCTGGAAGTCATCAACGGCGTACTTGCCGAGACGATCGGCGGCTCCGCCGACCTGACCGGCTCCAACAATACCAAGACGAGCCAGACGCACTCCATCACCCCGGACGATTTCTCCGGCCGTTATATCCACTACGGCGTGCGCGAGCACGGCATGGCGGCCGCAATGAACGGCATGGCGCTGCATGGCGGCCTCATCCCCTATTCCGGTGGCTTCCTGATCTTCTCGGATTACTGCCGCCCGTCGATCCGCCTTGCCGCGCTCATGGGCATCCGCGTCATCCACGTGCTCACGCATGATTCCATCGGTCTCGGCGAGGACGGGCCGACCCACCAGCCGGTCGAGCACATGGCCGCGCTTCGGGCCATCCCCAACCTTCTGATGTTCCGCCCCGCGGATGCGACGGAGACCGCCGAATGCTGGCAGCTTGCCCTGGAAAACCGCAAGCGCCCCTCCGGTCTTGCGCTCACCCGCCAGAACCTGATGGCGGTGCGCACCGAATATGAGGAGCAGAACCTCTGCGCCCGCGGCGCCTATGACCTGATCTCCGCAAGCGATGCGCAGGTGACGATCTTCGCCACCGGCTCGGAAGTCGAGATCGCCGTCAAGGCATGCCAGACGCTGACCGCCAAGGGCATTGCGACGCGCGTCGTCTCCGTCCCCTGCTTCGAGCTTTTCGCCGAGCAGAGCGAAGACTACCAGCAGGCAATCATCGGCACGTCGCCGGTCAAGATTGCCGTCGAAGCCGGCATCCGCCAGGGCTGGGACCACTTCATCGGCAATGACGGCATCTTCATCGGCATGTCGAGCTTCGGTGCTTCGGGCCCCTACAAGGATCTCTACAAGCACTTCGGCATTACGCCAGAAGTCGTGGTTGCGTCCGCCGAAGCCAAGCTGTCCTGATCAAGCCAGGAGGACATTCCCCGATGCCCTCCTTTCCACCCCACGCATTCTGACAGGGAGAGACCCGATATGACAGTGAAAGTCGCCATTAACGGTTTTGGCCGCATCGGCCGTAACGTTCTCCGCGCCATCGTCGAATCCGGCCGCACCGACATTGAAGTCGTTGCCATCAACGACCTCGGTCCGGTCGAGACCAATGCTCACCTGCTGCGCTTCGATTCCATCCACGGCCGCTTCCCGGCCGACGTGAAGGTCGACGGCGACGCGATCGTCATCAACAACGGCAAGCCGATCAAGGTGACCGCGATCCGCAATCCGGCGGAACTGCCGCACAAGGAACTCGGCGTCGACATCGCGATGGAGTGCACCGGCATCTTCACCGCCCGTGACAAGGCAGCCGCTCACCTGGAAGCCGGCGCCAAGCGCGTCATCGTCTCGGCCCCGGCCGACGGTGCGGACCTGACCGTCGTCTACGGCGTCAACCACGACAAGCTGACGAAGGATCATCTCGTCATCTCCAACGCATCCTGCACGACCAACTGCCTGGTACCGGTCGCCAAGGTGCTGCACGATGCCATCGGCATCGATCACGGCATGATGACCACGATCCACTCCTACACCAACGACCAGCCGTCGCTCGACCAGATGCACAAGGATCTCTACCGCGCCCGCGCCGCGGCGCTGTCGATGATCCCGACCTCCACGGGTGCGGCCAAGGCGGTCGGCCTCGTTCTGCCGGAGCTCAAGGGCAAGCTCGACGGTATCTCGGTGCGCGTGCCGACGCCGAACGTCTCGGTGGTCGACCTGAAATTCGTCGCCAAGCGCGAGACGACCAAGGAAGAGATCAACGCCGCTATCAAGGCTGCCGCCGACGGCCCGCTCAAGGGCGTTCTCGGCTACACGCTTCAGCCGAACGTCTCGGTCGACTTCAACCACGATCCGCATTCCTCGGTCTTCCACATGGACCAGACCAAGGTGATGGAAGGCAAGTTCGTGTCGATCCTGTCCTGGTACGACAATGAATGGGGCTTCTCGAACCGCATGGCGGATACGGCGGTTGCCCTGAGCAAGCTTCTCTAAGACCGATGTTCCGGGCCCTTTCCTCAACGACGGTGCGCTGGCGCCCGCTCGAAGGGGAAGGGCTCGAACATCTGACGCTCAGGACTTTCGACACATCGCTCGGCGCGGCCATCCGCGCCGAAAGCGTTCTCATCGGCGAACGCGGCGCCTATGGCGTCCGCTACCGGATCGACTGCGATGCCGCCTGGCGCGTCTTTTCCTTTCTCATAGAGACGACCCAAGGGCTGAGGCTGCACCTCATGTCCGATGGGCACGGCCATTGGCGCAAAGCAGACGGAACGGCCTTGCCGCAATTCGACGGCTGCGTCGATATCGACCTCGCCGGCACGCCCTTTACGAATACGCTGCCGATCCGCCGCCTGGGCCTCACCCGGCAATCCGGCACCGCCAGGCTCGACATGCTTTACGTGCCCTTCGACAGCTTCGAACCGACCGTCGACGGTCAGCATTACACCTGCCTCGACGACGGCAAGCTCTACCGTTACGAGGCGGCGGACGGCAGCTTCACGGCGGACCTGCCAGTGGACGAGGATGGCCTCGTCATCGACTACCCTACCCTATTCCAGAGACTATCACCGGAGACCATCTGATGACTTTCAAGACTCTCGACGATCTGACCGACATCGCCGGCAAGCGCGTTCTCGTGCGCGTCGATCTGAACGTGCCTGTCAAGGACAATCAGGTGACCGACACCACCCGCATCGAGCGCGTGGCGCCGACCATTCGCGAACTCTCCGAGAAGGGCGCGAAAGTCGTTCTGCTCGCGCATTTCGGCCGGCCGAAGGGCGAGCCCGTCGCCGGCATGTCGCTGAAGGCGATCGCCCCCGCCGTCGAGGAGATTCTCGACCAGCGCGTCTATTTCGCTGCCGACTGCATCGGCGACAAGGCCGCCAACGCCATTGCCGAATTGAACGACGGCGAAGTGCTGCTGCTCGAGAATACCCGCTTCCACAAAGGCGAGGAGAAGAACGATCCGGACTTCGTGACGGCGCTCGCCGCCAATGGCGACATCTATGTCAACGACGCCTTCTCCGCCGCACATCGCGCCCACGCCTCGACCGAAGGGCTTGCTCATCACCTTCCCGCCTATGCCGGCCGCACCATGCAGACGGAGCTCGAAGCGCTTGAAAAGGGACTCGGCAATCCGAAGCGCCCGGTGGTTGCGATCGTCGGCGGCGCCAAGGTCTCGACCAAGATCGACCTTCTGCAGAACCTCGTGAAGAAGGTCGACGCGCTCGTCATCGGGGGCGGCATGGCCAACACCTTCCTCGCGGCGCAAGGCGTCGATGTCGGAAAGTCGCTCTGCGAGCACGATCTTGCGGAGACCGCCAAGGCCATCCTCGCGGCCGCCTCGGAAGCGGGATGCGCAATCGTTCTTCCGGTCGACGGCGTCGTTGCCCGTGAGTTCAAGGCCGGTGCGGACAACGAGGCCGTCGATATCAACGCCATCCCTGCCGACGCCATGGTGCTCGACGTCGGGCCGAAATCGATCGATGCCATCAACGAATGGATCTCCCGCGCCGAAACCCTCGTGTGGAACGGTCCGCTCGGCGCCTTCGAGATCGCGCCGTTCGACAGGGCGACCGTGGCAGCCGCGAAACACGCGGCATCCCGCACGCGCGCAGGCTCGCTCGTCTCCGTCGCCGGGGGCGGCGACACGGTCGCAGCGCTCAACCATGCCGAGGTCGCGGACGATTTCACCTATGTCTCGACCGCCGGCGGCGCCTTCCTCGAATGGATGGAAGGCAAGCCCCTGCCGGGCGTCGATATTCTCCGGCAGCGGAACTGAGCCCGGCTACGGTGCTCTGCATGCAAGGTGCGTCGCATTGAATTACTCATGCGACGCGCCTATCGCCTCGATGACTAAATCCCGACAAGTTGATCCAGATTCGAACGCCTCGTCGTGCAGGTAACATGCACCTTCGCGCCGGAACCAAGCCACCCGAAATAATTACGATATTTCAAACGATTAAAATTATTTAAATCGTTTTAGCCCGTTTTACTGCCATTTTCCCGCACGGTATCTTCTGTTAACGCGGCTTTGTTCCCGAGGCGCGAAAGACGGTTTTGCGCCTCGCTCCGAGATTGGTTTCATTCGCTGTTCCGATTGCTGGTCAGCGCTGCGTGTAGGAGAAGAATATGAGCGAAAGACTGGAAGACATTGCGGTTGCCATGGTGGCAAACGGCCGCGGCCTGCTTGCGGCCGACGAGTCGACCGCGACGATCAAGAAGCGCTTCGACAGCATCGGCCTGGAGTCCACCGAGACGTCGCGCCGCGATTATCGCGAGATGCTGCTGCGCTCGGACGATGCGATGCGCGAGTATATCTCCGGCGTCATCCTCTATGAGGAAACACTGTTCCAGAAGGCTGCCGACGGCACGCCCCTGACCGACGTCATCCGCAACGCGGGCTCGATTCCGGGGATCAAGGTCGACACCGGTGCCAAGCCGATGGCCCATTTCCCGAACGAAACGGTAACCGAAGGCCTCGACGGGCTCGCCGCCCGCCTTGCCAGATATCATGAAGCCGGCGCCCGCTTCGCCAAATGGCGGGGCGTGATTGCGATTTCCGACGCTCTTCCGACCTGGGGCGCGATCAGGGCCAATGCCCATGCGCTCGCCCGCTATGCCGCGCTCTGCCAGGAGGCGAAGATCGTACCGATCGTGGAGCCGGAAGTGCTGATGGATGGCGCCCCCGGCGATCACTCGATCGAGCGCTCGGAAGAGGTCACCGAATGGGTCCTTCGCACCGTCTTCGAGGAACTTGGCGAACTCCGCGTCAGCCTCGAAGGCATGATCCTGAAACCGAGCATGGTGATCGACGGCAAGAAGGCGCGCAAAGCGTCCGTCGATGAGGTCGCCGAACGCACCATCAAGGTGCTGAAGCGCACCGTTCCGGCGGCTGTTCCCGGCATCGCCTTCCTCTCCGGCGGCCAGTCGACCGAAGAGGCGACGGCGCACCTTTCAGCCATGAACGCGGCGCACGACCTGCCCTGGAAGCTTACCTTCTCCTATGGCCGGGCACTGCAGCAGGAAGCGCTCAATGCCTGGGGCGGCAAGTCGGAAAACGTCGCGGCCGGGCAGCGCGCCTTCGCCCATCGCGCCAAGATGTGCAGCCTCGCCGCCAAGGGAAGCTGGACGAAGGACTTCGAAAAAGCCGCCTGAGCGCCAGAATAGTTAGAGAGAGCGAGGAGAGGCCCGGTGACAGCGATGCCGCCGGGCCTTTTTTATGGCGCCGCCTTGCTGCCTCGACAATTGTCAGGGAGACAAGTTCGCTGTTCAGCGGCGCCGGCGACGACTTTAAATCTACGCCATCTGCGACCGACCGGAGGGCACCATGAACACCGTCTCCTTCATTACCGTCGACGTCTTCACGACCGACCGTTTCGCCGGCAATCAGCTTGCCGTCATCCCGGATGCACGGGTCTTGAGCGACGCCCAGATGCAGGCGATCGCCACGGAGTTCGGCTATTCCGAAGTCACCTTCGTCCTTCCGCCCGAAAATCCGGAGAACACCGCGCGCGTGCGCATCTTCACGCCGACGACCGAAGTGCCTTTCGCCGGCCACCCGAATGTCGGCACGGCCTTCGTGCTCGGCCGGCAACGGGAAGTCTTCGGCCGCAAGCCGGGCGGCGCATTGCGTTTCGAGGAAAAAGCGGGCCTTGTCGAAGTCACTCTTCTCGGCAGTGACGGCATCGTCACGGGCGCAAGGATCGTCGCCCCGCAGGCGCTGCAAATCGGACCCGCCATAGACGCCGCGACGATTGCCGCCTGCGCATCGCTGCGCCAGGACGACCTCGTCGACCGAACTCATCCGCCGGTGCGCATTTCGGTCGGCCTGCCCTTCTCGGTCGCCGAGGTGCGCGACGTCGATGCCCTTTCGACAGCGCGGCCGAACGTCTCGGCCTTCGAGGAGGCGAATAGCCGCTATCCGCTTGCGGAAGACAGCTTCAGCCTGTTTCTCTATGCCCATACGCGCGAGCGGCCCGGCCATATAAGGGCACGCATGTTCGCTCCGCTCGACAACGTCATCGAGGACCCGGCAACCGGCAGCGCTTCGGCGGCGCTCGGCGCTTACCTCGTCTCGCTGCTTCCCGAGGCCGACGCGAAGGCCGAACTCGTCATCGAACAGGGCGTGGAAATGGGCCGCCGCAGCCTCATCACGGTCGGTGTCGACAAGAGGAACGGCACAGTCCGCAACGTCAGCGTCTCGGGCGACTGCGTTTCGGCGATGCGCGGGGAGATCTTGATCTGATCGCCGGAATGTTCAGCGCCTCCCGACCTTGCACTCTGTGAGCGCGTCGAGGAGCGCGCGGAAGCGCGGATCGTCGCGTATGAGGTCCAGGTCCGGATCCTGGTTGAACCACTGGACATGGTAGCTGGAGCTCAGCGGCACCACGGTTTCCAGCAGTTCCAGCGCGCGCTCGCCCTCACCGAGGAGCGAATGGACGCAGGCTGCATTGTACCGCGCGACGATATCGTCCGGATCGATCGCCAGCGCGCGAGATACCCATTCTTTCGCACGTTCCGCCTCGCCCATATGCGCCAGCGCCAATGCACCGCGATGCGCCGGGCTGGCATTTTCGGGGTTCCGCTCCATTGCGCTTTGCGCTCTTTCGATGCCGATCCGCGCCCAGCGCTGGCGCTCGGTCTCCATACCAAGGGACAGATGGCAACCCATCAAATGGATCGGCGAAAAGTAATCGTCCGACCGGATTTCCGCCGCGCGCTCGAAGAACCCGATCGCTTCCCGGAATCGGCCCTGCGCAAAGAGGAAACGGCCATAATAGAGATTCGCCTCATAGAGCGAAGGATCGAGCGCCAGAGCCTGCAGAAACTCACGGCTTGCCTCTTCCGTCTGGCCGTGGTGGTTCAATGCGAGCCCGCGCGAGGCATGCGCTTCCGCCAGGTTCGGATCGAGCGCGAGCGCCCTGGCGCTCATGTCGAGTATGCTCTCCAGCGGGAACTCCTTTTCGTGCCAGTCCCTGATCGCACATTCGCACTCGGCGATGCCGGCATAGGCACGCGCATAGTTCGGGTCGAGTTCGACGGCCTTCAGGAACATGCGGCGTGCGAGCAGCAGATAGGGCCGGGTCCACGTATGGGAGAACTGACGACCGCGGAGATAGTACGTATAGGCCTCGACCGAGGTCGTCGGGTCGCTTTCGATCGCTCTCTTTTCCTCCGGCAGAAGCTTTATCTTGAGCTGGTCGACGATGGCATGAGTGATCTCGTCCTGAATAGCGAAAATATCCGTCAGATCGCGGTCGTAGCGGTCGGCCCACAGATGCCCGCCGGTCTGCGCGTCGATCAACTGGCCGGTGATGCGCACGCGCCCGCCCGCCTTGCGCACGCTGCCTTCGAGGATGAAGCGAACGCCGAGTTCATGGGCGATCTGCTTAACCTTCACGGACTTGCCCTTGTAAGTGAAGACGGTGTTGCGGGCGACGACGTGCAGGCGCGAAATCTTCGAAAGGTCGGTGATGACATCCTCTGTGATGCCGTCGGAGAAATATTCCTGCTCGGGATCATGACTCATATTGGTGAAGGGCAGGACGGCGATCGATAATTCGTAGCCGCGGTCGACGACGCCGGACGGCTCCCCACGCTTGCCGAGCGAATTGCCGCCGAGCGACACCGTATAGACGCGGACGGTCGATGCGATGTTCTTCAGGCTGTATTCGCCCTTGTCGATGAAACCGACATCGAGTCTCGAGCCGACATGGTCCCGTACGGACGCAGAAACGGCGATGCCGGAAGGATCGGCGAGCCCTTCGAGGCGCGCCGCGACATTGACGCCATCGCCGAAGATGTCGCCGTCCTCGACGATCACGTCGCCGAGATGAATGCCGATCCTGAGTTCGATGCGCCTGCTCTTCGGCAAGCCTTCGTTGCAGGCGAGCATACCGCGCTGAATCGCAGCGGCACAGGCAACAGCGTTCACCACGCTCGAAAACTCGACGAGCATGCTGTCTCCCGCCAGTTTGACGATTCGGCCTTTATGTTCGGCGATCTTTGGTTCCAGCAGCTCGCGGCGATGGCGCTTCAGCGCCGCGAGCGTCCCGGCCTCATCCGCTCCCATGAGGCGGCTGTAGCCCACGACATCGGCTGCGAGAATGGCGGTGAGACGACGTTCCAACAGAGCCTCGATCTTCATCTTGTGGCCGAGCACGGTAATTTAACCTTTTCCTGTCGTCATGTCGTGCGGAGATAGAGCAACTTGAGCGCGACAATAGCGCGGCCCTTTCCCAAGTTGCTGTTTCTCAAGGAACGCCGAAGCCGCCGGATTTCTAAATCTCGTGCGGCACGCAGGAGGCTCAGGGACGCACGAGCACCGTGACCATCATCACGACGATGGCGAAGACGGCAATCTTCCAGAAATCGCGGCGCTGCCTCAGTCCCGGATAGCCGAGCGGCTTGATGAGCTGGACGCACATGGCCAGCAGCAGGAGAACCGTCAGTGCCTTTGACATTCGCTCATTTCCGGGAAGATCCGCTGCAATGGGAGCGACGTCATACGGACGTCACTTTTCGTCGCATAGAGGGCTATTGTTTTCGCCGTCGATTTGCAATGACCGGTGGTATTGATTTCCATCGGCAGAGCGGCGGTCCTCGTCACGACACGCCGAAGGGCGAACGAATTCCGGGTGGACGATGAGAAATAACCTGCTTCCCGTTGCCGCGCTGCTGCTTGGCACCCTGTTTCTCTTCCTCGGAAACGGTCTGCAGGGCCTGCTCCTGCCGGTGCGCGGCACCGCGGAGGGCTATCCGACAACCATCCTCGGTCTGTTCGGCACGCTCTGGGCCACCGGTTTCGTGCTTGGCTGCTTCTTCGCTCCGAATGTCGTCAAGCGCATCGGGCATGTGCGCGCCTTCAGCGTGTTCACGGCCCTGATCGCCATCGTTTCGCTGCTGACGGGCATTCTGATCGACCCGGTCTGGTGGCTGGCGCTGCGCGCGGTGACGGGTTTCTCCACTGCCGGAACGTCGATGATCATCGAAAGCTGGTTGAACGAGCGCGCCACCAATGAGAGCCGCGGCGTGATCTTCTCGCTCTATATCGCCATCACCCTTTTCGGCGTCGTCGGCGGCCAGATGATGATTCCCTTCGGCGAGACGTCCACGACCTTCTTCTTCATGATCTGCGGCATTCTCTATTGCGTAGCGATGCTGCCGACGCTGTTGTCCAGGGCCGCCTCGCCGCAGCCGCTGAAACAGGTCCGCCTCGACCTGCGCGGCCTCTACCGCAATTCGCCGGTTTCCTTCCTCGGCATCCTGCTCATCGGCATCGCCAACGGCGCCTTCGGCACGCTCGGCGCGGTCTTCGGCCGCCAGGCCGGGCTGTCGGACAGCACCGTCGCGGCGATGATGAGCGTGGCGATCTTCTCGGGCGCCGTCATGCAACTGCCGGCCGGCCGCATCTCCGACCGCATCGACCGCCGCTATGTGCTTGCCGCGCTCGCCGGGGTCGGCGCTTTCGCCGGCCTCCTGATCTTCCTCGTCGAGCCCGGCCAGGTCTGGATCGTTCTGACGTTGATCGCGATCTACGGCGCAGCCGCCAATGCGCTCTACCCGATCGCGGTTTCCCACGCCAACGACTTCGCGACCCCCGAGGATTTCGTGAAGGTTTCGGGCGGGCTCCTGCTGCTCTACGGCATCGGCACGATTATCGGCCCGACGATCGGCGGGCCGATAATGACCGCCAGCGGGCCTTATGGCCTCTTCATGATCACGGCCTGTGCGCATATGCTCATCACTGCCTATGCGATCGTCCGCAGCCGCCGGCGCGCACCGGTGCCCGCGGCCGAGCGCGAAAACTTCTCGCCGGTCAATGCCGGCACGGCGACGACGCCGGAGAGCCTGCAGCTCTCGCCGCGTGCGGCTCCGCTGGAGGAACTGCCGGACGAAGGCGCCGACGATCCCCAGGAAGAGGAGAGATCGAATGAGCCTGTTTGACGATGACCAACCGAAAAAGAAGACCGAGCACGAGATCGGCAGCGATCTTTCGCTGCTCTCCGTGGACGAACTGACCGCGCGCATCGCGCTTCTGACGGAGGAAATTGCAAGGCTCGAAGCGGAAAGACAGCGCAAGTCGGCGAGCCGTTCGGCCGCCGAAAGCCTTTTCCGGTGAGCGCGGGCTGGAATGATTGCGGACTTTTAATCCAGAAGAATGCTTGGGCTTTAACCGCAAATTAAGCATTTTCTGCGATTGTCCGAGCATCCGGTCCTTCCGGACTCAGACAATTTCACCGACTGGCGAATGGGTCTGATTTTTCTCCCTGTTTTACCTTGAGAGCCGCTTCACGCGGCTCTTTTTTTGCTTTGCGACAGGGCGGCCTCCAAAGAAGTGTGGAGATTAACCCTTTCTTAAGAATGCTCTTGCGCGGAATGCGGTATGGGATCATTCTTCGAGCATGGAGGGGCCTCAGGAAACTTTTCCCAGAGCCGCCCGTTTCCTGACAGTTGTGATGCGTTGGAACCAGGGAATACAGGCATGTCCGAAAGAGGATTGAATACCGTCAGTTTCGCCGGTCACGCTGCGTCTTCGGCGCAGTTCAAGGCGCTCTACGCTGAAGGGATGGGCCTGGTCGAGGAAACGGCAAGCTATCTCGATGGCCCTGGACGCACCGCCGCCAAGGTGCTGCCGCGCATGGCATCCGTTCTCTATGCTGCCGAGTCGATGCGCCTCACCACCCGGCTGATGCAGATGGCGTCATGGCTCCTGCTGCAGCGCGCCGTCAACAATGGCGAGATGAGCCGCGAGCAGGTGCTGTCGGAAAAGAGCAAGGTGCGACTGGACAGCTTCAACGTCGACCGCAGCGCGCCGGGCTGGAACGATCTGCCGGAGAGCTTCCGCGAGCTCATCGAGCGGTCGCTCCGGCTGCAGAACCGGGTCGCATTGCTCGACCGCGAGATTTATCGGCCGCAGGAAGCGACGACCTTCGTTCCGGACAACCAGAACGGCGTCAAGGCGCAGATAAAGCTGCTGCAGACGGCCTTCGGAGCGAGTTGAGCGAGGCAGAACCCTGCCGCTGTAAGCCAAAGCCCGGCCATGTGCCGGGTTTTTTGTTGGCGGGCGTGATTGCGGTTGGATCTTCGGGTCAAGCCCAGGGTCAAGCCCGAGGATGCATGCACGGACGACTTTAGCGACAAAGCACCTGCCCGAAGCCGGCAGGAAAGAGCGGCAGCCAACAAAAAAGCCCGGCAATGCCGGGCTTCGAAACACGCTGTCGAGCGGCTGAATCAGAGGCCGAGGCCTTCGAAGCGCTTCTTGAACTTGGAGACGCGGCCGCCGCGGTCGACGAGCTGCTGGTTGCCGCCGGTCCAGGCCGGATGCGACTTGGGGTCGATTTCCAGGTTCATGGTCGCACCTTCCGTACCCCAGGTCGAGCGGGTTTCGTATTCGGTGCCGTCGGTCATGACAACCTTGATCGTGTGGTAGTCGGGATGGATGTCTGCCTTCATAACAATCTTCCTAGAGTTCCAGGGTCCAATTGTCGCAAGGCATTGCGACTTTGGGACCGAACACGTAAATGAAGCCGCAGACCGCTCTTGGGCCGCGGCTTCCCAATTCGATGCCGTGCCTATACATGAAGGTCTGCGGGATAACAAGTGCCGCGCGGAAGACTTGTGATCTCTGTATGGTCCGTCGGATCGGCACGGTCCGGGGCTGCAGCAGATCGCAGTCGCACAGCTCTGGCGCCTCGGCGGCGCACAGGCCTGTGGCCCCGTGACAGGCGAACGGGGGGCTACGTGCCAAGACAAGAAAAACAACCGCCGGCGCGCAGGTCCATCCGCCCGCTCGCAACCGTGCTGCCTTATCTCTCGCGTTACCGTGGCCTCGCCATCGGCGCCGCCGTCTCTCTGACCGTCGCAGCGGCCACCACGCTGACCTTGCCGCTGGCCGTTCGACGGATGATCGATCACGGCTTCTCCAGCTCCGATTCCGGCTTCATCAACACCTATTTCTCCATGCTGATGGTGCTTGCAGTGGTCCTCGCCCTTGCCAGTGCCGCCCGCTATTACTTCGTGATCTCGCTCGGCGAGCGCATCGTCGCCGACCTCAGACGCGACGTCTTCGCACGCGTCATGCAGCTCTCGGCCTCATTCTTCGATGTCAATCAGTCCGGCGAAATCGTCTCGCGGCTGACGGCCGACGCGACGCAGATCAAGTCGGCGGTGGGTGCGACGGCATCGGTGGCGCTGCGCAACCTGATCCTCTGTCTCGGCGCAATGGGCATGATGGTCTATACGAGCCCGAAGCTTTCGAGCCTCGTGCTTGCGGCGATCCCCCTCATCGTCTTCCCCCTCGTCGGCTTCGGACGCTCGGTACGCCGGCGTTCCCGCGAAGCGCAGGACATGCTCGCGGCCGCCTCTGCCTATGCCGGCGAAGCGATCGCCGCCACCCGCACCGTGCAGGCCTTCAACGGTGAGGAGAGCGCGCGCTCGCGCTACGGCAGCGCTGTGGAGGCTGCCTATCGCGCCGCGCGCGCTGCGACCAAAGCGCGCTCGGTGCTGACCGCCTTTGCCATCACCATGGTCTTCGGAAGCGTCGTCGCCGTGCTCTGGTTCGGTGCGCGGGACGTCCTGGCGGGCTCGCTTTCCGCCGGGACGCTCGGTCAGTTCCTGCTCTATTCCGTTTTTGCGGCAGGCAGCCTCGGCGCACTCTCGGAAGTGTGGGGAGAGCTCTCGCAGGCGGCGGGGGCCGCCGAGCGTCTGAACGAGCTTCTGAGCGAAGTGCCGGAGATCGGGGCGCCCGAGCATCCGGTCGCAATGCCCGTCCCTGCCGCCGGTGCGGTGGAGTTCGACGGTGTCCACTTCGCCTATCCCGCCCGGCCGGACTATAAGAGCCTCCGGGGCTTGAGCTTCGCGGTAAGACCGGGCGAGACGGTGGCCATCGTCGGCCCGTCCGGCGCCGGCAAGAGCACGGTCTTCTCGATGCTCCTGCGTTATTACGACCCGGCGAAAGGCACCATCCGCGTCGACGGTACGGACATACGCGCCGTCGATCCCGAGGATCTGCGGGAGAGACTTGCGATCGTGCCGCAGGACGTGACCATCTTCGCCACTTCGGTGCACGACAACATCGCCTTCGGCGTGCCGGACGCAAGCCGTGAAGCGGTGCGCGCCGCCACCGTCGCAGCGCAGGCCGAAGAGTTCATCGGCAGGCTGGACCAGGGCTACGACACGCTGGTCGGCGAGCGCGGGGTGACCCTTTCGGGCGGTCAACGCCAGCGCATCGCAATCGCCCGCGCCATCCTGAAAAATGCTCCGATCCTTCTTCTCGACGAGGCGACCTCGGCGCTCGATGCGGAGAGCGAAACGCTGGTGCAGAAGGCGCTTGAGAACCTGATGCAGGAGCGCACGACGCTCGTCATCGCCCATCGGCTCGCCACCGTGCTCAAGGCGGATCGCATTCTGGTAATGGAGCACGGCCGTATCGTCGAGGAAGGAACCCACGAGTCGCTGATCCGCCAGGGCGGGCTTTATGCGAAGCTCGCGCGGCTCCAGTTTGATCACGGCGCAGAAGCACTCTTCGTCGGCTCGCCCGCGCCTATTTCTCCGTGAGCTTGAGCTCGATGCGGCGGTTCTGCGCGCGTGCTTCCTGGCTTTCGCCCGGTGCGATGGGCTGATACTCCCCGAAGCCCGCCGCCACCAGCCGGTCGGCCGGGACGCCTTTCGAGATCAGGAACTTGACGACGGACGTCGCGCGGGCGGACGACAGTTCCCAATTGTCCCGGAAGCGCCCTATCCCCGACAGCTGAACGTCGTCCGTGTGCCCGTCCACGCGCAGCACCCAGTTGATCTCCGCCGGGATCTCCTTGGCAAGGTCGAGAAGGGCTGTCGCAAGTTTCGCCATCTCGGCCTGCCCTTCCGGGTTCAGGTCGCTGCCGCCCGATGGAAAGAGCACTTCCGACTGGAAGACGAAACGATCGCCGACGATGCGGATATTTTCCCGATCCGACAGGATTTCCCTCAGCCTGCCGAAGAAGTCCGAACGGTAGCGGTTGAGCTCCTGGACACGCTGCGCCAAGGCGACGTTCAGCCTGCGGCCGAGATCGGCTATCTTGGCCTGGGAGGCGTCGTCCTTCGCCTCCGATGCCTGGAGTGCGCCTTCGATGGCGGCGATCTGGCTGCGAAGCGCTGCGATCTGCTGGTTCAAGAGTTCAATCTGGCTCATGGCCCGGGCGCTGACCTGCCGCTCGTTTTCGAGCTCGGAGCCAAGCCGGCCGATCTTTTCGTCGGCGACTTCGGCACTGCCGGCGCCCCGGTCGAGCAGGGCCTGCAGGCGGGACCGCTCGCCTTCCGACTGTGAAAGCGACGCCTGCAGGTTGGCGAGCGAATCCTCGAGATCCTGCTTGCCGCTTTTCTCGAGCGCCAGGAGCTGGGTGAGTTCGTTGATCTGGCTGTTCAGCCGGTTGAGCACCTCGTCCTTGCCGCTGATCTCCCGGCCGAGCAGGAACTGCGCGGTGACGAAAACGCTGAGCAGGAACATGATCGCCATGAGCAGCGTCGAGAGTGCGTCGACGAAGCCCGGCCAGTAGTTGATCGCCCGCGGATCGCGGCGTCGGGAAAGCGCCATGGTCAATCCCCTCCGCCGTCTTCGATGCGGCTGAGCTTCGCCTGTCCTGCGGCCTTCTCGCTTTGCACGGTGATCCGGTCGGCCTGGCCGATGCGCGCCGTCAGCCGGTCGAGCGTCTTGCGCATCGCCTTGGCTTCCTCCTGCTGCGCCTCGATCCAGTCGCGCAGCATCTGCTGCTCGCCGCGCATGTTCTTGACGAGGCCCTGGATGCCTTCGGCGAGGCTCGCCATGGCCGCGGTGGTGCGCTGGTTCACGCCGCCGTCATGCGTCAGGCGCGTAAGCTGGTCGGTGAGCCGCCGCAGCTCTTCCACCGGAGCGCCGTCGGTCATGTCGCCCGGCGAGGAAAAACCGGAGCTGACGTCGGTTACCGACGAAAGCCAATTCTCGAGCTCCGTATAGAAGCGATTCTGCGCGCGTCCCGCCTGCAGATCGAGAAAGCCCACGATGAGCGAACCGGAAAGACCGAAGAGCGAGGCGGAGAACGCCGTTCCCATGCCGGTGAGAGGCGCCGAAAGGCCGCTCTTGAGGGAGCTCAGGAGATCGTCGGTGCTGCCGCTTCCCGCATCCAGCGACTGGATCACGGTGTTGATGGAACCGATGGTGCCGAGCAGGCCCCAGAACGTGCCGAGCAGGCCGAGGAAAACGAGAAGTCCGGCGAGATACCGGGTGATGTCGCGCGACTCGTCGAGGCGCGCAGCGATTGAATCCAGGATGGACCGGAGCGCGGCCGTCGAGATTGCCGTCGTTTGGCGTCCCCCGATGAGAGCACGCATTGGCGCAAGCAGCACCGGATCGCGCCCGACTTTATCGGCGCTGCCGGCGGCACGGAAGGAGTTGAACCAGCGAACCTCGGGTCTCAGACTGAGGACATGGTTGAACGCCAGCAGGATACCGATCACGAGCACGCCCAGGATCAGCCCGTTGAGGCCGGGATTGCCGGCGAAGGCCTCGCTAGCCTGCCGGAAGAGGATCGCAGCGACGAAACCGACGATGATCAGGAAAAGGACCATCGTCCAGAAATAGGGCATCGGGCTCGAAAGCTTGTGCGGACCGTAGTCCTCCTCCACGTCTTCGCGATCGCGCCACCCGGACAGATTCAGTTTCGCCATAAGTTCGCCAGTCTCCCGGTTTTGCGGCAGTTTCCGCGCCTGTCCGACGAACAAGAGGGCGGCCGCATCACTCTGAATCGCTGCACCATTCCCGAATCGGAGACGATCGAAGAGCGGTGCTGCCGATGGCCGCAGGCCATCCGTATTGGCCCGGAGACTAGTGGAAGTTTGCGCCGAATTGAAGGGAAAACAAAGGGTACGGCCCTAAAGCGCGTCGCATTCAAATCGAATTCATACGGCACGCTTCAGCTTGCTGTTTTATGCATGTTGCCGTCCCGGAAACGTTGCACCGTTCCGGGCGAACTATATTGCCGTTACTTGGACGGAATCGGGCGCTGGATCACCTCGCGAAGCGCCTTTGCGATATGCTCGTTGCCGCAGACGATCGAACCTGCTTCCAGCGGTTTGCTGCCGCCTTCGGCATCGGTGGACCACCCGCCGGCCTCGCGGATGAGCAAGAGGCCGGCAGCCATGTCCCAGGCGGCAAGGTCCCGTTCCCAGAAGCCGTCGAAGCGGCCGGCCGCAACATAGGCGAGATCGAGCGAGGCGGAGCCCATGCGGCGAATGCCGGCGACCTCGCCCATGACGTGGCGCAGCTCGACCAGATACTTGCCGTGATTGCCGCGGCCGAGATGGGGCGTGCCGGTCCCGATCACGGCATCGGAGAGGGCCTTGCGCGCGCCGACGCGTAGGCGTCGATCATTCAGGAAGGCGCCGCCGCCTCGCTCGGCGGTGTAGAGCTCGTCCGTCGCCGGGTTGAAGACGACCGCGCCGACGATCTCGCCCTGGCGCTCGAGCGCGACGGAGATCGCGAAATGCGGAATGCCGTGCAGGAAATTGGTGGTTCCGTCGAGCGGATCGACGATCCAGCGATGGGCGCCGTCCGTTCCCTTGATCTCCTCGCCCTCCTCGCCGAGGAAGCCGTAGGTCGGGCGAGCCTTCATGAGCTCCTCACGGATGATCCGCTCGGCCTTGCGGTCCGCCTGCGAAACGTAGTCGGCCGGTCCTTTCAAGGAAACCTGCAGGTTCTGTACTTCGCCGAAATCGCGTGCCAGCGACTTGCCGGCCTTGAAGACAGCCTGGACCATGACATTGAGAAGGGCGGAGCGGGCCATACGGCAATTCCTCTAGCGAAGGCCGGCCGAGACCGCTCGACCGGACATTGAACCTGTCTGACAGTCCGCATGCGGGCCGCAGCTCGAAGTGCGGGCAGGAGAACCGTCGTCAAAAAACCGAGTGAGATGTCACTCCGTCCGCGGCGGCACAGGGGTGGGAGGCCGCAGACAAAACCGGGGCTTCAAGACCACAAAAACCCCGGAAGTTCAAGCGAAATAGATCGGGTCTGCCGGGCGTGTCAGGTCGAGCGATATTTGTTTGCCGCCGCCAGCGCCGATTTCTGCTGCGTTTCGTTGAGGCCGAGATAGAAATCCTCGAGCGCATCGTCCTTGAGGCCGGCCCGGCGCGAGAGCACGTACCACTTTGCCGCCTCCACCGGGTTCGGACGGGTTCCAATGGCATTGACGTAGAGATGGGAAAGCCGGTTCTGGGCGACGACGTTGCCGCTTTCGGCGGCGCGTTTCATCCAGGCAAACCCCTCTTCGAGATTGCGGTCGCCGGCAATACCCTCGATCAGCCAGATGGCAATGTCGAGCTGGGCGGTATCATAGCCCGCCCGCGCCGCCCTGAGCAACCACTCGCGCGCACGGGCCCGCTTGCTCTCCTCTATGCCGTCGACATTGAGATAGATCTGCGAGAGCGCATACTGCGCATCCGCAATGCCCTGCTCGGCGGATTTCTCGTAATAGGGCATCGCCGCCTTCAGCCCCCGCTCGCCCGGCATGTCGGCCACGAGCGTTTGCCCGTAGTTGAACTGGGCCGAGGCGTTGCCGAGATCGGCAGCCTTCTTCATCAGTTCGTCGGCCTTTTTCCTGTCGCGCTTGACGTAGCGGCCCTCCATCAGGATCAGGGCATACTTGAACATGGCCGCCGGGTCGCCATTGTTCGCCGCCTGGCCGTACCAGAACGCCGCCGCCTTGGCGTCGCGTGCAACGCCGAGACCCTGTTCCAGGATCGCGGCGACAAGCGTCTGGGCGGCGGGGTCGCCGAGCTGGGCCCGCGGCAAGGCAAGGTCGATCGCCGTCAGATAGTAACCTCGCTGGAAGGCGCCGTAGGCTTCGTCGATCTTGCCGGTGAAGGGCTTTTCCTCGGGAAGAGCCGGCAATTCGGCTCCCATGCGATCGAAAACGGTGACGCCCTTCGAAGGCGCACTGCCGTCGCCGGGCTTCGGCTTTTCCGGAGCGGCCGTTGCCGGTTTGCGCTCCGCATCCTCCGGCAGGACCGCGCCGTTGAAAGGCGTGATCCGCCCGCGCTTCGACGCGCTGCCCTCGTCGGCCGGCGCAGGCGCGACCGGTTGCTGAGCCACGGCGGGCGCGACTGCAAGAAGCATCGCGGCGGCAAGGGCTGCGGGCCGGCTGGATTTGACGAGAGAGCGGATTACCATCGGCAGGTCTTAACCTTCAAACCGTGGCGCTTTTTCGTCAAGCAATGCGTTGACCGCCGCAACCACCGACGGCGCCTGACCGGCCTCGCCGAATACGGCAAGGCGGAGCGCAACGAACTCGGCACCGGTTTCGGCGACCGGAAGCGCGGATTGCGGATCCGTGCCGCCCATGACGATGCAGGGAATTTCGATCATCGACGCCCACCATTCGGCGAGTGCCAGGTTCTTCGGATGCGCCTCCGGCTTTATGTCGCCATCCGTGCGGCCAAAGAAAACGTAATCGGGCCGCAGCTCGCCGATCTCGAGCGCATGGTGACGGTCGGTGGCGTTGCCACCGCCGACGATCAACTTCGGCGCATGCCGCTCGATCGCATCGGCAAGCGCATCCGGACCGCCGGCGATGTGGAGACCGTCCGCCTTCGCCCGTCCGGCGACGCGCGTGTCGCCCTCGATCAAGGCCGCGGCGCCGGCCTGCTGGATCACCGGTACGAGCGCTTCCGCATGCTTCTGGAAATCCGCATCGCCGAGCGCGTATTGCGGCACGATCACGGACGCTACGTCGCCGCCCCTCAGCGCCTCGCCGACGAGTTTCGCGCGTTCCGCGCTATCTGCGATGTCCGGAACGACCAGCACGAGGCGGCAGCGGTCTTCAATGTTGCTCATGGGTCAATCCTGGCGATCTCGCTTCGGGCCGGAAGCCGGCACTCGATTTCATTGCGGAAAACCGATAGACGGAGATGACAAAAGGATCAACCGCCGCCAATGCTTCCCGACATCGACTTCTATCTCGTTGCCGTTCCGGCCGTCGTGCTCGTTGGCCTGTCCAAGGGGGGCATGGGCGAGGCCCTGTCGCTGATGGGCGTCCCGATCCTGTCCATGGTCGTTTCGCCCGTACAGGCCGCGGCGCTGCTCCTGCCGATCCTCATCGCCATGGACATCGTTTCCCTTTTGATCTGGCGCAAGCACGGGGATCGGCAAACCCTTGTGATGCTCCTCCCGGGCGCCCTCGCCGGCATCGCGGTCGGCTGGGCCACGTCCGCCTATGTGCCCCGCGATGCGCTGAGGCTGATCATCGGGCTCATCACCGTCGTCTTCGTACTGCGCTATGTCTACACCCTGTGGCGCAGCCGCAATGGTCCGCCCATCCAGCCGAAACCGCAGCGCGCCGGTCCGGCAGCGCTCTGGGGCTCCTTCGCCGGCTACGGCAGCTTCGTCGCCCATGCCGGCGGTCCGCCCTTCCAGATATACGCACTGCCGCTGAAGCTCGCGCCGCGCGAATATACCGGCACCATCGTGCGCTTCTTCGCGACCCTCAATGCGGTGAAGCTCATCCCCTATTTCGCCCTTGGCCAACTCGATCTCAGCAATCTCAAGACCTCGGCAACCCTCTTCCCGCTGGCCATGGTCGCGACCGCCTGCGGCGCCTGGACCGTCCGGCGGATGAAGCCGCAGGTCTTTTATCCCTTCATGTACACGATGGCCTTCCTCGCCGGCTCGAAGCTCGTATGGGATGGGCTCCGGAGCATCGTATCGGGAGGAGTGTAGCGGGTGCTGCCGTGCGAAGCACATTTCGCACCGCACAATTTTCTTGCCGCTCCGGGGGAATTCGCCTAACGTCCGCGCATGACGATCGCGGACCCATTCGATGCCATTGCGGATCCGAACCGGCGCCATCTGCTGGAGGAACTCAGGCGCGCGCCAAGAACTGTCAACGAGCTCGCCGAAGGTCTGCCGATCAGCCGGCCCGCCGTCTCCCAGCATCTGAAAGCCCTGCTGGACTGCAGTCTGGTATCAGTTTCGACCAGCGGCACACGGCGGATATACGCGATCAACAAGCCGGGCTTCGACCGGCTCAACCTGTGGCTGGACCAATTCTGGTCCTGATGCATTCCGTTCGGCCGCGCAAAGCCGACCGGACCTTGGTCCGGTCAAGCAATGCAATCTATCTTTTCGGGATTGTTTTGACCCTATCGTTGCATCGCCTCTGCAGTTCCGCTTGGCGATGCGTCCCGATACAATCGGGAGTACCGTTCACGCTCAGTGCGTCGAGGAACGGAGTCTTTCGATTTCGTCCTTGATGCGCAGCTTCCGTCGCTTGAGTTCGCTGATCAGTTCGTCCTCGCAGGACGGAGAGTTCAGAGCCTCGTGTAGCTCCTCTTCAAGGACGCCATGTTTTTTCTCAAGCGTTGCAAGATGAGCCTCAATGGTCATTGGCAGTCCCTTCCCTTTAGCTTGCATCCGGCACGCAAATGCCGGATGTTCCATGGTTGAAACCTTTTTAATGTGCCATGCCATTTTTCATTTGTCGAAGGCGAAATGATGACGCCGGGTAACTTCCCGTCGCTAACCAAGATGTGGTAGAGCGACGCAGGAATTTCCGGATCGCGGATCGGCGAAGCCGGGCTTATGGGGATCGCTTTGCATGCCGGACCAGGACCAGGCCGAACTCAGACTGACTATCGCGCGCCTGAGGCAGGAACACGAAGACTACGACGCGGCAATCAACGCGATGATCCAGACGGGTTGCGACGCCTTGCGCGTCCAGCGCATGAAAAAGAAGAAACTGGCCATCAAGGACAAGATCACCAAGATCGAAGACCAGATCATTCCCGACATCATCGCCTGAAATGGATCGAGACGTGACCGATACTACGCCCCCGCCCGTCGCCATCATCATGGGAAGCCAGTCGGACTGGGAGACGATGAAGAACGCGGCCGACACGCTCGAGGCGCTCGACATCGCTTACGAAGCCCGGATCGTTTCCGCCCATCGCACGCCCGACCGCCTGGTCCGCTTCGCCAAGGGCGCGCGCGACGAGGGGTTCCAGGTGATCATCGCCGGCGCCGGCGGTGCGGCGCATCTTCCCGGCATGTGCGCGGCCATGACGCCGCTTCCGGTCTTCGGCGTCCCGGTCCAGTCGAGAGCGCTTTCCGGCCAGGACAGCCTGCTGTCGATCGTGCAGATGCCGGCCGGCATTCCGGTCGGCACGCTTGCGATCGGCAAGGCGGGCGCCATCAATGCGGCACTTCTGGCCGCCGCCGTGCTCGCGCTCGGTGACGAGGATCTTGCCGACCGTCTCGACGACTGGCGCGAACAGCAGACCGTATCGGTCGCGGAATATCCGGTAGACGAGGCATGAAGACCATTGGCATCATCGGTGGCGGCCAGCTTGGCCGCATGCTGGCCATGGCCGCTGCCCGCCTGAACTTCCGCACCGTGGTGCTCGAGCCGCAGCCGGACTGTCCGGCGGCGCAGGTGGCGAACGACCAGATCATTGCCGCCTATGATGATCCGCGCGCGTTGGACGAGCTTGCGCGGGTGGCGGATCTCATCACTTACGAATTCGAGAACGTCCCGGTCTCGGCCGCCGAGCAACTCGCCCGTTCGCGGCCGGTCTTCCCGCCGCCGAAGGCGTTGGAAGTCGCGCAGGACCGTCTCGTCGAGAAACGCTTCATCAACGGCTGCGGCATCGCCACCGCCGGATTCCATCCCGTCGACAGCCAGGCTGATCTGGAGGCCGCCCTTGCGGACTTCGGCGGGGCCGGCGTGCTCAAGACCCGCCGGCTCGGCTACGACGGCAAGGGCCAGCGCGTCTTCCGTTCCGCTGCCGACGATCCGGCCGGTGCCTATATGGCGCTCGGACAGGTCCCGCTGATCCTCGAAAGCTTCGTGCCGTTCGACCGGGAGATCTCGGTCATCGCCGCACGCGCGCCCGACGGCACCACCGCCTGTTTCGATCCTGCCGAAAATGTGCATCGCAACGGCATTCTCCACACATCGACCGTGCCCGCATCCGTCGGCGGGTCGACCACGGAGGCCGCCCGCAAGGCGGCAACCGCCATTCTCGACGCGCTCGGCTATGTCGGCGTCATCGGTGTCGAGTTCTTCGTTCTGGCCGACGGCGGCGTCGTCGCAAACGAGATCGCGCCGCGCGTACACAATTCCGGCCACTGGACGGAGGCCGCTTGCGTCGTTTCGCAGTTCGAGCAGCATATCCGCGCGATTGCAGGCCTGCCCCTCGGCGACCCGTCGCGCCATTCGGATTGCGTGATGCAGAACCTCGTCGGCGACGACATCGCCCGCGTTCCGGACCTGCTTGCCGAGCGCAATGTGCTCCTTCATCTCTACGGCAAGGCCGAGGCGCGGTCCGGCCGCAAGATGGGGCACTGCACCCGCCTGCTCTGACCGGGACGCCATGGAAGGCGGGGACAGGCGGCAAAATCCCCGTCATGCGGTTGACACGATTGGGGCGACACGGTATGTGCCTGCCTACTTGAACAGCGCGCTGAACGGCGCGCTTTTGATTGTTGGAATTACCGGGCGAATTTTCGTTCCCCGAAACCCTGCGGATCAGGAAAAATGAAGATCAAGAATTCGCTCAAGTCCCTGAAGACCCGTCACCGCGAAAACCGTCTGGTTCGTCGCAAGGGCCGCGTCTACATCATCAACAAGCTGAACCCGCGCTTCAAGGCACGCCAGGGCTGATGCTTGCTGCAGGCCGTGCCTGCAGCGCCGCGCGTCTTGGCGGATGCGCAAAGGTCGTAGCACTTGGCTTGCTGCACGTTTCCTGAATCGGCGGTGATTCAAGAAAAATCCGGAACACGGCGGCCTGCTCGCCGATTTCCCAAAATTGATTTGATCTTGTTTCATGGCGGGCTACGATGTCCGCCATGCGTGTTTTTATGAAGCTGATACTGGCATCTCTTGCCATGACCGCCGCCGCGATAGTGGCCGCCGCGCCGCTTAGTGCGGCAGAAACCTCGCCTCAGGCCGAGGTCGCTGCGCTTACCACTCCGAAAGAGCGTGTCGATGCCCTCTTCGCCGATCTCAAGAAGGAAGGCGATGAGGACAAGGCCCGGCAGGTGGCCGATCGCATCCGTCTCGAATGGCAGGATTCCGGTAGCGCGACCGTGAATCTCCTGATGCAATGGGCCAACAAGGCGATTGCCGATGAGAAGCAGTCGGCGGCGCTCGATCTTCTGGACCAGGCGCTTGCCCTCGCCCCCGACTATGTCGAAGGCTGGAACCGCCGCGCCACGCTGCACTACCAGATGGGCAACTTCCGAAAGTCGATGTCCGACATAAATCATGTCCTTGCCCTGGAGCCTCGCCATTTCGGCGCGCTCGCCGGCATGGCCACCATGCTCGAGGCCGCCGGGAAGGATGAACTTGCCATGCGCGCATGGCAGCAATTCCTCGACATCTACCCCTCCGACCGGAAGGCGCAGGAGCAACTCGGCGAACTCGCGGAAAAGCTTGCCGGCAGCCGCACGTGACCGGCACCTGAGGACGCGAGAATGCCCCTCGTCCGGCAGGCAGGCGCAAGGCGTCGCCACCGGCCGTCCGGAAGTGCGTTGGATTAAATGGTTAGAGCATTTCAGTGTTTCTATGAAACGTTGAAAGCTCTAAGACGCGCTGTGAACGTGGAGAGCGGACGAAGCCGGCGCCGAGAGCCCCTTCGCCCCGCTTGCGGGGAGAAGGTGCCGGCAGGCGGATGAGGGGCTGCGTCGAAATGCGCTCGATCGAGCAGGCGGCGACTCAGATGCCCGATTGGCCGTCCGAGCCGATATAGGCGATGCGCAGCATGTTGGTGGCGCCGGGGGTACCGAGCGGCACGCCCGCGGTAACGATGATTCGGTCTCCCGGCTTGCCGAAGCCTTCCGTCGAGACGATTCGACAGGCGCGGTTGACCATGTCGTCAAGATCGGTCGCATCCCCTGTGACGACGCAGTGCAGCCCCCACACCACGGAAAGCCGGCGAGCCGTCTGGACGATCGGCGAAAGTGCGATGACAGGCACCTGGGGACGCTCGCGCGCAGCGCGCAGCCCGGTGGTGCCGGAGGAGGTGTAGGTCACGATCGCGGCAAGCTTGAGCGTCTCGGCGATCTGGTGAGCGGCAAGCGAGATGGCGTCCGCGCCCGTTGCTTCCGGCGGCGTGCGCTGAGCGTAGATGATCCCCGGATAATGCGGATCGCGCTCGACGTTGCTGGCGATCGACGCCATGGTCGAAACCGCCTCGACAGGGTACTCGCCGGAGGCGGATTCGGCCGAAAGCATCACCGCATCGGCACCCTCGAACACGGCGGTCGCCACGTCCGACACTTCTGCGCGCGTCGGCACAGGCGAGGAGATCATCGATTCGAGCATCTGCGTGGCGACGACGACCGGCTTGCCCGCGCGCCGGCAGGCACGCGTCAGTTGTTTCTGAAGTCCGGGTACGGATTCGAGCGGCATTTCGACGCCGAGGTCCCCGCGTGCCACCATCAGCGCGTCCGAAAGCTCGATGATCTCGTCGATCCGCTCGATCGCCTGCGGCTTCTCGATCTTCGACATCAGTCCAACGCGGCCGCGGGCGATCTTGCGAACCTCGGCAAGATCCTCAGGGCGCTGGATGAAGGAAAGCGCCACCCAATCGACCTCTCCTGTCGCCAGCACGGCGTCGAGGTCGACGCGGTCCTTGTCGGTCAGCGCGCCGACGCCAAGCAGCGTATCGGGCAGGCTGACGCCCTTGCGATCCGAAATCCGCGTGCCGGAAACGACCGTGGTGACGATGCTCTTGCCATCGGACTTTTCGGCGCGCAGATGCAGCTTGCCATCGTCGATGAGCAAGCGATGGCCGGGCTTCACCGCTTCGAGGATCTCCGGATGCGGAAGATAGACGCGGCGGCTGTCGCCGGGCACATCGCGGTTGTCGAGCGTGAAGGTCTGGCCGATCTTGAGTTCGACCTTGCCTTCGGCGAACTTTCCGACGCGCAGCTTCGGCCCCTGCAGATCGGCGAGGATGCCGATCGGACGGCCGCAGCGCGCCTCGACCAAACGGATCCGTTCGATCAGCGTGCGCATGACTTCATGGCTTGCATGGCTCATGTTGATTCGGAACAGATCGGCCCCCGCCTCGTGCAGCTTCTGAATCATCTGCTCGTCGGCCGATGCCGGCCCGAGTGTCGCGAGGATTTTGACTTTCCTGTTCCGTCTCATCAATTCTGGCTTTCCTGCGTGCCGGGCGTGTCGGAAAGCTGAACCATCCAGCTTCCCTGCCGCCCCGTGTCGTATTCCTTGAATCCCATGCGCTGGAAGCCGCGGGCGAAGCAGTCCTGCACGCCGACGATCTTGAACTCGTTTTCGGCCACGCACATGTTGACGTCGCCGGTCCAACGGCCGCCCTTGGCCGCATCTTCCGCATAGAGATAATAATATCGGGACTGAAGTTCGCCTTGGATCAGCGTGGCGCAGGTGGTCGCCGGAACCTGCCACCAGCCTTCGGTCACCCAGCCTTCCTTGGCCCGATAACCGATCGCCACGCCGACCAGAGTCTGCGTTCCGTTGCAGACTCGAAAATCAGCGCGGGCATCGCCGGCAGAGAGAAATGAAGCGGAAATTGCTAAGAAAAACAGGAGGATGGATCCAAACGTCATCGACCCCGGCTTCACTCTGGAAAAAGGATATCTAGACACGGCTTCCTACGGAACTCCGTTTTGATTTGCGTGGCACTTTCTTGCGACGCCCAGCCTTGAAAGTCAACGCAACTCTAATCGATTATAATCGTCATTCCTGTGACGGAACGGCATAAGAGCTTCGCGTTTTTCTTGCGAATGGCAGCTTTGCGTGCAATCAGGTGGGTACCTTTAGCCTGGCAGGAGCCGAATGCACCATTACTCTCCTTACGAGATCACCGGGGGCGATCCGGCAAAGGGTCTCGTGCTGGTTGCCGACCATGCAATGAACCGGCTGCCGCCGGAATATGGCCGGCTCGGCCTGCCCGAAAGCGCCTTCGAGCGTCACATCGCCTACGATATCGGCATCGAACCGCTGACGCGGCAATTGTCGGACGCACTCGGCGCACCGGCCGTGCTCGGCTGTTTCTCGCGCCTCCTGATTGATCCGAATCGCGGCGAAGACGACCCCACCCTGATCATGAAGATTTCCGATGGCGCGATCGTTCCGGGCAACCACCCGATCTCGGACGAGGAGTGGCAGAACCGCATAAGGCGCTTTCACCGCCCCTACCACGAGGCCGTATCCGAAACCATCGCCCGGTCCGCCGCGGCCGGCGCAAGAGCGCCTCTCGTCATTTCCCTGCATTCCTTCACGCCCTTTTGGAAGGGCGTGGCACGCCCCTGGCATGCCTCGGTTCTCTGGGACAACGACCCGCGCGCCGTGTTTCCGCTGATCGAACGGCTGGAGGCCGCCGGCGACATCGTCGTCGGCAACAACGAGCCCTATGACGGCGCGCTGCGTGGCGATACCATGTACCGGCACTGCATGGCTCCCGGGATCGCGCATGCGCTGATAGAGGTCCGCCAGGATCTGATCGCCGATGCCGCGGGCGTCGCCGCCTGGGCGGAACGTCTGGCGCCCATCCTTGCGGCGCTCAACGGCCTGCCGGAGCTTCATGCCTACCAGCGACACCCGTCCCGCACGGGTGCTTACAGCGACTGAAGAAGAGGAGGCCACCCCGATGAGCGAAATCAGTCCGGAACAGCGCACCGCCTTCGAGGCCGCGGCTTTCCGCCGGCTGCTCGAACATCTGCGCGAACGCAGCGACGTCCAGAACATCGACTTGATGAACCTCGCCGGCTTCTGCCGCAATTGCCTGTCGAACTGGTATCGCGAGGCGGCGGAGGCCTCCGGCGTGCCGATGAGCAAGGAGGAGTCCCGGGAGATCGTCTACGGCATGCCCTATGAGGAATGGCGGGCGCAGAACCAGGCTGAGGCCTCGCCCGAACAGAAAGCCGCGTTCGAACGCAATCGCCCGAAGGAGTAAGACCTGCGCGGGAAATGCCTGTGTTGTTGCGCAATCGCCCTTGACCTCGGCGGCCGTTCACGGCAGTTCACAGCACCCGGAAAATTCATCCCCACAAGGAGACGACCATGTCGGATGCTCACGGCATTGCCCGCGACCAGCTTCGCGCTTTCATCGAACGGATCGAACGGCTGGAAGAAGAGAAGAAGACCATCGCCGACGACATCAAGGATGTCTATGGCGAGGCAAAATCGATGGGCTTCGATGCCAAGATCCTGCGCAAGGTGATTTCGATCCGCAAGCAGGACGCCGACGAGCGCATGGAACAGGAAGCGATCCTCGACACCTACCTCCAGGCGCTGGGCATGATCCCTGCCGCCGAATCCGAGGACGCGGCCTGACAACTCGGCAAAAAGCCCGCCGGCGGACTGACCTGGCGGGCTTTTATATTTAAGCGGCAATCGAAGGCTCAGTTTGTGCTGAACTTCTTCACTTCCATGAAGTTGACCGCGCTGCCGCTGAAGCGCGCCGTATCGACCGCTCCGCTATTGCTGGTGAAGCCGGCCGCATAAACGGTCGTCGGAGCGACGCGGAGCGACTTGCTGACGAAGCGCGGGGCCTTGACCGGCTTCGACAGGGTAGCCACACGGCCCGCCGAAAGTGCCCACTCGGAAATGATCTTCTGCGTCAGTTTCGGTTCCGTGCGCACGGAAGACCGGCTCTTCGCCTGGGCATCCTGCCTCTTGGGACGGGCGCCCTTCGAGGGAGCATCGGCCTCCGTGTCGAAGACGCTGTCGAAGATCGCCTCACGTGAAGCGGAACCCGACTGCGGCGCATAGGCCGCGACCTCGATCGCCGGAGAAAATGCAGGCGCCCGATCCTCGCTGGTCGGCGCTGCGAGGGCAACGCGCGTACCGGCGGCACTCGGCGGCTGCGCCGCGGAAGCGAGCGCAGGCCCATCCGCAGAAGCGGGAATGGTGACCTCGGCGTGAGCCACGGCCGCGAGCGCCTCTTCGCCGGCCGGACGCATTCCCGGCACCGGCACGAAGCCGAACTCCTGCGCCTGGCTGTCGGCGGAGGCGACGAGCGTCTCGTTGGCGATCAAGGCGTTCATGTCGCGACGGTCGAGCATTTGCGGAACCGGAACCTTGAGGGTGCTCAGATCCGCGAATTCCGAAGGCACGGCCGCCGTCTGCGGCATGGCAGCTGCCAGCGCCTCCTGGGCACTGTTCTTTTCCGGCGCGACGAGTGCAACCGCTACGCCGCCGTCAGCCGGAGTTTCCTTGAATGCCGGTCGCACGGCCGGCACCGGTGCGTTGATATCCTGCTGCCCGGCAGGCGCCGCAGTGGAACCTGCAACACCGGGAAGAGCATCCTGGGCCGCCGGCGCCGATGCGGTCTGAACCTTGGCCGGAGCTTCCTCTTCGGCGCCGCCGGCAGCAATTGCCGCGGGTTCTTCATCCTCGTCGCCGCCTCCGCCGAAGAGCGCGGCGAAGAGGTTGCGGCGCTTGCCGGTATCGCCCGGCCCCTTGGCGCCGCCGCCTGCGACCTGGATCGCCGATGCGCCGACGCGGCGCTTGTAATCGGCCACCGCCTGCTCATAGCCCGGCAGCGGCCTTCCGTCGGAGGGAATATGCATGGTCTTGCCGTCCGGGAAGAGCCGCGCGAGCTCGTTGCGCGTCATGCGCGGCCATGCGCGTACCCCGCCGACGTCCATATGGACGAAGGGCGAACCGGAAGTCGGGTAATAGCCGACGCCGCCGACCTGGAACTTCATGCCGATCTCGCGCAGCGCCTTGAGCTTCACGTCCGGTATATAGAAGTCCATCGCCTTGCCGAGCATGTGCTGGCTCTTCTTCGCCACGCCCTTCGACCGCGACCTCAGCATGCCGTTCGTGGCCGGCGAGCGATAGGCGGAAACGACGTGGATATAGTCGCGCGAACCGCTCTTCTGGTAGACTTCCCAGACGAGATCGAGCAGGCGCGGATCCATTTTGGTCGGCTCGTTCCGCCGCCAGTCGCGCAGGAAACGATTGATCTGCTGCAAACCCTTCTGATCGTAGCGACCGTTGCGCTTGAAGGTGATCTGCGCCTTTTCCTTGGTATGGATGAAATAGAGCTTGAGGGTGCGTGTCTGGCCGGCGGCCTCGACCGGAGGCGCCATCCCGGGTGTGACGAGGGAGCAAACCAGCGCGATGGACGCCAGGACCTGGGGCGCCTTTCGAGCGACCGCCGAGCAGAGTCTGCGCGCAAAGGAACCGACTGGTTCCTCCAAACCGAACAAATTTGGCATTCAATCCCCGTCCGACGGACAACCGTGCTTTGCTGTCTCAGATGACTGTCAAATAAGGTGACAGCATGGCAATTATGCCACAGTGTTCACCGCCCCTTATAATATAGTGAACAGTTTGCTAACAAGGTCTAAACGGCGGTGGACGATTTGCACGGCAAATGAGGTGTGAATGCGTCGATTTTATGCCGCCTCACGCAGGGGATTGTCGGGATCGATGCCGTAATCCTTGAGTTTGCGATAGAGAGTCGAGCGGCCGATTCCCAGTTTGCGCGCCACCTGGCTCATCTGGCCGCGGTAGAATTTCAGGGCAAAGCGAATCAGTTCCTCCTCGACCTCGGCGAGCTTCCTGACCTCGCCGCCCTCGCTGAGGCTGGCGATGGCGTTCTCCAGGCGGGCGTCCGGAGTCGTCTCGGCATGCGCCGGTTGTTCCCGCGCGCCAGCATCCGCCTGGGCAGCGGCGAGCTGAGCGGCAGCGGGACGACGTTCCGGGCCGGCTTCGCCCCAGGAGAGACCGCTGCGGTCGGCAACGATGTATCCCGGTATCTGGGTGGCGACCTGCGGAAAGTCCCTGACCGTGAGTTCGTGACCTTCGGCGAGGACGACCGCGCGGAAGATCGCGTTTTCAAGCTGGCGGATATTGCCCGGCCAGTCATAGGACGTCAGCAGCGCCATCGCGCCGCTCGATACCGTCAGCCTCTGATCCAGCCTCTGCTCGGCGGCGAAGCGCTCGACGAAGGCGCGTACGAGAACGGGGATATCCTCCTTGCGCCGGCGTAGCGCCGGAATGGTGATCGGGAAGACGTTCAGCCGATAGTAGAGATCTTCGCGGAACCGGCCCTCGCGAACCTCGGTGATGAGGTCCTTGTTGGTGGCCGAGATGAGGCGGACGTTCACCTTCTGCGTCTGACGCGCCCCGATCGTCTCGATCTCGCCCTGCTGGACGGCGCGCAACAGTTTGACTTGGACCTCTAGCGGAAGATCGCCGATCTCGTCGAGAAAGAGGGTGCCGCCATCGGCATCGACGAACTTGCCGCTGTGCTTTTCGCTTGCGCCCGTAAACGCTCCCTTCTCATGACCGAAGAGAATGCTCTCGACGAGGTTGAGGGGAATGGCGCCGCAATTGACGGTGACGAAAGGCTTCGCCGCCCGGTCGCTCGCCGCCTGGATGGCGCGGGCCACCATTTCCTTGCCGACGCCCGACTCGCCCTCGAGCACGATCGGAATGTTCGACTGGGCAGCGCGGCGCGCGAGATCGATGACGCGGATCATCGCCGGGCTTGCCGAGACGATATCGTCGAAACCGACTGCCCCGCCGCGCGGACGCCGTGCGGTTTTGACCTTGCCGTCGCGGCTCGCCATCTTCAGCGCGTTGCCCAAGGCGATCGACAGCCGCTCCGGCGAAACCGGCTTTACGAGAAAATCGAAGGCGCCGGCCTGCATCGCCTGGACCACCGTTTCGATGCCGCCCTGCCCTGTCTGAACGATGACCGGGATGTCGATGCCACGTTCGGCGAGCGCCTCGAGAAGGCCGTGCCCGTTCATTTCCGGCATCAGAAGATCGAGCAGGATGACGTTGATGATCCCGCCCTTGCGTTGCAGGAGTTCGAGCCCGCTGCGCCCGTTATCGGCTAGATGCGCGACATGGCCCAGCCGCTCGATCATGTTCGTCAACAGCCGCCGCTGCACCGGATCGTCGTCGATGACAAGAATATGAGATGTCACGAAAGCCTCCTGCTTGGGACACGCGGGGTACCTTTGGCCAGCATCATGTGCCAAATCATACCGGCCATTCGTCCCACAAACGGCTGAACATCCTGTTTTGAGAAATGCTTGCATTTTATCCATCGCGGGCGGTAGCAATGGGCGCCATGCCGTTGCCTCGCTTCAGGGTTAAGGCCTGTTCAAAACGAGAGAACCGACGATGAATTTTGCCTCGCCACGCCTCGCCGCCTCCGGGCAATCCCTCCTGCGCGCCTCGCTGGTGAATTCCGGGGCCGGACAGGCTTCAGCAGCGCCGACCGAACTCGGCGAGCTGCCGTCCTGGCGGCTCACGGACCTCTACCTCTCGCCCTCTTCCGAGGAATTCCGCTCGGACCTCGCGAAGGCGGAAACCGACGCGATCGCCTTCGAGGCGAAGTGGAAGGGCAAGCTCAAGGAGGCTGCCGGCCGAACCGGTGATCAGGGCATCGGCGCGGCCGTGAAGGAATTCGAGGCGCTGGACGACCTCATGGGCCGCATCGCCTCCTTTGCGGGGCTTACCTATTTTTCCGATACGTCCAATCCGGCGAACGGAAAGCTCTACGGAGACGTCCAGTCGAAGCTTACCGACATATCGGCGCATCTCCTGTTCTTCTCGCTGGAACTCAACCGCATCGACGACAAGGTGATCGACGCCGCCCTCGCGACCGACAGCCTTGCCGCCCACTATCGGCCCTGGATCCTCGACCTGCGCAAGGACAAGCCCTTCCAGCTCGACGACAGGCTGGAGCAGCTTTTCCTCGAAAAGTCCATGACCGGCGCAAACGCCTTCAACCGGCTCTTCGACGAGACGATCGCATCGCTGACCTTCTCGGTGGACGGCAAGGAGCAGCCGCTGGAAGTGACGCTCAACCTTCTGCAGGATCCTTCAGTCGAAGTGCGCAAGAAGGCCGCGCTTGCGCTCGCGGAAACCTTCAAAGCGAATATCCGCACCTTCACCCTCGTCACCAACACGCTTGCGAAGGACAAGGAAATCTCCGACCGCTGGCGCGGTTTCGAGGATATCGCCGACAGCCGCCATCTCGCCAACCGGGTGGAGCGTGAGGTCGTGGACGCTCTGGCCGCATCGGTGAAGGCCGCCTACCCCCGGCTCTCGCACCGCTATTATGCGATGAAGGCCAAGTGGCTCGGCATGGAGCAGATGGATTTCTGGGACCGGAACGCGCCTCTGCCGGAAACGCCGAACGCGCTTATTCCCTGGACCGAAGCAAGGGACACGGTCCTTTCCGCCTATCACGCCTTCGCCCCGGAAATGGCGGCGATCGCGCGGCGCTTCTTCGACGATAGCTGGATCGACGCGCCGGTCCGACCGGGCAAGGCGCCGGGCGCTTTCGCGCATCCGACCGTCCCTTCCGTGCACCCCTATGTGCTTGTCAACTACATGGGCAAGCCGCGCGACGTGATGACGCTCGCCCACGAGCTCGGGCATGGCGTCCATCAGGTCCTTGCCGGCGCCCAGGGCGCGCTGATGGCCTCAACGCCGCTGACGCTTGCGGAAACCGCATCCGTGTTCGGCGAGATGCTGACCTTCCGCGCGCTCCTCGACCGGACCAAGGACAAGCGCGAACGCAAGGCGATGCTTGCGCAGAAGGTCGAGGACATGATCAACACGGTCGTCCGGCAGATCGCCTTCTATGATTTCGAGCGCAAGGTGCATACGGCCCGCAAGGAAGGCGAACTGACGGCCGAGGACCTGGGCCGGATATGGCTGTCGGTGCAGAGCGAAAGCCTCGGCCCGGCGATCCGGCTTTCTGAGAGCTACGAGACCTACTGGGCCTATATCCCCCACTTCATCCATTCGCCCTTCTACGTCTATGCCTATGCCTTCGGCGATTGCCTGGTGAACTCCCTCTATGCCGTCTATCAGAACGCCGAGCGCGGCTTCCAGGAGAAATATTTCGAGATGCTGAAGGCGGGGGGAACGAAGCACCATTCCGAGCTTCTCGCGCCCTTCGGGCTCGACGCCACCGATCCGTCGTTCTGGGCACAGGGCCTGTCGATGATTGAAGGGCTCATCGACGAACTGGAGGCGCTTGATAAGGCGTGACCCGCTCGGGCCTTATCGGCCCCCGTCGGACCGAATTGACAGCGACCGACCTCGATGATCGAACACGCGCCCTATGTCCTCTTCCGGGACGACAGCGAGAACCGCACGACGGTTTTCGCCGAGCCTTTGCGCGTCATCACGGCACGGACGAGGGCTGAGTTCCACCGGGGCCTTGGCGAAATCGAGGCGGCCCATCGTGCCGGCAAATGGATCGCGGGCTTCATGGCCTACGAAGCGGGCCATCTTTTCGAGAAGAAACTGGCCCCCTTCGCGCCGGAGAACCGGGAAACGCCGCTGATGTCCTTCGGCGTCTTCGACGCGCCGGCAAAGGACCATCCGCTTGCGGTGCCGCAGCGGCGCATCGAAAACGAGCCCTTCCTCGCGGAGCCCCGCGCAGGCTGGGATTTTCCTGCTTATCGCCAGCGTTTCGAAAAGCTGCACCGGCACCTGCGCCAGGGCGATTGCTACCAGGCCAACCTGACCATGCCGATCCATGCGCGCTGGTCCGGCGATCCGCTTGCCGCATTCTGGTCGCTGATCGAGCGTCAGCCGGTGAAATACGGCGCGCTCGTCGCCCTCGACGGCCCGGTCCTGATCTCGCGCTCGCCGGAACTTTTCTTCCGGGTCGACGCCGACGGCTGGATCGAGACGCATCCGATGAAGGGCACGGCGCGGCGCGGCGCGAGCCCTGATGAGGATGACGCGATCATCGCGGCGATGCGCGCCGACGAGAAGACGCAAGCCGAGAACCGCATGATCGTCGACCTTCTGCGCAACGACATCTCCCGCGTGACCGAAGTCGGCACGCTCGACGTGCCGAAGCTCTTCGACATCGAGACCTATCCGACGGTCCACCAGATGGTGAGCCACGTCAGGGCGAAGCTTCTGCCCGAGATCGGCATCGCCGACATTTTCGCCGCGCTCTTTCCCTGCGGCTCCGTGACCGGCGCCCCGAAGATTCGGGCGATGGAAATTCTCCACGATCTGGAGTCCGGGCCGCGTGACGCCTATTGCGGCGCGATCGGCTACATCGCCCCGAACCGCACGATGCGCTTCAACGTCGCGATCCGCACCATATCGCTCTTTGCCGGGGGCCGGGCTGTGTTCAATGTCGGCGGCGGCATCGTCTTCGATTCCAGGGCCGAGGCAGAGTACGAGGAATGCCTGCTGAAGGCCCGCTTCGCCGTCGGCGATGCCGAGATCGCCCGATGACCGGTTTTTCCCTGATCGAGACGCTGCGCTACGAACCGGAGAATGGCTTTACGAGGCTGCGGCTGCATCTGGCGCGGCTAACGCGCTCCGCCAGGCGCCTCGGCTTTTCAGGTGCGGCCGCAGCCGAGGCGACGCTGGAGCGAGCCGTTTCGGGCGCGCGAGCGCCGCTGCGCGTGCGCCTCACGCTCGACCGCGACGGCAGCATCGACGTGACGACGGCGCCCTTCGTGCCGCTTGCCGACGGCGCGGCGTGGCGAGTGCGGATCGCCTCGACGCGGCTCGATTCCAGCGACCGCCTCCTCCGGATGAAGACCACGCGCCGGAGCCGCTACGAGGCGGCACGCAGCGAGTTTTCCACGGCCGAGGCCGACGAGGTCATCCTGCTCAATGAAAAGGGGGAAGTCTGTGAGGGGACGATAACTTCGGTCTTTCTCGATGACGGCAGCGGGTACTTGAAGACGCCGCCGATCGCCTGCGGCCTCCTCGCCGGCGTTCTGCGCACGGCGCTCATCTGCCAGCGGCGGGCACGGGTCGAGCGATTGGCTCCCGCCGACCTCGCAAGCGGCCGTCTTTACATCGGCAATTCCCTAAGGGGTCTGATCCGGGCTGAACTCACGGTCCGATCCGGGTAGCGTATGGCGCTTGACGCGATCGCGCCCTTCACGCTTGGCGATGTAAAGGGCATCGTCCGCGCGTGAATATATGTCCCTGACGCTGTCGCCCTCCCGATACTCCGCAAGTCCGACCGAACAGGTGTAGAAGAACTCCGGTATGTTCGAAAGCGGTCTGGCGTTGCGGACCCTGTCCAGCAGCCGATCGAGGATGAGGTTCGCTTCGCTGACGGTGGTGTCCGGCAGGATCAGCATGAACTCTTCGCCGCCGATCCGCCCGAAGCAATCGGAGCGCCGGACGAATTCCTGCATCTGCCGGGCGAAGTCGAGCAACACCTCATCACCGCGATGATGGCCATAGCGATCGTTGATCGCCTTGAAATAGTCGATGTCTATGATTGCCACGCACCCCCACATGTGCGGGTTCTCGGCGCAGTTGCGGATGAACTCGTTGAGCCTTTCCATCGTGTAGCGCCGGTTGGGCACGCTGGTGAGTTCGTCCACCTGTGAGGCCCTGAGCGCGAAATCCCGGTCCTGGCGAAGCTTGCGCTCCCCCGCCCGCACCTCCGTAATGTCGACGGCGATGCACAGCATCCAGCCTTTCTGGTCCACGGTCTCCGTCATCCAAAGCCAGCGGCCGTCGTGAAGGTCGGTCTCGACCGTGCGGAAAGGCACCTTCCCGCGCCGGTGGACCGTGGCGGCGATCCAGCCTTCGAGGTCGTCAGTCTTGAGAACGGTGCCCCTGCCCGCGGCATGATTGCGGCGCATGATCTCCGCCCAGGTCGGCGCTTCGCCCTCGCCGACGTGGTAGGCCGATCGAAAGGCTTCATTGGCGTAGCGCAGCCGATCCTGCGGATCATAGAGCGCGATGAGCACCGGCGTTGCGGCTTGCAAGCCCATCAGGGCCTTGAGGTGATCACCAGTCACGTTGGTCTGCTCCAGGAACTTCGGTCGCGATGCGAGGCAATGGGCTCTGTTGAAGCTATAGCACGATGCGCTTGCGGCAAGCTGCCCGCATTCGCGATGATTCCGGAATCGACCCGAAGTCGTGCCGGTGCGGCCGCGGCATCGCTGCCCCTGGAAGATAGCCGGTTAAGCAAAGTCGCAGGTGCCGCCTTGACGGGACCGCTCTTTATTGTGACAGGAAACTGTGCTCTACAGCGCCGCGCATCTATCCAGACGCACGAAAGTCCGCTGCACTCTATAGTTTGCCTGAGTGGTTCTGCCCGACATGCAGTCCTCACCAGGAATTCGAGGCTCGCTTCTTGCGCCCATCCAAGCATCGCACAGGGATGTTTTCTCAGGAGAAAGACAAAAATGGCAGACACCACCTATCCGGTTTATGGCGAGATCGCCGGCCCGATCGTGATGATCGGCTTCGGGTCGATCGGCCACGGCACCTTGCCGCTGATCGAGCGCCACTTCAAATACGACAAGAACCGGTTGATCGTGGTGGAGCCCCGTGAGGATGCCAAGGACGCGGAAATATTCGCGCGCCATGGCGTGCGGCACGTGCGGGCGGCCGTCACCAAGGACAACTACAAGGAACTGCTGAAGCCGCTCCTGACGGAAGGCGGTGGCCAGGGCTTCTGCGTCAATCTCTCTGTCGACACCTCGTCGCTCGACCTCATGAAGCTTTGCCGCAAGCTCGACGTCCTCTATGTCGATACGGTCGTCGAACCGTGGCTCGGCTTCTACTTCGATGCCGAAATGGACAATTCCGAGCGCACGAATTACGCCCTGCGCGAAACGGTACGCCGGGAGAAGGAAAAGAACCCGGGCGGCACCACGGCGGTTTCGACCTGCGGCGCCAATCCCGGCATGGTCTCCTGGTTCGTCAAGAAGGCCCTTCTCAATCTCGCCGACGATCTCGGCCTGAAATACGAAGAGCCGCATCAGGACGACCGGGAAGGCTGGGCGAAGCTGATGAAGAAAGCGGGCGTCAAGGGCATTCACATCGCCGAGCGCGACACCCAGCGCGCCAAGCACCCGAAACCGCTCAACGTGTTCTGGAACACCTGGTCGGTGGAAGGCTTCATTTCGGAAGGCCTGCAGCCGGCCGAGCTCGGCTGGGGCACCCACGAGAACTGGATGCCGAAAAACGCCAAGAAGCACAAGAAGGGCTGCAAGGCGGCGATCTACCTGGAGCAACCGGGTGCAAACACCCGCGTGCGCAGCTGGTGCCCGACGCCGGGCCCGCAATACGGCTTCCTGGTCACGCACAACGAAGCGATCTCGATCGCCGACTTCTTCACGGTCCGCGACAAGGACGGCGACGTTTCCTACCGCCCGACCTGCCATTACGCCTATCACCCGGCCAATGACGCCGTTCTCTCGCTGCACGAGATGTTCGGCAATGGCGGCACGGCGCAGCCGGAGCTGCACGTCCTCGACGAGCACGAGCTCGTGGACGGCGTCGACGAGCTCGGCGTGCTGCTCTACGGCCATGCCAGGAACGCCTACTGGTACGGCTCCCGCCTTTCGCTGGAAGAGACACGCCGCATCGCGCCCTATCAGAACGCCACCGGCCTGCAGGTCACGAGCGCCGTTCTTGCCGGCATGGTCTGGGCTTTGGAGAACCCGAAGGCCGGCATCGTCGAAGCCGACGAGATGGACTACAAGCGCTGCCTGGAAGTGCAGATGCCTTATCTCGGCCCTGTCGAAGGACATTACACCGAATGGACGCCGCTCGACGGGCGCCCGGGCCTTTTCCCGGAAGACATCGACACGAAGGACCCCTGGCAGTTCAGGAACATCCTCGTCCGCTGAGGATCACGCGACGAAGCACGCCCTATCGGCCCGGAGCAGTGCTCCGGGCCTTTTCTTTTCGAATGCCTAGCGCGGCGCGCGCATGCCCGCTCTTGCTTTCAACTCATGATCGCGGCATGTTTCGCGCACGCGTGTCTCAAAAGACGCACAACGGTCGTTGCGGTGCTGTGAGACGCCGCACAATTGTGCGTCGATCGGTTTCGATTCACGGAATTATGCGGTAGAGCGGGACAGGAAAGTATGAAGCGGTTTTGCGTTCGCATCCCGCTCAACTCGTGACGCGGGAGAAACGCCGATGAAGCCATTCGCCATCCTCACCCTCCTGGCAACTGCCGCCGCGCTGGCATCCTGTCAGTCTCAGCCTCGGGAACTCCGGCCAATGTCGTCGGCGCCGCAGGCGACGGGTGTCGAGGGTTCCTGGGTCGATCCGAACGGCATCGTCTCCACTTTCGCAGGCGGCACCTTCTCGACGCGCACGACCGACACCAACCAGCTTCTCGCCTCCGGCAACTATGTGAACGTCAGCCCGACGCTGGTGGAAATCAACATGACCTCGCTGGTGCGCAACACCCAGTCCAAGGTCAACTGTGCGCTGGCAACGCCGGCGCAGCTGAACTGCACGACGGACTCCGGCGCACAGTTCTCGCTGGCGCGCCGCGGCTGACACGGCGCCAGATGATGAACGAGGGCCCTGGACGGGCCCTTTTTCTTGCCGGGACGGCTTAACCTTGTCTGAAATCCGGCGGCGTCGGCATGCGTTTGCGGCTTGAAGTCGATCCCGACTGGTGAAAACATCCGCTGCAGCGCGGCGGGTCTTACCTGCGACTCGGCCGGCAGCACACAGGAGCACACCATGATCAGACACATGCGGACCGGCCTCGTTGCCGCTTCCCTTCTCGCGCTCTCTTCGGGCGCAGCTTTTGCCGATTATGAACTGAACATCCTGCACATCAACGACCTTCATTCGCGCATCGAATCGATCAACAAATTCGATTCGACCTGTTCGGCCGAGGAAGAGGGCAAGAACGAGTGCTTCGGAGGCGTCGCCCGCCTCAAGACGCTGATAGACCAGAAGCGCCAGGAACTGACGGGCAAGAACGTGCTCCTGCTCAACGCCGGCGACAATTTCCAGGGCTCGCTCTTCTTCACCACCTACAAGGGCACCGCGGAAGCGGAGTTCCTCAACCTGATGAAGTTCGACGCGATGACCGTCGGCAACCACGAATTCGACGAAGCCGAAGATGGCCTTGCCAGCTTCCTCGACAAGGTCACCTTCCCCGTCGTCACCGCCAATGTCCTGCCGAGTCACAAATCGAAGATCGGCGATCGGATCAAGCCGTCGATCGTTCTGGATGTCGGCGGCGAAAAGATCGGCATCGTCGGCGCGGTCGCAAATGACACGCCTGAGCTCTCCTCGGTCGGGCCGGATATTCTGATCGGCGAGGACGTGGCGACGATCACCAGCGCGATCGAAGAGATCAAGAAGCAGGGCGTCGACAAGATCATCGCGCTCACCCATGTCGGCTATCCGCGCGACCTCGCGGCGATCGCCAAGATCCCGGACGTCGACGTGGTGGTCGGCGGCCATTCCCACAGTCTGCTGTCCAACACCGACGAGAAGGCCGAGGGGCCATATCCCACCATGGTCGACAACCCCGGCGGCGACCAGGTGCCGGTGGTACAGGCCGGCTCCTACAGCAAATATCTCGGCGACCTCGTGGTGACGTTCGACGACAACGGCGTCGTCAAGGCCGCCAAGGGCGACCCGATCCTCGTCGATTCCTCCGTGAAGCCGGACGAGGCCGTGGCCGCACGGATCAAGGAACTCGCAAAGCCCATCGAAGAGTTGCGATCGAAAGTGATTGCCAAAACCGAGGCGCCGATCGACGGATCGCGCGAGACCTGCCGCGCCAAGGAGTGCGAGATGGGCAGTCTCGTGGCCGACGCGATGCTCGATCGCGTCAAGGGCCAGGGCGTGACGGTCGCCATCACCAACGGCGGCGGCTTGCGCGCTTCGATCGACGGCGGCGACGTGACGATGGGCGAAGTCATCACCGTCCTGCCTTTCCAGAACACGCTTTCCACCTTCCAGCTGAAGGGCTCCGACATCCGCGCAGCCCTTGAAAACGGCCTCAGCCAGGTCGAAGAAGGCGGCGGGCGCTTCCCGCAGGTCGCGGGCCTAAAATATTCCTTCGATCGTTCGAAGCCCGCCGGCAGCCGCCTCGTCAGGGTCGAGGTCAAGGAGGGTGACGCCTTCGCGGCACTCGATCCGGAAAAGACCTATTCGCTCGTCAGCAACAACTTCATGCGCGGCGGCGGCGACGGTTACGCCGTCTTCAAGGACAAGGGCGAGAATGCCTATGACTACGGTCCGGGCCTCGAAACCGTGCTCGCCGACTACCTCGCCGCCCACCAGCCCTTCAAGCCCTACACCGACGGCCGCATCACGGAAGTGGCTGCCGCAGCCCCGGAGGCCGCGCCCAGCGCTGCGCCGGAGCCGGAAGCCGCCGCACCGGAGCCGGAGGCCGCCACACCGGAGCCGGAGGCCGCCACACCGGAGACGGAGGCCGCCGCAAAGCCGGCGGAAAGCGAAGCGGCCACCACTGCCCCCGAGGCTTCGCCCCCGGCGGCAGCCGCTGCCGAAGGCCCACGCAAGCACGTCATAGCGCGCGGCGATACGCTGTGGGACCTGGCGGAATCCTTTTACGGCAGCGGCACCGAATGGCGGAAGATATCGGCCGCCAACGGGGATCCGGCGCCGCGAGCGCTTGAAATCGGCCGCGAGCTGGACATCCCGGCCGAGTAAGACGATTTGCCTCGACATTTGGGACCGGCGCGGGCTTTCCCGCGCCGGTTTTTCTTCTTAGAAGGCTTTGAAACTGCCGGCGCGACCACCACCTTGCAAAGGTGCGCGCCTCACGAGGACCGAAATGACCGCCATGGATGCCGAGCCGAACACCAATCACCCCGCCGTCAGCTACGGAAAGGTCGGCGTGCTCCTCGTCAATCTGGGCACGCCGGACGGCACCGACGTCGCTTCGATGCGCCGCTATCTGCGGGAGTTTCTGAGCGACCGCCGCGTGATCGAATGGTCGCGTCTCTTCTGGTACCCGATCCTCTACGGCATCGTGCTCAACACACGTCCGCGCAAGGTCGGCAAGGCCTACGAGCTCATCTGGAACAAGGAACTGAACGAAAGCTGGCTCAGAACCTATACGCGCAATCAGGCGGCACTGATGGCGGACGCCTTCGGCGGCCGGCCGCAGGTCGTCGTCGACTGGGCGATGCGCTATGGCCAGCCCTCCATCGCGTCGCGCATAGAGGCGCTGCAGAAAGCCGGATGCGAGCGGATTCTCGTCTTCCCGCTCTATCCGCAATATGCCGCCGCCACCACCGCCACCGTCAACGACAAGGCCTTCGAGGCCTTGCTCAAGATGCGCTGGCAGCCGGCGCTCAGAACCGTGCCGCCCTATCACGACGACCCGGTCTACATCGACGCCCTGGCCACCTCGATCACCAAGCATCTCGCGACGCTCGACTGGGAGCCGGAGCTGGTGCTCGCCTCGTTCCACGGGATCCCGAAAAGCTATTTCGAAAAGGGAGATCCCTATTATTGCCAGTGTCAGAAGACCGCACGCCTTCTGCGCGAAAAACTTGGCTGGCCGAAAGAAAAGCTGCAGGTGACCTTCCAGTCGCGATTCGGCCCCGAGGAGTGGCTGCAACCCTATACGGACGCCACCGTGGAACGGCTGGCCAAGGAGGGTGTGAAGAAGATCGCCGTCATCAATCCGGGCTTTGTTTCCGACTGTCTGGAGACGCTCGAAGAGATCGCCGGGCAGGCGGCCGAGAGCTTCCACCACAATGGCGGCGAAAAATTCGCCCATATCCCCTGCCTGAACGACAGCCCCGAGGGCATGGCGGTGCTCAACCACGTCGTGCGCCGCGAGCTGGAAGGTTGGTTGTAGAACAGCGCCATTCCCGACCGGGAATCGCCGCGACCTAAATCCTCCCGAAGTCGAAGGCGAATACGCCGTCCTCGACTATGGCGTTCGTAATGGCGGTTGCGAGAGGCAGAAGGGTAGCGGCATCGTCGATTTGCCGCAGCAACGAGCCGACCATTCTTGCGGTGTCGATGCCTTCGACCGTTTCGCCGCCGAGCTCGCCCGACATCACGTCCGCAACGGTTCGGCCAAGCCCGAGGCCGTGACCGAGCCGGCTGTTGCGTCCGCCGCCCACCGTCACGTGCAGATCGCCGATGCCGGCGCGGTCGAAGGCGGAAGCACGGTTGCCGCCGATCCGTTCGCAGAGCAAAGCCATTTCCTGAGCCGCCTGATTGAAGGCCGCCGCAGTCGGGTTTTTTGACTGGCCGTCGGCGCGTAGCCCGTCCGGATAGCGGGTCTGCATGGCGCTGACACCGATTGCGAAGAAATTCTTGAGCGCCGCGCAAGCCTCGACGCCGGTCACATCCTCACCCACCGCGAGCCGGTAATAAGGTGTCCGCATCAAGCCCGCGGCGAAGTCCGCGGCCGCCCTGTCACGGCTGGCATAGATGCTGGACGTCGGATAGCGGTTGGCAAGCTCGCGCGCGATACATGGCCCGCCGATGCCGATGAAGCTCTCCATATTGGCGATCCGCGGCGGCAGCGTCTCGGCATAGGTGACGATCCGCTCACCCTCGCGGTCGAGACCCTTCGTCACGAAGGCCACCGGCTTTTTCGAGCGCAGCAGGCCGCTCAGCCGGTCGGCCGCCCAGGCGACACCCGGGCTGCTGACGCCGACGACGATGAGATCCGCCGTCTCGGCATGTTCCGGCCGGAGTTCCTCGTCCGCGAGGATCGTTACCGTTTCGGCAAGCGTCGCGTCGAGCTTCGGGTGGATTTCACCCGCCTTCATCCTGGTGACAGGCAGCGTGTCGAGCGGCGTGCCGGCCAGCAGTACCCTGTGGCCGTTGTCGCTGGCAGGCACGGCCAGGGCAGTACCCATGACGCCTGCCCCTAAAACGAGGATCGTTGCCATATATGCCCCCCGCCGCTGTTCAGCGCATCATCGCGGCGACATTGCCGCCGTCGACGGTGACGACCGCGCCGGTGGAGGTCCGTGCCTTGGCCAGATGCACGAAGGCCGCCGCCACGTCGGCGCCTGTCACCTCGCGCCGAAGCATATTGCCTCGCATATAGTCCTCCGGCGTCACGCCCCGCGCCTTCGAGCGTTCCTCCACCATCTTGTCGGTCATGAGGCCGGTACGGATACGGTCTGCATTGACGGCGTTCGAGGTGATACCGGAGCCGCCGTGCTCGATCGCATATTGGCGCATCAGCGCCATCAGCGCCGCCTTTGAAGTCCCGTAGGGGCCGAAATCGGCGCCGGGATTCACCGCTTGCTTGGAGACGTTGAACACCAGCGCGCCGCCCGTTTTCTGCTGCTCCATGACGCGCACCACGGCACGCGCGACATAGTGATGGCTCCAGAAATTAAGGTCGAAGGCTCTGCGGAAGGTCGCCTCGTCGACGCCAAGCAGCTTGCCCTGGAAGGCGGCTCCGGCATTCGAGATCAGAATGTCGACACCGCCATAATGCGCCACGGCCTTGGCGACGGCTGCGTCTACCGCCTCCGGATTGGTCACGTCGCACAGCACCGGCAGCGCGCCAAGCTTTTTCGCAGCCGCCTTCAGCGCGTCCTCGGAAATGTCGAAGAGCGCGAGTTCGGCACCCTCCGCCTTCAGTGCCTCTGCCACCGCGAGGCCCAGCCCGCTTGCTGCGCCGGTAACGATCGCCACCTGTCGGGTCAAAGGCCTTTCCTGCACCTTTGCCAGCTTCACCTGCTCAAGCGACCAGTATTCGATGTCGAAGAGATCGGCCTCAGAGAGCGCCTCGAACGCCTCGATGCCCTCCGCTTTGGTGATGACGTCGATGGTTGCTTCCGCCACGTCCGCACCGACGATCGCATTCTTTCGCGCCGCGCCGGCGGCGAAGAGGCCGACGCCGGCGACATAAAACACCCGAGGCTTCGGGTCGAGCATGCGCTTGCCACCTCCGACACGGGCATTGTTGCGCTCGAAATAGTCCCTGTAGTCGGCCTCGAAGGCGGCAACCGCCGCCCGCGCCTGCTCTGCCCATTCGCCGAGCCTGTCCTTTTGCGGCGCCGGCAGTGCCACTCCGAAGCGTTTGATGTGGATCACGTGCTCCGGTGTCGCATTGCCGCGGCGCGTCAGGCTATCGACGTTTTCGGCGTTGCAGAATTCGAGGATCTTCTCGCCCGTACGGTGCTCCAGAACGAACCGCTTCGGCGTACCTTCGAGGCCCGTCTCGATCGCCAAAGCCCCGCGCAGGATCGGCGCAATCTCCGCGGCGGAGGCCAGGTTGTCGGGGAGGACGATGCCCGCGAACGGCTTCGCCCTGCCCTGGGAGAGACGCCGCTCGGCCTTGTCGATTTTGGCGATCATGTCCTCATAGGCCTCTCGTGGCTCGTCCGACCAGGTGAAGATGCCGTGCTTCAGCAGGATCATGCCGTCGCCCTTCGGGTTTGCCTTGAAGGCGGCATCGCAGGCCTTGGCCAGATCGAAGCCCGGCATCACATAGGGAACGATGATCGACTCGGGAAAGAGCTCTCGGATCAACTCTTCGCCATGCGGCTGATTGGTGAGCGAAACGATCGCATTCGCATGGGTGTGATCGATGTGCTTGAACGGAAGGATCGCATGCAGGATGGCTTCGACCGACGGGTTGGGCGAAGCTGGATCGATGAGCAGGCGGCGTTGGAGCATCACCATGTCGTCGTCGGAGAGCGTCTCGAAGCCGATCATCGCCTGCAGCGGCTGCAAGCGCACCGCCGGCAGTCCCTGCGGCTCGATCGTACCCATGTCCCATCCGCTGCCCTTGACGCAGAGTACCTCCACCTCGGTGCCGTCCATCTCTTTGAACGTGGTCTTGACCGATGTGTTTCCGCCGCCGTGCAATACCAATTCCGGATCGGAGCCCAGCAGCCGGGTCGTATAGGTGCGGACCGCAAGATCGCGATTGACGCCTTTGGCGGCATAGCCCTCTACGGTCGAAGTGAATTCGGAGTCCAACCAGCGCGATTTCATGACAGTTCCTTTCCTGGCCGGCACCGCGTTCGAGCGGCCGGCTCCCAGTCGGTCAATAGTGTAATGTCCGGTCCGCAGCGGTCAGATGCGGACCTCGGTCTCGGCATCGAACACGTGCACCTTGGAGGGTGGGATCGCGAAGCGAACCTCGGCGCCCTCCGAAAACCGCTCCGCCTTGTCGACGACCGCGACGAAGCTTCCCTCCGGGCCCTGGCAGAAAAGCTGCGCGTCATGGCCAAGCCGCTCGGTGAGGATCGCTTTGGCTGCAAGCGGCCCTGCGGCATCGACCACCACGTCGGTCGGGCGCAGGCCGAGGACGACCTTCCTGCCCGGCTTCAAAGCCGGGGACGCCTCCACGGCCAGTCGGCCGGCCGCCGTATCGACGGCGGGAGCGCCATTGTCCGCCACCACGGTTCCGGGGAGGAAGTTGATGGACGAAGAGCCGATGAAGTCTGCAACATATTTGCTGGCGGGCCGGTCGTAGACGTCGTCGGGCGAGCCGATCTGCTCGATCTTGCCCGCGCGCATGACGACGATCTTGTCGGCCATGGTCATGGCTTCGATCTGGTCATGGGTGACATAGATAGTGGTGGTCTTCAGCCGGTTGTGCAACTGGCGGATTTCCGTGCGCATATGAGCGCGCAGCTTGGCATCTAGATTCGACAGCGGCTCGTCGAACAGGAACACCTCCGCCTCGCGCACCATGGCGCGACCCATGGCGACGCGCTGGCGCTGGCCGCCGGAAAGCTCCTTAGGATAACGATCGAGATAGGGGGTGAGGTTGAGGGTTGCGGCCGCCCATTCCACCCGCTCCTTGATCTCCGCGGAAGGAACCTTCGCCACTTCCAGGCTGAAGGCGATGTTGTCGTAGACCTTCATCGTCGGATAGAGCGCGTAGTTCTGGAAGACCATGGCGATCGAACGGTCACGCGGATGCACGTCGTTCACACGCTTTCCGCCGATCATGAGATCGCCTTCGCTGACGGCCTCAAGGCCGGCCGTCATTCTGAGCAAGGTTGTCTTGCCGCAGCCCGAGGGTCCGAGCAGGACCACGAATTCGTGGTGCTCGATTCGGAAGGAGATGTCGCGCATGATCGTGACGGCACCGAAGGACTTGCCGATATTCTGATATTCCACGGTCGCCATCGGTCGTTACTCCCTTGTTCGTTTCGGCCGGCCGTCGCGGCAGCTCTGTCTCAATACTTCTGCCGCGTCGGCGTGATGACGATTTCCTGGACGATCGCGCGTTGCGGCAGCCGATAGGCGTCGAGGATGAGGTCCGCGACGATTTCCGCTGAAATACCGCCGCCGATCGCCGCCTTGTTCGCCTTGTAATTGGCAAGAGTGGTCTCGTCCTTCACGTGGTCCAGCACCTCCGTTTCGATGATGCCGGGGGAGACGACGATGACGCGCACGTCGTGCGGCGCCAGATATTCGCGCAGACTTTCGGACACCGCGTGGACGAAGAACTTTGTGCCGCAATAGACCGTATGGTCCGGGTAGACCTTGCGTCCGGCGATCGAGCTCATCATCACCAGCGTTCCCTGCTTCCGCCCGATCATACCGGATAGCACCGCATGCACGCTGTTCATCACACCCTTGGTGTTGATGTCGATCATCTCGTCCCATTCTTCCGGTGCCTGACGGGCGATGTCGCCGAGCCGTGCGATGCCGGCATTGGCAAACATCATGTCGACCGGCCCGAACTTCGCCTCGGCTTCGCCGACCGCATCGGCAAGTGCAGCGCGATCGCGCACGTCCGCCTTCTTCAGAACGGCATTGGGCAAGTCCAGCGACTCGAGCCGGTCGAGCCTGCGGGCTATGAGCAGCAACGGATGGCCGGCTTTGGAGAAGGCGCGGGCGACGGCCTCTCCAATGCCGGAACTGGCGCCAGTGATCGCTATCAGCGGTTTTTCGGGCATGGTGATCCCCTGTTTTTGCGTTTGTCCCGACCGGAAGGGGCACCGCTAAGACGGCGCGCGCTTGCCGAGGCGCAATGTCGCCGCCGCATTTCGACATGCAGCGGCGCCCCATCCGGATGTGAGTCAGCCTTTCAGAACGGTTTCGACCTGCGAGGCGATGTCGTCCATCGCCTCCTTGGAGGAGCCGTAGCTGCCGGCGAAATACTTGCCGAGGCCGACGGGAATCGTGTCGCTCGACAATTGCGCCCATTCCGGCAAGTCCGGTTCTGAGCCCATGTATTTGTCGATCGTCTCGCGGACGACCGACAAGTGACGGGTCGTGCCGGCGCCGACCCGGGCATTGGCCTTGACGCGCGGGTCGTCATAGACCGAGGCGCGGGTGGGGCCGGTGCCGCCGCCGAGCGTGGTGATGAGGGCCTGCGTGTCGGCGCAGGTGGCCCATTGCATGAAGATCCACGCCGCATCCGGGTTTTTCGAATATCTGGACACCGCCAGCGACGAACCGCCCTGGTGGCCGGTACCGGGGATTTCGCCGTAGCCGCATTCTTCGGGCTTCCTGAGCGCGGCCGGCTGCGGCGGGACGACCGCCTCGCAGAGGCCGGAAACCTTGGTCTGGCTGGCATCGTCGAAATACGGAAAGAACTCGCCCCAGGAGAGCATGGAGGCGGCAACCCCCTGAGCGATCGCCTGGCCCTGGCCGTCCCAGGTCCACTGGTCGACACCCGGCGGCATGGTTTCCTTGAGCCTAGTGTAATAGTCGAGCGCGGCGATGCCCCGTTCGTCGTTGCCGACGAACTTCTTGTCGGGATTGAAGATCGAGCCGCCATTTCCCCAGAGCATGGAGGTCCACTCACACTCCAGCGCATAGTGGCCCGACTTCATCTGCCCTGCATAGCCGTAGAGGTTCGGCCCCATTTCCTTCGTGATAGCGGCGGAATTGTTCAGCAGGTCCTCGAACGTCGTCGGCGCCTTGAGACCGAGCTTTTCGTAGATATCCTTGCGGTAGATCATGATGAAGATGGGAATGTCGTAGGGAACGCCAACCCAGCGATCCTCATACTTGGCGATGCCGTCGACGAGCGCCGGCATGAAATCGTCGATGTTGTAGTTCGGCATGGCGAGGTCTGGCTTGTCCTGAAGCTGCTCGCGCGGATCGAACACGTCCTGGCTGAAGGATGCCGACCAGCTCTGATCGATGTAATAGAGATCGTAGGTTCCGAGCGAAGAGGCGACGTCGAGCGTCAGCTTCTGCAGAACCTGTTCGAGCGGCAGGACTTCGATCTCGACCCTGATACCGGTCGCTTCCTCGAAATATTTCTTCAGCTGCGAGTTGATGGCGTTCGACGGCGGAGTGGATTCCGTGGCGAGCTTCAACGTCGTTCCCGCAAAGGGCTTGGCGACGTCCTTGAGCCAGGAGATCACCTCGGCCGACGGCTGAAGCTGTTCCTGGGCGAGCGCCCTGCTTAGGCCGAAGGGGCGGTTGCCGAAACCCATTCCGAGCGCGGTTGCGCCTAGGCCGAGCGTGCCGGCGGCGCGCAGGAAGCTGCGGCGGTCGATCTCGCCGCGGACGAAGCGGTCGGTCACAGACGCGAGATAAAACTTTCTGTCTTTCTCTTTCATGTCTTCCTCCTCTATCGGCGCCGGAAATGGCCCCGATCTCTCCTGTTGTCGGCGCGAGCGCCGCATTCTCACTGCTTCAGCGAACCCATCGTCAGGCCACGGACGAGGTGGCGTTGAACGAGCAGGATCACGACGAAGGCGGGCACGATCGCCGCTGCCCCGAGGGCGGCCATATTGCCCCAGGCCGTTCCGATCGATGTCACGAAGGTCGACGACACGACCGGCACGGTCTTCAGCCCGGTCTGCGTCAGGGTCAGGACGAAGAGAAACTCCGTCCACGAGAAGATGAAGCAAAGTACGGCGGTAGCGGCGATGCCGCCCTTGGCCATCGGCAGCACGATGCGTCGGAAGATCGTCCAGCGCGACGCGCCGTCGAGCAGCGCGCTCTCGTCGATCTCCGCCGGTATGTCGTCGAAGAAGCTCTTCAGAAGCAGTACCGCCAGCGGCAGGTTCATGAGACCGTGCACGAGGATGACACCCGTATAGGTATCGAGCAGGTTGAACTGCTTGAATATGAAGAACATCGGGATCGCCACCGCTACCGGCGGCATCATGCGGGTCGACAGCACCCAGTTGACGAATTCATGGCGGCCGCGGAAATGCATGCGCGACAGTGCATAGGAGGCAAGTGTCGCGACCACGATCGCCAGCACAGTCGAGCAGGATGCGACGACGATCGAATCCCAAAGGCGCGGCCCCATGTAGAAGTTGCCGCCACCCGGCGTCACGGCTTCCTGGCTGCCGAAGCCGAAACCCAGCGATATGCCGAAGACTTGCTCGAAATTCCTCACGGTCGGCTGGAAGCCGAAGAAAATCGGTGGCCAGTTGAAGATGTCCTTTGCGTCGCGGAAGGCGACCGATGTCCAGAAATAGATCGGGAAGAAGAAGGCTCCGACGACGAGCCAACCGGCAATGGTGCGCAGCGTGCGGGCGAAAGCGCTCTGATGCATGTTACCACCTCACCTTTGCAACGCGGATGAATGTGTTGGCAATGACCATGACGATGATCAGGCTCGTCAGACTGAGCGTGGCGCCGTAGCCCCACTTCAGAAACGAGAAGGTCTGCTGCCAGGCATAGAGGCTGACCGTGTAGGTGGCGGTGCCTGGCCCGCCCGAGGTCATGACGAAGACGTAGTCGAACACGCGGAATAGGTCGATGCCGCGCAGCAGCACCGCGACGGCGATGACGCGCGACATCATCGGCAGCGTCAGCCGGCGGAACATCTGCCAGGACGATGCGCCGTCGATCATCGCCGCCTCGTAAGGCTCCGCCGGCAGCGAGCGAAGCCCGGCCAGGAAGATCAGCACCATGAACGGCGTCCATTGCCAGACTTCCGCGATCAGAACCCCGATCAGCGCGAGCGAGGACGTGGCAAGCATCGGCGTCGCCTTGTCGAGCAGGCCGACGAGGCCCAGCAGATAGGAGAGCGCCCCGAACTGCGAATCCTCCATCAGGAGAAACATCATGCCGGCAATGGCGGGGGGGATGACCAGCGTCATCGAAAGCACCGCGCGCAGCATCCCGAAACCCGGCAGTTCGGCGTCGAGGAGAAGCGCGATCGCCATGCCGAGGACGATTTCGATCGTCAGGGCCACGGCGAAATAGAGGAACGTGACACCAAGTGCACCCCAGAAGCGACTGTCGTTCCAAAGTTGAATCCAGTTGTCGACGCCGACGAACTTGAGTCCTCGGCTCTTCGGCACGAATTCGTGGAAGCTCAGCCAGACATTGTAGATGAACGGATAGATGGTGAAGACGGCGAGCAGCGCGATAAGCGGCAGGAGCCACGGCCACGGCGAATCCGAGATCGCGATGCGTTTTACCTGTGCAATCGACATTGCCTTCTCCTCCCACGGACGCCAGTCGCGGCGGTAACCCGCCCTGGTCCGTCCCCTCCGACAATTCGACGGTGCGGAACACCGTCGTCTCCCCTCGTGCGCCCGCCTTCCCCGGAAGCGGTCCTAGCCTGCCGCGCGCGCCGCCTCGCCGCTGCGGCGCCGTTCCTGCATGTATCTGTCGAGCGCCTCTATCTCCTCGCTCGTCATCCGCAGTCCCGACTTCGTGCGCCGCCAGACTGCGTCGGCAGCCGTCAGTGCAAACTCGCGCTCCATCAGGAAGGTGATCTCCGCCTCGGTCATGGAGCCGCCGAAGTCGCGGCCGAGATGGGCGCGCTCCCGCGCCTTGCCGAGAATGCCGCGTGCCTCCAGTCCGTAATGACGCACCAGTCGGCGCGCCTCCCGCCAGGTGAGATAGGGATGCTCGGAGAGAATGGCTCTTGCGAGATCGTCGGCCGTTCCGACCGGAAAGGCGCCACCCGGAAGCGGCTGCGCCGCCGTCCAGCCCCGCTGCCTGTTCCACTCGGGAAAGACCGTCGCGAGCTGTTCCAGGACATCCTCGGCCAGGCAGCGATAGGTGGTGATCTTGCCGCCGAAGATGGAGAGTAACGGCGCCTGCGCTTCCGGCCGATCGAGCTCCAGCACGTAATCGCGCGTCGTCTCCTGCGCGTCGGCCGCGCCGTCATCGAACAGAGCGCGCACGCCGGAATAGCTCCAGACGACGTCGGCTGCGGAAAGATCGGCACGGAAATAGGACGATGCTGCGGTCAGCAGGTAATCTATCTCCTCCGCCGACGCGGTGACCTCTTCGGGAGCGTGCCTGTAATCCCGATCGGTCGTGCCGATGAGGGTGAAATCCTCCTCATAGGGAATAGCGAAGAAGATGCGGCCGTCCGGATTCTGAAAGATGTAGCAGCGGTCGTGCTCGTAGAGCTTCCTGACGACGATGTGACTGCCCTGAACCAGGCGTACGCGGCCCGCCGCACCGACGCCCGCGACCTCGGACACGATCCTGTCGGCCCAAGGGCCCGCGGCGTTGACGAGGGCGCGAGCCGTCGCTTCGCTCTTCAGGCCGGTCTCGGCATCTTCGAAAGTCAGCCTCCAGAGACCGCCTTTGCGGCGAGCGGCGACGCAGCGTGTACGCACCCTGATGTCGGCGCCTCTCATCGCCGCATCGCGCGCATTGAGTACGACGAGTCGGTTATCCTGCACCCAGCAGTCGGAATATTCGAACCCAACTGACGAGACGTCGCGCAGCGGCTCCCCTGCAGGGTGGTTCCTCAGCCGCACGGTATGCGTTGCCGGCAAGAGCTTGCGCCCGCCCAGATGATCGTAGAGGAACAGGCCGAGCCGCAGCAGCCAGGCGGGACGCAATCCCTTGCGGTGCGGCAACACGAAACGCAGCGGCCAGATGATATGGGGCGCGATTCCCCAGAGCCGCTCGCGCTCTTCCAGAGCATGGCGGACCAGTCGAAACTCGTAGTGTTCCAGATAGCGCAGGCCACCATGAATGAGTTTGGTGGAGGCCGAGGATGTGGCCGAACCGAGATCGGATTGTTCGGTGAGCAGGACCCTCAGACCGCGGCCAGCCGCATCGCGGGCGACGCCTGCTCCGTTGATGCCGCCGCCGATAATGGCAATGTCGAAGGCCGCTCCCTTCATGCCGCGTCCCTCCCCGACCGGGCGTCGAGGATGTGGTTCGCAACCTCGACGAAGCCGTGACCTCCCTCGCGGGCCGCCACATAGGCCGGCTCCGCCTCGATGCGACCTTTGAAGGAGAGCACATTCGCAACGCCACAGGCATTGGGGAAGAAGCCGAACATAGGCGCATCGTTCGGGCTGTCGCCGACGAAAACGATCGTCTCGCGCTCGCTGTCGATGTCGACGCCCAGAATGTCGGCGGCGAAGCGACGCGTCGTGGTCAGCTTGTCATAGGCGCCATACCAGCCGTTGACATGGATGGAAGAGATCTTGGCGACGGCACCCTCCTCCTCGAAGATGCGCTTGATCCGGTCCACCTCCGATGCCGGGAGCGCCGGCACGTCCTCGCAAAAATCGATGGCGAGATCGGCCTCTCGGTAGAGCTGATCGGCAGAGACCGCTGCGCCGCGCACTTCCGCGAGGATACGGGCGCTCACCTGGCTGAGCTTCTCGCGGTCGGCGGCACGCTGGGCTTCGGCGATAGCGAAGCGGCGGTGCATGCGATGCTCCGTCTGGTCGTAGGCGAAATAGAAGGCGCCATTTTCGCCGACGACTCCCGCGACCGGCCACATGCGGGCGATCATGTCGCACCAGCCGGCCGGTCGCCCGGTAATCGGGGCAACGGCAACGCCCGCATCGGCGAGGCGCTCGACGGCGTCGTAGGCGGCGGCCGGCAGCCGGCCTTCGTTGGTCAGTGTGTCGTCGATGTCGGCAAAGAGCACCTTGATCCGGGCGGCGACATCGATAGGCATCTCGGCAACCGCGCGCATCGCCTCACGCCTCCCCGGCGGCGAAATCCTCGAGGATGCCCGCGTCGGCGGCGATATCGAGGAAGGTGTAACGGTTGCGCATCTCTCGGCAGTGCAGCACGGCCTCCCGGTAGGTATCGGCGGGCAGCCCGAGGTCGGCCGCCGTCATCGGGCCGCCGGCATCCCGTAGAAGTCTCTCCATCTCGGCCACCGGCAGTGCGAAAGCCTCCAGCTCCCGGCGCAGCGTCGGCCAGAGTTCGGAGAGCTTTTCGTTGATCTCGCCGGCGGAAGCTGCATCGAAAATCTTCGGCTGGATTTCGGCGTAGCACTGGGCGGCGATGTCGTCGCCCATACGCCGGGCCATCTCGGAAGGGTCGATCTTCGTGGGGCGGACGACCGGCGGCTTGTCGCTGTCGAGGAAGATGCGCTGCAGCCGCGCCATGGTCAGCGTTGCTACCCCCACCTGCTGGCCGTGCAGCGTGCCCGGATGATTTTCGCCGGCAAAGCAGTCGATATAGTGAGATATCTGATGCTCGCCCATCGAGCCGTGGTTCGACATTCCGGTGAAGGAGACCCCAAAGCCGCAAAGCGTCAGGACGCGATGAAGGTAGCCGTTGGCCTCGATGCGACCTTCGGCAATGCCCGCCGCACGCGCGTTCAACGCCCGCTCGTCGGCACCCTGGAGGATATAGGGTACGCTGGAATAGAGACTGCCCGTCAGCCGGTGGGACATCCACCAGTCGATTTGCGCGACAGAGCGCACGAGGCAATCGGCGAAACCGGCCGCCGAGAGATAGCGAGGCGCTGCGGCAGTGACCGCGAGATCGACGAAAAAGCCGGCCGGCGCATGCGAGGGAAGCGAGACCTTCAGGCCGTTTTCCAAGGTGATGGAGGCAGTCGTGGAAGTATAGCCGTTCATCGAGGCGGCCGTCGCGAACACGGCGTATCGGCGATTGGTGCGCCCGGTGACGAATTTGCAGAGGTCGTTGATCGTGCCGGAACCCACCGCGATTACGGCATCCGCCCCGGAAAGCCTTTCGGTCAACGCGCTCACGGCACCCATATCCGCATGCGGATGGTCGAGAATGACCGCATCGACCGGACCGAGGCTCTTCAGCGCGGATGCGACGCGCCCGCCCATCGCATCCCAGGTGGCTGCGTCGGACACCACCGCATAGCGTTCGCCCAAGCCGAGGCTGGCGACGAGATCGGCCTCGGCTCCGTCCAGCGATTCCGCAATGGCGATCTTCTCGTAGGGAACGCTGGCCGGCCTACCCGTTTCGGGGTTGATCCAGTTCCCGGCAAGAATGTCGTCGATGAGGACCGCCCAGCCTCCTTCGGGCGCACATGCGGAGGTGTTCTGCTGGCTTGCGGTTTCCATACCCTCGTTCCGTGCTCTCAATCTCGTAGCATGTGACAACATGAATTGGCATATGTCAATACACATGCCAGAGATGATTGACAAATGCCATCAGGCTCTGCCAGATAGCGCCATGGCAAGGGAAAAGACTTCCGGCAGGACCGGCGAGGAAACCACGGCGGGGATACCCACCGAGTTCGATGATGCGGTGATGTGGGCCGCCTGGCTCTACTATGCCGACCAGATGACGCAGAGCGAGATCGCCAAGCAGCTCAACGTATCGCGAGCCACCATCGTCAATTACCTGCAGGAGGCACGCGAGCGCGGCATCGTCTCCGTGAACATCAACCCCAAGGCCGGCGGCCGCACCAGCGTCGCCCGCGCACTGATGGAGAAGTTCGGCCTTCAAGGCGCCTTCGTCATCCCGAACGGTGACGAGGAGAGCCTGTCGCAGCGGCTCGGCGAAGCCGGCGCGCGCGTATTGGCCGACCAGATCGAGGACGGCGATACGATCGGCGTCGCCTGGGGGCGCACCGTACTCGCCGTCGCAGACCGCATTTCCCTGACGCGCCCTGTCGGAAATCTGACCGTGGTGCAGGTCTCCGGCAGTTCGACCGGCGAGCCCAACTTCTCGCCCGAACTCTGCACCTCCCTGCTTTCGAACCGCATCCACGCCCGCTGCGTCAACCTTTTGGCGCCTGCCGTTCTGTCGACGCGCGAGCTGAAGGCGGCGTTGCTCAACGAACCGGTGCTGAGGAAGCAGATGGATCTGGTGCATTCGACCAACCGCATTCTCTTCGGCGTCGGCGACATCGGCCCGAAGAGCACGGTGCGGGCCTCCGGCATCGCAAGCCGGGAGGAGATAGACGACTATGTCGCGCGCGGTGCCACGGCCGTGATTATCGGTCGCTTCATCGATGCGCATGGTGCCGCGATCGGCGGAGACCACGATGAAAGGATGGTCGGCATTTCGCTCGACGAGCTGAAGCAGGTGGCGAGCCGCATTTGCGTGGCCGGAGGCGCGGTCAAGATCGCCGCGATCACCGCCACGCTCGAAGCCGGCTACGCCACCCATTTCGTAACCGACATCGCCACGGGAGAGGCGTTGCTGGCGAAGTGATCAGGGCGACCCCGGTCGTCCGGTGCGGCTGATCTCGGCCGGGAGGAAGGGCCAATGCGTGTGGTGCGGTCTAAGGAGGACCGCATGGTGTTGAGCCGTGGAGGAGGTGCGCATGCAGCTGGACGAACGCTATGTCATCGGCTTGGATTCATCGACCCAATCCGTCAAGGCCATCGCCTGGACAGCGGACGGCACACCCCGTGCCGAGGGCCGCGCGCCGCACCGCATCTCGACGCCGCATCCGCTCAAGGCGGAGCAAGATGCCGAGGACTGGTGGTCGGCCGCCTGCCAGGCGCTGTCATCACTCATGCGCCAGATCGATCCGGCCCGGGTCGACGGTATCGCGATTTCGAACCAGCGCGAAACGATGGTCCTGCTCGGCCAGGACCGAAAGCCGCTCAGCCCGGCAACCCTCTGGCTCGACCGCCGCGCGCAGGACGTGGTTCAGCTGCTCGCGGACGAATTCGGCGCCGAGCGGCTGCATGCGACCTCGGGCAAGCCGGTCGACACCATTCCCTGCGTGTATCGCCTTTTCTATTATCGGCAGTATGAGCCGGAAATGCTGGACCGCGCGGCGCAGATCCTGAGCGTACATGATTACCTGACTCAGAAGCTGACTGGCGAGGCCGCTGCAAGCTGGACCAGCGGCGATCCCTTCGGGCTCCTCGATATCGAGACGAAGCAATGGTCCCGCGCGATTCTCGACCACCTCGGCATTCCGCTCGCCAAGCTGCCGCCGCTTTACCGGCCCGGTACGCTGATCGGCCAGGTAACCGCGGATGCCGCGGCGGCGACGGGCCTCGCCGCGGGGGTGCCGGTCTATGCCGGCGGCGGCGACGGCCATTGCGCCGGCCTGGGAGTCAATGTGATCAAACCGGGCGTCGTCTACCTCAATCTCGGCACGGCCGTCGTCGGCGGTTGCTGGACCCCGACGCGCAAGCTCAGCCGCTACTGGCGCACCCTGGTTTCGCCGAGCGGCGAAGGCTATCTGCTCGAAAGCTGCCAGCGCGCAGGCGCCTATTTCGTCAACTGGCTGCTGGACACCTTCGCCGGAGGACGATCGGATCCCTCAATTTTCGAGAGGCTCGAAGCGGACGCGGCCAGCCTGAGTGTCGGCTCCGGTGGCGTCACCGTCTGCTCCTACCTCATGGGCTGCATGGACCCGCACTGGGACGCGGATGCCCGCGCAGCCTTCACCGGCATGGGTCCTGAGACGGGCATGGGCCATCTCTACCGTGCCTCGATGGAAGCCATTACGCTGGAATTCGTCCGGTCCCTGCGCGAAATGAGATCGATGGGCGTATTGGCCGATCGGATCTTCGTCATCGGCGGCGGCGCCGGCAGCCCGCTTTGGCGGCAGATGATCGCGGATGCCAGCGGACTGCCTGTCATTCGCAGCCTTTCCGACGAGGCCTCCGCACTCGGCGCCGGGATGTCCGCTGCCGTCGGCGCCGGCTGGTACGGGCATTTCAGCGAGGCCGCCGACGCCATGTCGCGCCTCGCCGAACAGGTCGAACCGCGACCAGCCACCGCCGAAGCATGGGCGGCGCTGTCCCGCCGGCAGGCAAACCTCTACCACGCGATCCGCCACCTCGATCATGCCGATAACGGCACCTGACCCATTTGTGTTGAGGACAGTTGGCCGTGAGGCATCGCAGAAACGCGCGGACCTTTCCGACACGCTTGAATTATCCCCGCGAATCGCCACCTGATCACTCGGGCGCGACTCCAAACGCTGGAGTTGCAGAAGGAAGGGGCTGTCATGGGCGGTATGGATATCGCAGTCGTCGCATTCGTCGTTGTCGTGATCCTCGTGCTCTTTGCCGGGATCAAGACGGTGCCGCAGGGCTACCGCTATACGGTCGAGCGTTTCGGCCGTTACACGAGGACGATGGAGCCGGGGCTTAATCTCATCGTCCCTTTCATCGATCGCATCGGTTCCAAGCTGAGCGTGATGGAGCAGGTGCTCGACGTTCCGACGCAGGAGGTCATCACCAAGGACAATGCGAGCGTGTCGGCGGATGCGGTCGCCTTCTATCAGGTCCTGAACGCCGCACAGGCGGCCTACCAGGTCGCCAATCTGGAAAACGCGCTCCTCAACCTGACGATGACCAACATCCGCTCCGTCATGGGCTCAATGGATCTGGACGAACTCCTGTCGAACCGCGACACGATCAACGATCGATTGCTCCACGTCGTGGACGAGGCCGCCAATCCCTGGGGCATCAAGATCACCCGCATCGAGATCAAGGACATCGCGCCGCCGAAAGACCTGGTCGACGCCATGGCCCGGCAGATGAAGGCGGAACGCGAGAAGCGCGCACAGGTGCTCGAAGCGGAGGGCTCCAGAAATGCGCAGATCCTGCGTGCCGAAGGCGCGAAGCAATCGGCGATCCTCCAGGCCGAAGGACAGCGCGAGGCCGCCTACCGCGAGGCGGAGGCGCGCGAGCGACTGGCCGAGGCGGAGGCCAAGGCGACCCGGATGGTCTCCGAGGCGATCGCAGCCGGCGACGTGCAGGCGATCAACTATTTCGTCGCGCAGAAATATACCGAGGCCCTTGCCGCGATCGGAACGGCGAGCAACCAGAAGATCGTCCTGATGCCGATGGAAGCCTCGTCGCTCATCGGCTCGCTCGGCGGCATAGGCGCGATCGCGAAGGAGGTCTTCGGTGAAGGCACCGCGTCCTCCCCGCGCCAGCGCCAGTCCACGCCCCGAACCGGTCCTTCCGTTCCATCGGAAACGCCCTGAGGATCGCCCATGATCACGCGCATCATCCTCGAACTCGGCCCCTGGAGCTGGTGGGTCCTAGGCCTCCTGCTGCTGGCGGCGGAGCTGATCCTGCCCGGCGTCTTCCTCGTGTGGATCGCGCTTGCCGCGCTCGTCACCGGGGCCCTCTCGCTCTTCTTCTGGGAGGCGCCGTTCTGGAGTTGGCAGGTGCAGTTCGTCGCCTTCGCTTTGCTCTCGGTCGCTTCCGTCCTTATCGGGCGGCGCTTCGTCTCCTCTTCCGCCGAGAGCGACGAGCCTCTGCTCAACAGGCGCGGCGAAAGCCTCGTCGGACGGACGGCAGTGCTCGAGCAGCCGATCAAGGAGGGCCGCGGGCGCGTGCGGCTCGACGATACGACATGGTCCGTCGAGGGCCCCGACCTTCCGGTCGGCACACGCGTGCGCATCGTCGCGAGCAGCGGCCGCCACCTTACGGTCGAGCAGATCTGAACACATCCGCGTTCGGAAACTGCGGTAGAGAAACGATTGGTTAACCACGCGCCTTTACGATTGCGAAACGATTGCAATCAAATTGCGGACAGACGGCGCATGGTGCCCAATATCTCACGCTCGATGATGGCGGGCGCCTTGCGTGTGAAGCCGCCGGCATGGCTGCTGGCGGGCTGCGCTTTCCTCGCCTATGCGCCAGCGAGCGCGCAAAGCCTCGGCGATCCATCCCCGGCGGGCGTCTCCGTCGCCGCCTCAGCAGACCAGCCGCTTCCGGTCTTAATCGACCCGCAGGAGACCGGCGCCCTTGCCGGCACCGACCTTTCGCCTGCCCTGGACGAGGACTTCAACCGCCTGAACCGGCGCGAGGAGACGATCGACGGGCTGCGCAGGCGCATCGATCCCGATGACGGTCAGGCGCCCGGCATTCGCATCGGCACCTTCGTTCTGAAGCCGGCGCTCAGCGAGACCTTCAACCACGAACGGCAGAAGAACGGCGGCAGCAGTCAGAGCCGGAGCTTCCTGGAGACCGGGCTCAAGGGTTCGCTCACCTCCGACTGGTCCCGCCATCAGCTCAGCGTGACCGGCGAAGGCGTGATCGAGGACAACATATCCGGTGAGGGCCAGGAGGAGCCGCGCGCCGACATCGACGCGGAACTGCGCCTCGACCTCGGCGCGGAGACCATTGCAAGGCTGAGGACAGGCTACAGTTTCGAACGCGAAGATGCGAACGACCCGAATGCCATCGCCAATGCAGACAGCCAATCCGGCGTCCATAGCTATCGCCTGGGCGCCGCGGTCGAGCGCGACCTCGGTCTCATTCGCGGCTCGCTCGGCGTGGATTTCGAGCGCCGCACCTATGGCGATGTCGAGCTCGACAATGGGACGACGCTCTCGCAGGAGGATCGCGACCGCAATCTCGGCACCCTCACCGGGCGGATCGGCTACGAGCTTTCGCCGGCGCTCGTCCCCTTCCTCGAGGCCTCCGTCGGCAAATCGATCTATGATCTGCGTCGGGATACGTTCGGCTTCGAGCGCTCCTATGAGAGCTATGCCGGCCGCGCCGGCATGGAGGTCGATCTCGGCGAAAAGCTCAACGGTGAACTGGCGCTCGGTTACGAGACCTTCCGCTTCGACGACGAACGGCTCGGCGACCTCAACGGATTCTCGCTCGACGGCCGCGTCAACTGGTCACCGCACCGCGGCACCGACGTCCTTTTCGGCGTGCTGACCTATGTCGATCCCTCGACCACTCCGGGCGAGGCGGGATCGATCAATTACGAGCTGACGAACGTGGTCACGCATCAGTTGCGTTCGACCCTCGTCGGCCGGCTTTCGAACAGTCTCACCCTTCGCGATTTTCCTTCGGATGCGACCGCCTCCGACGAGACGACCTGGCGAACCGGCGCCGGACTCACCTGGGACATGAGCCGCTATCTCGCGCTCACCGGAGACGTGAGCTACGAGCGCACGGAAAGGGACGAGGGTAGCTCGACCGATACCACGCGGGTTGGCCTCGGCCTGACGCTCCGGCGCTGATCGGGAGGGCCGCGTTGGGCGGCCTCCCCGGCTACGCGCGAGCTTACTTCAGACCCTGCAGGAGCGTCTTGAGCGGTCCTTCCACGATGGGGCGGATATCGCCGCGCTCGAGAGCGAAGGCGACGTTCGCCAGGATGAAGCCGTCCTTGGCGCCGCAATCATACGTATCGCCGCGGAAGCGATAGGCGGCGAAGGCCTGGGCTTCGGCGAGCTTCACCATGCCGTCGGTCAGCTGGATCTCGTTGCCGGCGCCGCGTTCCTGCTTTTCCAGGATCGGGAAAATCTCCGGCTGCAGGATGTAGCGGCCATTGATGAAGAAGTTCGACGGTGCCGTCCCCTTGGCCGGTTTCTCGACCATCTTGGTGATCCGGAAACCGTCGCCGACCGTCTCGCCCACGCCGACGATCCCGTATTTATGCGCCTGGTCGGGCGCACATTCCTCGACCGCGACGACGTTGCCGCCGGACTCTTCGTAGAGCTCGACCATGCCCTTGAGGCAGCCCTTCTCGCCCTTCATGATCATGTCGGGCAGGAGCAGCGCGAAGGGCTCGTTGCCGACGAGATCGCGGGCGCACCAGACGGCATGGCCGAGGCCCAGAGGTGCCTGCTGACGGGTGAAGCTCGTGGTACCGGCCTTCGGCAGCATGGCTTCGAGGAGCTCGATCTCCGCCTTCTTGTTGCGCTCGCGCAGCGTCTGGTCCAATTCGACCTGGATGTCGAAATAGTCCTCGATGACCGCCTTGCTGCGGCCGGTCACGAAAATCAGATGCTCGATGCCGGCTTCGAGCGCCTCATCGACGACATATTGGATGACCGGCTTGTCCACCACCGTCAGCATCTCCTTCGGAACCGCCTTGGTCGCGGGAAGGAAACGGGTCCCGAGACCTGCAACGGGGAAAACGGCTTTGCGGACTTTGCGCTTGTCGGTCATTGGCACCTCCTTGCAGTGCATCTCAGTCTAGCCTGAAACAGGAAAATTGAATTGGATTTAGTCGCCGACTGCCAATTTTTTGCGAAGGAAGACGACTCGGTATTTTCATGGTAAAGACTTTGTTGACTTCGTTTCTGTAGGCTTCTCCCTCGACCGATACGGCTTCCGCCGTCCGGTCCCTAGAAGAACCGCATACTGCCCTTTCCAGTGGCCTGGTGCGGGCAAATTGCGAACCTCGGAGTAGTCGGTTCGGCATGAACGCCGGCTGAACGCTCCACCGAGAAACGGAACCGACAGCAGATGATGAAAAACCGCAGGACGTTCTTCCGACATATCGCCGCCGCTCTCGTTGTTGCCGCCGCTTTTGGGTCGTCGCCCGCGCGTGCGGATCAGGGTTTTCAAAACTGGATCAATAACTTCTATGCAACGGCTGCCAAGAGCGGCATCAGCCAGGCGACCTATCGCAAGGCCTTCGCCGGCGTGAAGACGCCTGATCCGGCCGTGCTGGAGAAGGCCGCCTATCAGCCCGAATTCAAGCACAAGATCTGGGAGTATGTCGACGCGCGTGTCAATCCGTATACCAAGCGGATAGGACAGGAAATGGCGGCGAAGCATGCCCGCACGCTCAATGCCCTCGAACGGCACTACGGCGTCGACAAATCCATCCTGCTCGCCATCTGGTCGATGGAATCGAACTACGGCGCGATTCTCCAGAAAGACGACCGGCTGCACTACGTGCCGCGGGCGCTGGCGACCCTTGCCTATGCCGATTCAAGGCGGTCCAAATTTGCGAAGACCCAGCTCATCGCGGCACTGAAGATCCTGCAGAGCGGCGACATCACCCCGCGGGAGCTGACGGGTTCCTGGGCGGGCGCCATGGGACACACCCAGTTCATTCCGACGAGCTATCTGCTCTATGCGGTCGATGCCGACGGCAACGGCCATCGGGACATCTGGAACTCGGTGCCGGATGCGCTTGCAACGGCTGCCAATCTCTTGCGGAAGAACGGCTGGCGCCCCGGCGAAACATGGGGTTACGAGGTCGTCGCGCCGGCCAATGCGGCGAAATATTCGGGCCAGACCAAGACGCTCGGCCAGTGGGCGGCTCTCGGCTTCGCCCGCCCGGGCGGCAAGGGCTTCAGCAATCCGAAGATGCGAGCCGAACTGAAGCTGCCCGGCGGCGGCAGCGGCCCCGGATTCTTGATGACGAAGAACTTCTTCGTCATCAAGCGCTATAACGCCTCCGATTCCTACGCGCTCGGGGTCGGGCTTCTTGCGGATCAGATCGCAGGATATGCCGGCATGCAGCAACGCTGGCCGCGTCCGGACGGTTCGCTCGACATCAGCGAAAAATTCGAGCTGCAGAACCGGTTGAAGGAACTCGGCTATTACGACGGCGAAGTCGACGGCAACTTCGGCTCGGGCTCGAAAGCAGCAATCCAGGCGTTCCAGACCCAGAACGGCCTGGCGCCGGACGGGGAGCCGACACAGCGTCTGTTGCGCGCCCTGCGCAGGTGAAACGCACCCGCAGCTTTCTCTCATCACGGCGATTCCCGATCAAACGGTGCCAATCGCCGTGATCTGGCGTATGGTTGCGGGAATGTCTGCCATTCGACGGTGAAATGATCATGCTGACGATCCGATACCGCGGGAAGGGACTGTTTTCGCGTTTGCTTCGGCTGGCTCCCGTCTTGGTCGGCGCTGCGGCGATGGTCGCCGCCGGTTTCTTTGCCACTGTGGCCGAGGCGCAGGAGCGGGTGCCACGACGCAACGTGCTGCAAAGGCTCTTCGGCGTCTTCACGCCGCAAAGGCGCGTCTATTACGAGGATCAGTACGATCTTCGGCGCCAGCCGCGGCCGCAGCGCATACAGAAGCGCCGAGCGCAACCATCGGAGCCACGGCAGTCGCGCCCGAGCCGGGCCAAGCCGCGGCCCGCCGCGGCACCGCCGCCCGCGCCGGTCGTCGTGGAGAAATCTCCGGACGCCAAGAAGGTCCTGGTCGTCGGAGACTTCGTTGCCGGCAGCCTTGGCGACGGTTTGAAGGTCGCGTTCGAAACCACGCCCGGCATCGTGATCGAGACGCGCGCCAACGGCTCCTCGGGTATCGTCCGCGACGACTATTTCGACTGGCCCAAGGCGCTGCCGGACGCCATCGCGGAACTCAAGCCCGCCGTCATCGTCGTGAGCCTCGGCGCCAATGATCGCCAGATGATGCGGATCGGCGACGTGCAGGAGAAGTTCCGGACCGACGCCTGGACGGAAGAATACCGCAAGCGCGTCAATGCACTGGCGACGCTTGCGCGCAAGGACAATCTTCCGGTCCTCTGGGTCGGAATGCCGCCCTTCCAATCGACGTCCATGACCGCCGACATGGTGACGTTCAACGGAATCTACCGCGAAGAGGTGGAGAAGGTCGGCGGCCAGTTCATCGACATCTGGGACGGCTTCGTCGATGAAGGGGGAAAGTTCGTCCTGACCGGCTCCGACATCAACGGGCAGCAGGTCCGCCTCAGGGGTTCTGACGGCATCAACCTGACGAAGGCCGGAAAGCGCAAACTGGCCTTCTATGTCGAAAAGGACATTCGCAAGCTATTGGGCGAAGCGGCAGCGACCACGGACGTTCCGGGTGCGGAAGGCCTGAAGGACCTGGTCGTCAGCAAGCCGCTTGCCAACGAAGATATCATCAAGACGCAGCCGATCAGCCTGATCGATCCCGAACTCGATGGAGCGACCGCCCTTCTCGGCGGCGACACGCCCCTCAAGAGCACGGGCAAGAGCCCGCGCGACCGGCTCATCGAAAAGGGCGAGGTGGTCGTCGCCCCGGCCGGACGTATCGACGATTTCCGGCTGACGAAGCAGGGGCCGCCGGGCAGTTCTACCCGTTGATGCGGAAATGCGGGGCTCCGGGAACTCCGCTTTTGCCCCCCATTCGCCTGCCGGGCCCGGCGAGGACTGGCCCTACCGCGGCAGCACCGTCGAGCCCATCAGCGCCTCGTCGATCGCGCGCGCCGCCTGCCGGCCCTCGCGGATAGCCCATACGACGAGCGACTGGCCGCGGCGAATGTCGCCCGCCGCCCACAATTTGTCGACCGAAGTCCTGTAGTCGCGCTCGTTGGCGACGACATTGGTCGAACCGCGGCGGTCGGTGTTGACCGTCAGCTTGTCGCCGAGATCCTTGAGGACGCTGTCTGCGAAGGGCCCGCGGAAACCGATGGCGATGAAGGCGAGATCGGCCTTGATGATGAACTCGGTACCGGCGATCGGCTTGCGGCGCTCGTCGACCTGACAGCATTTGACGCCGGTGAGATTGCCGTCCTCGTCGCCGACAAATTCGAGCGTCGCGACCTGGAACTCGCGAACCGCACCCTCGGCCTGGCTGGAGGAGGTGCGCATCTTCGTCGCCCAGAAGGGCCAGACCGCAAGCTTGTCTTCCTTCTCGGGCGGTTGCGGACGAATATCGAGCTGTGTCACCTTGACGGCGCCCTGGCGGAAGGCGGTCCCGACACAGTCGGATGCCGTGTCGCCGCCGCCGACGACGACGACGTGCTTGCCGCCGGCGAGGATCGGCTCGGACGGCCAGCCCACGCTGTCGATGTTCTCGCGGCCGACACGACGGTTCTGCTGTACCAGATAAGGCATGGCGTCGTGCACGCCGACGAACTCCACGCCGGGGATGCCGGCGTCGCGCGGCGTCTCGGAGCCGCCGCAATAGAGCACGGCGTCGTTTTCATCGACGAGCTTTTGCACCGCGACATCGACACCGACATTGACGCCGCAATGGAAGGTCACGCCCTCGCCCCGCATCTGCTCGACACGACGGTCGATGAAGTTCTTCTCCATCTTGAAATCGGGAATGCCGTAGCGCAGCAGCCCGCCGGGCTTGGACTCGCGTTCGTAGACATGCACCTCGTGGCCGGCGCGCGCCAGTTGCTGGGCAGCCGCCATGCCGGCGGGCCCGGAGCCGATGACCGCAACCTTCTTGCCGGTCTTGGTCACGGCCGGCTGCGGCACGATATAGCCCATCTCATAGGCCTTGTCGGCAATCGCCTGCTCGACCGTCTTGATCGCCACCGGCACGTCTTCGAGGTTCAGCGTGCAGGCTTCCTCGCAGGGCGCCGGGCAGACGCGGCCGGTAAATTCCGGGAAGTTGTTGGTCGAGTGCAGGTTGCGGATCGCCTCGTCCCAATTGCCGTTATAGACGAGGTCGTTCCAGTCCGGGATCTGGTTGTGCACCGGGCACCCCGTCGGCCCGTGACAATAGGGAATGCCGCAGTCCATGCAGCGAGCGGACTGCTTCTGCACTTCCTGATCGGACATCGGAATGGTGAATTCGCGGAAATGGCGGATGCGGTCGGATGCCGGCTGGTACTTCGCCACCTGCCGGTCGATCTCCAAAAACCCAGTAACCTTGCCCATCTTATGATCCTGACATCTTCAATCTCAACAGGCGCGCTCGAGCGCGCGTGATGGCCCCTGACCCGGGCGGGCCGGGAGCCGTATTCACGAGGGCCGGTTACTCGGCCGCTTCAGCCATCTTCATGCGCTCCATGTCCTCGAGCGCGCGGCGGTACTCTACCGGCATCACCTTGCGGAACTTCGGCCGGTAGTCCGCCCAGCGATCGAGGATCTCCTTGGCGCGGACCGAACCCGTATAGTGCAGGTGGTTCGAGATGAGCTGGTAGAGGCGCTCCTCGTCGTGGCGCGTCATGTCGCCCGAGACGTCCACCATGCCCTTGTGCATGAGGTCGCCGCCGTGGTGATGCAGCTTCTCCAGCATGTCGTCCTCCTCCGGAACCGGCTGCAGTTCGACCATGGCCATGTTGCAGCGCCGGGCGAAGTCGCCCTCCTCGTCGAGCACGTAAGCGACACCGCCCGACATGCCGGCCGCGAAGTTGCGGCCCGTGCCGCCGAGAACGACGACGACGCCGCCGGTCATGTATTCGCAGCCGTGATCGCCGACGCCTTCCACGACCGCGATCGCACCGGAATTGCGCACGGCAAAGCGTTCACCGGCGACGCCGTTGAAGTAGCACTCTCCGGAAATCGCGCCGTAAAGCACGGTGTTGCCGACGATGATCGACTGGTGCGGCACGATCCGAGCGTTCTCCGGCGGCCGGACGATGATGCGCCCGCCCGAGAGGCCCTTGCCGACATAGTCGTTGCCGTCTCCGACGAGATCGAAGGTGATGCCGCGGGCGAGGAACGCCCCGAAGGACTGGCCAGCCGTGCCCTTGAGGGTCACGTGGATCGTATCGTCCTTCAGCCCCTTGTGGCCCCAGCGCTTGGCAAGCGCGCCCGAAAGCATCGCGCCGGCCGAACGGTCGACGTTCCTGATCCCGGCTTCGAAGGCGACCGGCACCTTGGTCTCGAGCGCGAGTTTCGCCTTCTCGATCAGCCTGCGGTCGAGAATGTCGTCGATCGGATGGTTCTGGCGCTCCGTCCAATAGGTGGCTTCCTTCGGAGCCTCCACCTTGTGGAAGATCTTCGAGAAGTCGAGGCCCCTCGCCTTCCAGTGCTCGATCATCCGGTCGCGGTCGAGCAGATCCGAGGCTCCGATGATGTCGTCGAGCTTTCTGGCGCCAAGCGATGCGAGGATCTCGCGCACTTCCTCCGCAACGAAGAAGAAGTAGTTGACGACATGCTCCGGCGTCCCCTTGAAGCGCTTCCGGAGCACCGGATCCTGGGTGGCGACGCCGACGGGACAGGTGTTCAGGTGACACTTGCGCATCATGATGCAGCCGGCCGCGATCAGCGGCGCGGTCGCGAAGCCGAATTCGTCGGCGCCGAGCAGCGCTCCGATGACGACGTCACGGCCGGTCTTCAGGCCGCCGTCGACCTGCAGCGCGATGCGGGAGCGCAGACCGTTGAGCACCAGCGTCTGCTGCGTTTCGGCAAGGCCGATCTCCCACGGACTACCCGCATGCTTCAGCGAGGTCAGCGGCGAAGCGCCGGTGCCGCCGTCGAAGCCGGCAATGGTGATGTGATCGGCGCGTGCCTTGGCCACGCCGGCCGCAACGGTGCCGACACCCACTTCCGATACCAGCTTGACCGAGACATCGGCCTCCGGATTGACGTTCTTCAGGTCGTAGATCAGCTGCGCCAGATCCTCGATCGAATAGATGTCATGATGCGGCGGCGGCGAGATCAGGCCGACACCCGGTGTCGAATGCCGCGTCTTGGCGACGGTCGCATCTACCTTGTGACCCGGCAGCTGGCCGCCTTCGCCGGGCTTTGCGCCCTGCGCCACCTTGATCTGCAGAACGTCGGCATTGACCAGATATTCGGTGGTGACGCCGAAGCGGCCGGAGGCGATCTGCTTGATCGCCGACCGTTCGGGGTTCGTCGAGCCGTCCGGCAGCGGCAGGTAGCGATCGCTCTCCTCGCCGCCTTCGCCGGTGTTGGACTTGCCGCCGATCCGGTTCATCGCGACCGCGAGCGTCGTATGCGCCTCGCGGCTGATCGAGCCGAAGGACATGGCGCCCGTCGAGAAGCGCTTGACGATCTCCGCAGCCGGCTCGACCTCCTCGATCGGGATCGGCTTGCGGCCGGCCGCCTCGGCCCCCTTGATCGTGAAGAGCCCACGGATCGTGTTCATGCGGCTCGCCGACTCGTTCATCGTCGCCGAGAATTCGCGATAGCGGTCCTCGGCATTGCCGCGCACGGCATGCTGCAGCGAGGCGATGGCGTCCGGCGTCCAGGCATGGCTTTCGCCGCGCATCCGGAAGGCATATTCGCCGCCGATGTCGAGCGTATTGGCAAGCACCGGATCGCTTCCGAAGGCCGCCTTGTGACGCGCCACGGTTTCGGCAGCGATCTCCTCAAGGCCGATGCCTTCGATCGTCGTCGCAGTACCGAAGAAGTACCTGCCGACCAGCGCGGACGAAAGGCCGACGGCGTCGAATATCTGCGCGCCGCAATAGGACTGGTAGGTGGAAATGCCCATTTTGGACATGACCTTGAGGATGCCTTTGCCGACCGCCTTGATGTAGCGGTAGACGACTTCCTTCTCGTCGACTTCCTTCGGAAACTCTCCGCGCTTGTGCATGTCGACGAGCGTGTCGAAGGCGAGATAGGGGTTGATCGCTTCCGCGCCGTAGCCGGCGAGCAGGCAGAAATGATGAATTTCGCGCGGTTCGCCCGACTCGACGACGAGGCCGACCGAGGTGCGCAGACCCTTGCGAATCAGGTGGTGATGGACGGCCGCGGTCGCGAGCAGCGCCGGGATCGCCACGCGATCGGGACCGATCTGCCGGTCGGAAAGCACGATGATGTTGTAGCCGCCCTTGACTGCCGCTTCCGCCCTTTCGCAGAGACGATCGAGCATTTCCAGCATGCCTTCGGCACCGCGCGAAATGTCATAGGTGAAATCGAGCGTCTTCGTGTCGAAGCGGTCTTCGGTGTGGCCGATCGAGCGGATCTTCTCGAGGTCGCCATTGGTCAGGATCGGCTGGCGGACTTCCAGCCGCTTCGCATGCGCCATGCCCTCGTGGTCGAGGATGTTCGGGCGCGGGCCGATGAAGGAGACGAGGCTCATCACCAGTTCCTCGCGGATCGGATCGATCGGCGGGTTGGTGACCTGCGCGAAGTTCTGCTTGAAATAGGTGTAGAGCAGCTTCGGCTTGTCGGACATGGCCGAGATCGGCGTGTCGGTGCCCATGGATCCGATCGCCTCCTGACCGGTCGTCGCCATCGGCGACATCAGGAGCTTCGTGTCCTCATGGGTGTAACCGAAGGCCTGCTGGCGGTCGATCAGCGACACGTCGCGCCGCAGCGCCCGCGGCTCGACCGGCTTCAGTTCTTCGAGGATCAGCTGGGTGTTGTCGAGCCATTGGCGATAGGGATGCTTGCCGGCGAGCGACGACTTCACCTCCTCGTCGGAGATGATACGCCCCTCTTCCATGTCGATCAGCAGCATCTTGCCGGGCTGCAGCCGCCATTTCTTGACGATCTTGTCTTCGGCGACCGGCAGCACGCCGGCCTCCGACGCCATGATGACGCGGTCGTCGCTGGTGACGATGTAGCGCGCCGGGCGCAGGCCGTTGCGGTCGAGCGTGGCGCCGATCTGGCGGCCGTCGGTGAAGGCGACCGCCGCCGGTCCGTCCCACGGCTCCATCAGCGCCGCATGATATTCGTAGAAGGCCTTGCGCTCAGGCGACATGAGCTGGTTGCCGGCCCAGGCCTCGGGGATCAGCATCATGACGGCATGCGAGAGCGAATAACCGCCGCGCACGAGGAATTCGAGCGCATTGTCGAAACAGGCCGTGTCCGACTGCCCTTCATAGGAGATCGGCCAGAGCTTGGAAATGTCGTCGCCGAAGAGCGGCGAGGAAACGGAAGCCTGCCGTGCGGCCATCCAGTTGACGTTGCCGCGCAGCGTGTTGATCTCGCCGTTATGCGCAACCATCCGATAGGGATGCGCGAGCTTCCAGGACGGGAAGGTGTTGGTCGAGAAGCGCTGGTGCACGAGTGCGACGGCCGACTGGAAGCGCTCGTCGGCGAGGTCCTTGTAATAGGCACCCACCTGGTAGGCGAGGAACATGCCCTTGTAGACGATGGTGGTGGTCGACAGCGACACGATATAGAAGCCGAGATCGCCACCATCGGCTTCCGCATAGATGCGGTTGGAGATCACCTTGCGAAGCGTGAACAGCCGCCGTTCGAATTCATCGCTGCTCGCGGCCTCCCGGCCAGCGCCGATGAACACCTGGACATGGTGCGGCTCGGTCGCGGCGATGTCGGGCGCCTTGGAGAGAGACGAATTATCGACCGGCACGTCGCGGAAGCCGAGCATTATCTGCCCTTCCTCGGCCACGACTTCACTGATCACCTCCTTGAAATGGGCAATGAGCTTCTCATCGCGCGGCATGAAGAGATAGCCGACGGCATATTCGCCCGCCTTCGGCAGGGTGACGCCCTGCTTCGCCATCTCCTCGCGGAAGAAGCGGTCGGGGATCTGGACCAGAATGCCCGCGCCGTCGCCCATCAGCGGGTCGGCACCGACCGCTCCGCGATGGGTCAGGTTTTCGAGCATGAAGAGGCCGTCGCGCACGATCTGATGCGACTTCTCGCCCTTGAGATGGGCTACGAAGCCGACGCCGCAGGCGTCATGTTCGTTTCGTGGATCGTACAGCCCCTGTTTTCGCGGCAGGCCGGAGGGGAATGCGGGCGTTTTCACAGCCGTCGCAGCGTCTTGTGCGAGGTTGAGCCCAATCTGTCGTGATGGCGAATGATCCGTCATCTTTTCCCTCCTGTTGAACCCGGGAATTCCGGGCATAACGCGGCCCGCACGCAGTTGCCGCATGGCGCTTTTCGCACGGCGGCAAGCCGGGCATTATCGTCGCATGATCCTGATCAGGTCGCAAATGAAGCGCGGCCGCGTCAGGCACCGATGTCCGCGACCATCCTGACGCCAAGGAATAACGACCGGATGAAATCCGGCGAAACCCCCTCGCGCTTCACGCCGGCTGCCGCTTTTCACGGTGCTTCCGGCGATTGTTCCGGCCCCTAGACCGAAATAGGACAGCAAACCTGTCCTATTTCATGCGCTCTATGCCAGAAACCGCCCTCCTTCGCAAGGGCCTCGGCCGCAAATAATGTGAGAGATTTTGCCGAACATTGCCGGAAATTACCCGGGTTTGAAATTTAATTACCCGTATCCCGCACTTTCTTTACTTTGGTTTCAAACTGGTCTCCGGTTGGCACTACAAGGCAGGCACAGTCGAGCGCAGCCGTTTGCTTGCCGACGGGACTCGGCTATGGTCGCGCCGGCGCGCCTCTCCGCACGGCGTGGCTCGATGTAAACAGGGTAAACTTCAGATGATCTTCTCCTCCGACAACTGGGCCGGCGCCCATCCGGCGATCGCCGAAAGTCTGGTCACGAATGCGCAGGGCTATGCTTCCGCCTACGGCACGAGCGAGCTCGATCGGAAGGTGGAACAGCGCTTTTCGGAGATTTTCGAGAGGGAGGTCGCGGTATTCTTCGTGGGCACCGGAACCGCCGCAAACTCCCTTGCACTTTCGAGCGCCAATCGGGCGGGCGGAATCGCTTTCTGCCATCGCGAAGCGCATGTGAACGTCGACGAGTGCGGCGCGCCGGAGTTCTTTTCGCACGGCGCGAGGCTGTGCCCGGTCGAGGGCGCCCGCGGCAAGATGGAGCCGGCGAAGCTCGAGGCCGAAATTCGGCGGTTTCCGAAGGAGAACGTCCATGGCGGTCAGCCGATGGCGGTGACGGTGACGCAGGCGACCGAGAGCGGCACCGTCTATTCGCTCGACCAGATCGAAACGATCGCCTCGATCGCCCGGTCTCATAAAATACCGCTGCACATGGATGGCGCTCGTTTCGCCAATGCCCTGGTCAGCCTTGGGACGACACCGGCCGAGATGACCTGGAAGCGTGGGGTCGATCTGCTCTCCTTCGGCGGAACGAAGAACGGCTGCTGGTGCGCCGAGGCGCTGGTGCTCTTCGACCTTTCGAAGGCACAGGAGATGCACTTCCTGCGCAAGCGCTCGGCTCAGCTCTTCTCCAAGTCGCGCTTCGTCGCCGCCCAGTTCGACGCCTATTTCGCCGGAGATCTCTGGCTCGATCTCGCGCGCCACGCCAACGCGATGGCGCAGCACCTCGCCGACGGCATCACCGCTTCGGCCGGGAGCCGGCTCGCCTGGGCGCCCGATGCCAACGAAGTCTTCGTCGTCCTGAAGCGGGAGGCCGCCGGCCGGCTGCAGCGGCAGGGCGCCCTTTTCTACGATTGGGAAGTGCCGCACGATCTCGAAGGCAACCTCGCGGAAGACGAAGGTCTCTATCGCCTGGTCACCAGCTTCGCCACCCGCGCCGAGGACGTCGACCGCTTCGTCGCCGCCTGCTGATGCATGGCAGATGTCGAAGCGCGCCGCATGAAATCGCTTGAATGCGACACGCATCGCGACCGATGGAGCGGGATGAGGAAAAGTGCGTGCGGTTTTCCGCCCGCATCCCGCGTCTCAACTTCTCGGAAGCGATCGCGTTCATGTTTTTCGTCGACCCGATCTGAAAACATCGTGATCTAGTGCTTGCATCCGGCTTCCGGATGGGCTTACACGGCAAGCACCATGCGCCGTTATCTCCCCGACACCTTTACCATCCTCCTGATGCTGACCGTCGCTCTCGCAGCGGTGTTGCCCATCGACGGAGCCGCCGCGGCCTGGTTCGCCATCGCGACGAAGCTTGGCGTCGGCCTCATCTTCTTTCTCCACGGCGCACGGCTTTCGCGCGAGGTCGTCATTGCCGGTTTCCTGCATTGGCGGCTGCACCTGGCGATTCTCTTTTCGACTTTCGCCCTTTTCCCGCTCATCGGCCTCCTGGTGGGTTTCGTCCCGTCATGGATCCTGCCGCCGTCGCTCTATACCGGCATCCTTTTCCTCTGCGTTCTGCCTTCGACGGTACAGTCGTCGATCGCGTTCACGTCGATGGCCGGCGGCAATGTTCCGGCAGCCGTCTGCGCGGCGTCGGCATCCAACATCCTGGGCGTGTTCCTGACGCCGCTTCTCGTCGGCGTCATCTTCTCGGCCGGCGGACATGGCGGCGTATCGCTCGACGCGATCGAACAGATCCTCCTCCAGCTGCTTGCGCCCTTCGTCGCAGGCCAGATCCTGCAGCCCTGGATCGGCGGCTGGATTCGCGCCCGCAAGAAACTGCTCGCACCGGTCGACCGCGGTTCGATCCTGATGGTCGTCTATCTGGCTTTCAGCCAGGCCGTCACGGCAGGCCTCTGGCAGTCCTTCACCCTGACGGACCTCACCGTTTTGACGGTAATCGAGATTGCTCTCCTCGCGCTTATTCTGGCGGCCACCACATTCGGCAGCCGGCTTCTCGGCTTCGACCGCGCGGACGAAATCGCCATCACCTTCTGCGGATCGAAGAAGAGCCTGGCGAGCGGCATTCCGATGGCAAGCGCGATCTTCGCCGGACAGAACATCGGCATGATCGTCCTGCCGGTCATGTTGTTCCATCAGATCCAGTTGATGGCCTGTGCGGTCATTGCCCAGCGCTATGCCGCCAAGGCGGCAGAGCTCGAGGGAACCGCCGTCCCGGCTACGCCCACCTGAAGAGCATGAACGAAACGGCGCGTCGTCTTATCAAGCGTCGGTATCGTGGGATGACAGGAAACGAGAGACCGTTTCCAGGCACAAGTCCTTCTCCTCCACATGCGGCATGTGGCTGGAATGCTCGAACAGCACCCATTCGCAGCCCTTCACGCGATCCACATACGGCTTGACGACGAGCGGCGTGGCCTCGTCGTATTTTCCGGAAATCAAAAGGGTCGGCGCTTCGATCCGCATCAGCCGGTCCTCGATCGTCCAGTCCTTCATCGTGCCTATTACGTGGAACTCGGTCGGGCCGTTCATGTTGCGATAGACCGTATTGTCCTCGTCCATGATCGCAAAGGTGCGCGCGACTTCCGCAGGCCACGGCGTGACGCGGCAGACATGGCGGTCGTAGAAGACGCGCGAGGCGGCGATGTATTCCGGATCGGTAATCGTCCCGGCCTGCTCATGCCTGAGCAACGTATCCTGAACCGCCTTCGGCAGTTCCCCGCGCAGGCGATTGGCTTCCGCCACCCAGGTATGCATGTTGGCCGGCGAATTGGCGATGACGAGCGCCTTCAGACCCGTGGGCTTCAGAACCGCGTGTTCCGCACCCAGCATGCCGCCCCAGGACTGTCCGAGAAAGGCATAGCGATCCTGGATGCCCAGATGCTTCAGCAGCGCGTCGAGTTCCCCGAGGAACAGGTCAGGTGTCCAGAAATCCGGGCCCTTGTCCGGAAGGCGCGTGGAGTTGCCGTTGCCGAGCTGGTCGTAGTGAATGACCGCGCGTCCGTCGATCTCGCTGATCCCCTTGAAGGAATCGACGTAGTCGTGGGTGCAGCCCGGTCCGCCGTGGGCAACGACCAGCGGCAGCTTGCCGCTGTCGAGCGAACCGGTGATGCGATACCAGGTCTGGTACTCGCGAAAGGGCAGGAAGGCTTCCTTCGACGCGACGGCGGCCACATGCATCTCCATGTCTGACGGACAACGGAGGGAACATAACGCGGGGCTTCAAGCCGTGGCAGCTATCACAAGTTATAGGATGGGCGCTCTTCGAGCAGCCGGTAGTGCGTGGCGCGGACAACCGCCTGGGTACGGTTCTTAGCGCCGAGTTTCTTGGCCGCGGCGTTGAGATGCATGACCACGGTCGGCACAGAACGGTGGATGATGCGCGAAATTTCCTTGGCCGAGTGACCCTCGGCGGAATGGCGGAGGCATTCGCGCTCCCGCTCCGTCAGCCTCGCGGTGCCGGCGTTGAAGGCCTGCGCGTCGAACAGCGAATAGGCCGCCTCGTGAAACACATGGGCAAGCAGGTTGAAATCGGCGATGTACCGCAGCGCATGCCGCTCGAATGCCCGGTTGCCGCCGAAACGCACACCCGTGACCGTCGCATAGTCGCCGCGCGGCATGTGGACCGGCACGGTGACGCCGGTCGACATGTCCCGTTCGCTCAGATAGCGGGCGACGGGCGCCGTATCATCGCTCATGAAGCGTCTGATCAGCGTGTCCGCATCGGGATCATAGTTCCAAAAGAACGGAGTTGACGTGCGCAGCGCCACCTGCTGCACGGGATCGATGCGGAAATAGCCGCGATCGAACCAGTAGTCGTGCATATCCTCCGAGATGTTGCGAAGTTTCAGCAGCGACGGGACCATGATGGTACCGTCGAGATCGCGGGGCACCGGCGTATAATCGTAGATCAGCGCCTCGAAGCCGATCGCCTTCATCGCCTCGAACACCTGGTCTATACGGCCATCCAGCGTGTCGTGCGCGGTGAACTGGTTCCTGATCGTCCCGAGTTCGTCAAACATCCTTGTCTCCGGTCCCGGTCACTCGCCAACCTATCACTTCTTATAGCTGGGCGCCGGTTGGCCTTTCGGATAAAATTTAGCCGTGCTCAAATATTGAGCAAGCAGTTTCTTTGCCGGGGCGGTCAATGTGGCGTGATATCGAGCCGGAGGCGCGACACGAAATCGAAGTCGATGGCTACAAGGTGGTGGCCTACAGCTTCGGTTCGGGCCCGGAGACCTTGTTCTGCCTGAATGGCGGGCCGGGACTCCCCTGTGACTATCTGCGCGAGGCCCATTCGTGCCTCATCGACAAGGGCTATCGCGTCGTCGCCTTCGATCAGCTCGGCACCGGCGCCTCCGACCGCCCGACCAATCCTTCGCTCTGGACGATCGGCCGATATGTCGAGGAAACCGAAACGGTTCGCAAGGCGCTGGGGCTCGGCAAGGTGCACATGCTCGGCCATTCCTGGGGCGGCTGGCTGGCGATCGACTACGCGCTGACATACCCGGAAAACCTGCAGACGCTGATCCTGGAGGATACGGTCGCCGACATGCCGCACCTCGTCACCGAGCTTGAGCGGCTGCGCGCCGCCCTCGGCCCGGAGACCGTCGCCATGATGCAGAAGCACGAGGCGCAGGGCACATACGATCATCCCGAATATTTGGCTGCCATTACCATCCTGAACTATCGCCATGTCTGCCGCCTGCCGGAATGGCCCGCACCGGTACGCCGGTCCCTGGACGACTGGAACATGGGTCCTTACGGCACGATGCAGGGCCCGAACGAGTTTCTCTATATCGGCAATCTCAAGGACTGGAACCGCATTCCCGACCTCCCCGGGATCAAGGTTCCGACGCTGATCACCACGGGAGAACACGACGAGCTCACGCCGGCCTGCGCGTTGAAGATGAAGCTCGCCATCCCGGATGCCGAGCTCAGGGTTTTCGCCAATGCAAGCCACATGCCGTTTTACGAGAACCCGGCGGACTATTATCCTGCGCTGATCGATTTCCTGTCGCGGCACAGGCCGAATTGATGCAAAACATGGCGAGAGACATCCGAACGAGACGGAGGCGCGCGCATCGCCATGCATCGCTATAGGTTCGTCCTCACTCGGCCGTTGCAGTTCCTGCCGGTCATCTTCGGGATCAGCATCATAACCTTCATTCTGGTGCGGCTCATCCCCGGCGATCCGGCGCGCAATCTGCTCGGAGCCCGCGCCACCCCTTCGGCCATCGCCAAGATCCGCGCCCAGTACGGCCTCGACGAGCCTATGTGGCAGCAATATTTCTACTTTTTGAAGAATCTCGCCGATGGCGAGATGGGCAAGTCGATCCTCTACAAGATCGATGTCCTGAAGCTTATCGCCACCCGTATCGAGCCGACCGTCGCGCTCGTGCTGTCGAGCGTCGTTCTGGCGGTTCTCATCGCCGTGCCCATGGCGGCGCTTGCAGCGCGTAACTCCGGCAGGGCGCCGGACCATATCGTCCGGATTGTTTCCACTTTCGGCATCGGCTTTCCGCCGTTCTGGCTCGGCCTGATGCTGATGATCCTTTTCAGCGTCAAGCTGGATCTGCTGCCGGTGTCCGGCTACGGGGCGACCTTCGGTGACAAGCTCGCCCATCTGATCCTGCCGAGCCTGACGGTCGCTCTTTCTCTGTCGACGGTGCTGGTTCGCAGCCTGCGCGCGGCAATGATCGAGTCCCTGAAGTCAGACGTGGCGACAGCCGCCCGCGCGCGCGGCATGCCTGAGCGCATCGTCTTCTGGCGGCATGTCGTTCCGAATTCGCTGGTGCCGACCATCAACCTTCTGGCGGTCAACATCGGCTGGCTGATCGGCGGCACGGTCGTGGTCGAAAGCGTCTTTGCCCTGCCGGGCATGGGACAATTGCTGGTACGCGCCATCTTCTCGCGCGATTACATGGTCGTGCAGGGTGTCGCCATGGTGTTTGCCTGCGCCACTGTGCTCGTCAATTTCGTCGCCGACATCGTCACCGTCGCCGTCGATCCGCGGGTGAAACTGTGAGCGCCGGTACGGTGTCCTCGTCGCCGGCCGGCTGGCGGTTGCTCTTCGGCCGGAGGCCGGCCCTCGTCATTGGCGCGGGAATCCTGCTGTTTTTCCTGCTGGTGGCGATCGGCGCACCCGTCCTCGCCCCCTATGACCCGATCCTGCAGAACGGCGCAGCCCGCTTGCAGCCGCCGTCGCTTCTGCATCCGTTCGGCACCGACAACTTCGGCCGCGACCTTCTTTCACGCGTCATCTGGGGCACACGCATCGACCTGCAGATCGCCTTGATCGGCGTCGCCTTCCCCTTCGTCATAGGAACGATCGTCGGCACCGTCGCCGGCTTCTTCGGCGGCATTGTCGACGCGCTGTTCATGCGCCTCGTCGACATTATCCTCGCCTTTCCATTCCTCGTATTGATGCTGTCGATAATCGCCATTCTGGGCCCGGGCCTCGGCAGCTTCTATATCGCCATGGCGCTGGTCGGATGGGTTTCCTATGCCCGATTGATCCGGGCACAGATTCTCGTTCTGAAGAACAGCGACTATGCGGTGGCCGCCGTCAGCCTTGGTTTCGGCCGCTTCCGCATCATGTTCCGGCACTTGCTGCCCAATGCCATTGCCGGCTCGATCGTCTTTGCCATGTCGGATGCCGTCCTGGTGCTGCTGAGCGGGGCGGCCGTCAGCTATCTCGGTCTCGGCGTCCAGCCGCCGGTCGCCGAATGGGGCATTATGGTCGCGGAGGGCCAGAGCTTCATCACCACGGCCTGGTGGATCACGCTGTTTCCCGGCCTTTCCATCGTCTGCCTTGCCTTCGGCTTCAGCATGCTGGGCGACGCGCTCGGAGATTTGCTCGGAGTGCACGAATGAGCGTCTCGGTCCTGTCTGTCCGCGACCTGACCGTGAAGGCGCATCTCCAGGGAGAGACGCGCACGCTGCTGGATGGAGTCTCGCTCGACCTGGCCAAGGGCGAGATCCTCGGCCTCGTCGGCGAAAGCGGATCGGGCAAGAGCCTGCTCTGCCGCGCGCTGGTTCGCCTCCTGCCATCATCCTTGCTGAAGATCGAAGGCGGTGCGGTTCTCCTCGCAGAGCGCGACCTCACTGCCGTCACCGACGCCGAGATGCTGGAGGTACGCGGCGCCGAGATCGGCATGATCTTCCAGAACCCGACCAGCCACCTCGACCCGGTCATGCGCATCGGCGACCAGATCGCCGAGGGCATCCGCTACCATCAGGGCCTGAGCGGCCGCGATGCGCGGGCGGCAGCGGTCGAGATACTGGGGCAGGTCGGCTTCCCTGACCCCGCCCGCCAGTACGACAGCTACCCGCACGAGCTTTCCGGCGGCATGCGTCAGCGGGCCATGATCGGTGTGGCCCTGTCCTGCAATCCGCAAATCCTCATAGCCGACGAACCGACCACCGCGCTCGACGTCACGATCCAGGCGCAGATCCTGAAACTCCTGATGGACATCCGCGACAGACGCGGCCTGTCGATCATTCTCATCACCCATGATCTCGGCATCGTGGCGCAGACCTGCGACCGCATTGCCGTGATGCGCGGCGGAAAGCTGCTGGAACAGGGTCCTAAACGGACGATCCTGTCCGCACCGCAGGACCCGTACACGGTTCGCCTCATCCACAGCCATCCATCCATGCCTGATGCGGTGCCCCCCGCCATCAGTCTCCCAACGCCCTTGCATGGAACGACAAGGCCCCTTCTGGAGATCGATGACCTGCATGTGCGCTTCCCGTCGGGCGGCAGTCTTTTCTGGGGTAAGAACGCCAGGACCGTCAGCGCCGTTTCAGGGATCAACCTGCAGATCATGCCCGGCGAAACGGTCGGTATCGTCGGCGAATCCGGCAGCGGCAAGAGTACGCTTGCCCGCGCCATGCTGGGCCTGACGCCGATTTCCGCCGGTCGCGTCAGCTTCGACGGTATCGATCTTTCTCAGCAGAGGGGTGCGGGTCTCGCCAGGCTGCGACACGAGTCTGCCATGGTCTTTCAGGATCCGTTCAATGCACTGAACCCGCGTCTGACCATCGGCCAGACTCTTGCTGAAGTTCTGAGAGTGCAGAAAAAGATCGGCGGAGCCGACATTCCGGCACGCATCGGCGAGCTGCTGGACCTTGTCGGCCTCGAGCGCGAATTCGCCCACCGCAAGCCGCGCAGCATGAGCGGCGGCCAGTGCCAGAGGGCGGGCATCGCCCGTGCGCTTGCCGTCGATCCGAAGCTGATCATCGCCGACGAATGCGTCGCAGCACTCGATGTCACGATCCAGGCGCAGATCGTCGACCTCTTCCGCAAGCTCGCCCGCGACCTTAACCTCACGCTGATCTTCATCGCCCACGACCTCGCGATCGTGCGCAATCTGTGCGAACGCACCGTGGTGATGCATCGCGGAGAGATCGTCGAGGAGGGCCGCTCCGAGGACGTCTTCTCCCGGCCGAAACATCCCTACACCGCCGCATTGATCGCCGCGATCCCCGACATCGATCCCGACAGGTCGTTGCTCGGCCCTACCGATGCGGCGCCAGTGGAACCGATCCTGTCCGTCAAACGCCTGCCACAATAACGAAGGGAACAAACAATGATCAAAAGGTGGAACAATATCGGCCGGGCCGCTTTCGCAGCCGCCCTTATGCTCAGTGCCGGTTATGCGGAGGCCGCCGGTATCCTCTCCATCGGCCGCCGCGAAGATTCGACGACTTTCGATCCGATCAAGTCGGCCCAGAACGTCGACAACTGGGTGTTCTCCAACGTCTTCGACGTGCTTGTCCGCGTAGACAAGACCGGCACCAAGCTGGAGCCCGGCCTCGCCGAAAGCTGGACCCTTTCCGACGACGGCCTGACCTACACGTTCAAGATCCGCGACGCGAAGTTCTCGGACGGCTCGCCGATAACGGCCGAGGATGCCGCCTTCAGCTTGCTGCGCATACGCGACCACGAAGGCTCTCTGTGGAGCGACAGCTACAAGATCGTCGAAACCGCCGAGGCGGCCGATCCGAAGACACTGGTCGTCAAGCTGAAGACGCCCTCCGCCCCCTTCCTGTCGACGCTTGCCCTTCCGAACGTCTCGGTGCTTTCCAAGAAAGCCGTCGAGGCTGGCGAGGACGCCTTCGCCGAACTGCCAACGGCATCGTCCGGCGCGTTCACCGTCAAGGAATGGCGGCGCGGCGACCGGGTCATCCTCGAAAAGAATCCGAACTTCTGGCAGGCGGATCGTGTGAAACTAGACGGCGTCGAATGGATTTCCGTTCCGGACGACAACACGCGCATGCTGAACGTCCAGGCCGGCCAGCTCGACACGGCGATCTTCGTTCCGTTCTCGCGCGTCGAGGAATTGAAGAAGGACCCGAACCTCACGGTCCACATCGATACCTCGACCCGCGAAGACCATCTGCTCATCAACCATGAGCACGGCATGCTTGCCAAAAAGGAAGTGCGCCAGGCCCTGGATATGGCGATCGACAAGAAGGCGATCGTCGACACGGTCACCTTCGGCATCGGCACGGTCGCAAATTCCTACATCCCAAAGGGCTCGCTCTATCACTACGACGCCAACTACCAGTATCCTTACGATCCGGAGAAGGCCAAGGCGATGCTGGCCGAGGCGGGGGCATCGGACCTGACGCTGAACTATGTCGTAAACGCGGGCAACGAGGTCGACGAGCAGATCGCCGTGCTGCTGCAGCAGCAGTTTGCAAAGGCGGGCGTCACGGTCAATCTGCAGAAGGTCGACGCGAGCCAGAGCTGGGACATGCTCGTCGCCGGGGACTACGATATCTCGGTGATGTACTGGACGAACGACGTCCTCGATCCGGACCAGAAGACCACCTTCGTGCTCGGCCATGACACCAATATGAACTATATGACCCGCTACAACAGCGAGAAAGTGAAGGAGCTTGTCGCAGCGGCACGTCTGGAACTCGATCCGGCGAAGCGCGAGGCCATGTATGTCGAAATCCAGAAGACGGCGAAGGACGACGTCCACTGGATCGACCTTTACTACAGCCCCTATCTCAACGTTTCGCGCAAGAACATCGAGAATTTCTACCAGAATCCGCTCGGCCGATTTTTCCTGGAAGATACGGTGAAGAACTGACGGCCCGTCACGGGCATCCCCGCAAAACGAAGACGGCGCCCTTTGGACGCCGTCTTTTCATTAGTGCGCAGCTTCAAAGACTTTAGAGCCTTTCAATGCTTCCATGAAACAGGGAAGCGCTCTAGGCGGTCTGCGCCTCGATCTGCTTCGGCTGCGAAGCCGCCGCGGTGATCTCGATGCGGCGCGGCTTGGCCGTTTCCGGGATATTGCGCAGAAGATCGACGTGGAGCAGGCCGTTCTTCAGCGAAGCGGACTTGATCTCGACGTGGTCGGCAAGCTGAAAGCGGCGCTCGAAGGCGCGCTTGGCTATGCCGCGATGGAGAAACTGGGTTTCCTCACCCTTTTCTTCGCTCTTTTCGCCCTTGATCGTCAGCGTGTTTTCACGCGCTTCGACCGAAAGCTCGCTTTCGTCGAAACCGGCAACGGCCATGGTGATGCGATAGGCGTTTTCGCCGGTGCGTTCGATGTTGTAAGGCGGATAAGTCTGCGACTGATCCGGCTGACCAAGGCTATCCAGCATGGTGAACAGACGGTCGAAGCCGACAGTCGAGCGGTAGAGGGGAGAAAAATCAAAGTGACGCATGATGTCGTCCTCCATAAGAGCAACGGTTGCGATGTCTGGCCTGCCACCCCGTTCCGGCTGTGGCTCGACCGGTGAACGGACCCTTCTTCGGCGCCCGCGGAGAAGACATGGGAATGCCCGCGCGCGAGTTCAAGAGGGATGCCGCCGGCGCTTCCTGAACAATGGATGAACGACGGGTTCGGCCGCCGTTCAGCCGCCGTGGAGTAGAAAGGAGACACTGGGTCTTCCCAGGGCTGAAGTGACATGTCCCTTCTCCCTTCAGCGGCCGGAAACGGTGATCGTCCGGATTTCATCCACCGTTTCCGGCTTTTTTCTTTGACGGGTGGCGGGCCGCCGCCTATCCCTATCTGCATGTTCCTTCTGGCCCGCTCCCCATGACCACGCTCCTTCATTCGATGCCGGAAAATCCGATGCCGGGCGATCCCGTGGTGGGCTTTTTCGACGGAGCCGGCAACCGTAAGATCCGCTACGCGGTGTTCAGGTCGAAGGCCCCGGTCATTCGCGGCACCATCGTCCTGCTGCAGGGTCGCAACGAGTCGATCGAGAAATATTTCGAAACGATCGGCGATCTCGTGGCCGCCGGTTTCTGGGTCGCGACCTTCGACTGGCGCGGACAGGGCGGTTCCGAACGGCTGTCGCCGCACTGGACCCACGGCCATGTGGAGGATTTCACCGATTACGAGCGCGATCTGACTATTTTCCTCGACGAGATCGTCCTGCCCGACACCCGCCTGCCCTTCTCGATCGTCGCCCATTCCATGGGAGCGCTCGTCGCCCTGTCGCTCGCTCCCATGCTCGCGAGCCGGATCGACCGGATGGTGCTGCTTGCCCCCTTCGTCGGCCTGGGCGGTCAGGCGATCGGCGAACGGGGTATCGGGGCGATCGCGACGGCCATGCGCTGGATCGGCCTCGGGAGGCTGCCGCTGAGCGCCGACAAAGGCAACCGTACCCCTTTCAAGGGCAATGTGCTGACCGCGGACGAGCGGCGCTACGCTCGCAACCTGGCGCTCATCGATGCGCGTCCGCAATTGCGGGTCGGACCGCCGACGGCCCGCTGGCTGAGCGAAGCTTTCAAAACGATCCGGCGCGTCCTCAAGCACGAACATCTGACGAGGATCACCATACCCGCCGTCATACTCGCCCCGACGGCCGATAAGCTCGTGCCGTATCTACCGGTCGAGCGGCTGGCCAGCAATTTCCGTGCGGGGCATCTGATCCCGATCGACGGCGCGCGGCACGAGCTCCTGCAGGAGGCCGACCGCTATCGTGCCCAGGCGCTGGCCGCGATCCTGGCCTTCCTGCCGGGCGCCGACGCCGAGGATCCCGCGTCCCTGCCGCGACAGTTGGAAGAGGCTTAACCCCGGCCCTTGAGGGCCTCAAGCGCCTGCGCATGCAATTCGCGGCTGCCGGCAGCTATGATTTCGCCGCCCATTTCCGCCGGCCCGCCCTTCCAGTCGGTGATGATTCCGCCCGCCTGCTCGATCAGCGGAATGAGCCCGCCGACGTCGTAGGGCTTCAGGCCGCATTCCACGACGAGATCGACATGGCCGGCTGCGAGCAGCGCGAAGGCATAGCAGTCGCAGCCGTAGCGGAAGAGCCGCACCTTCTCCTGCAATGCCTCGAAGCGTTCCTTGAGCTCGCCCGTGTAGAGGTGCGGGGATGTCGTGAACAGGACGGCATCCGAAAGCGCACGGCAGGGCCGCGTGGCGAGCACCCTCTCTCCGTCGGGTCCCCGATAGAGCGCCTTCTCGCCGTCGGCGAAAAATCGCTCGCCGGTGAAGGGCTGATCCATAAGCCCCATGACGGCCTTGCCGTTCCGGTAGAGGCCGATCAGCGTGCCCCACACCGGCAGGCCGGAGATGAATGCACGGGTCCCGTCGATCGGGTCGATGACCCAGACGAGCTCGCGGTCGAGGCCGATATTGCCGTGCTCTTCGCCGAGAATGCCGTGTTCCGGAAAGCTGCTCTCGATCAAAGCGCGGATCGAGGCCTCCGCCGATCTGTCGGCTTCCGTCACCGGGTCGAAGCCGCCTTCGAGCTTGTTGAGAACACTCGTGCCGACCCGGAAGCGCGGCATGGTTTCGGCCTTGGCGGCGTCGGCGAGACGGTCGAAGAAGGTACGGTCGGGCAGCATGTCGCTCTCTGCGAGGAAGGAGGTTCGACCTGAATAGACGAAATTCAGCGAAAGGCAACGGACCGACGTCGGCTGCCGCTTCCGTGAGGCACGCCGGAAGACGGCGCTCCGTACCGATACGAAAGTCTGCGTCTTCGAATCTTGACAATTGTGCAGCGCAGCATTACAGTTTTTCTGCAGTCACTCGTGGCTGCAAATACCCTCCTTGGGTGTTTCCTCCCTAGACTTGACCGCGCCGCTGGCGCGGTTCTTTTTGAGCAGCGTTGCGCCGCCGGGCACACAAAAGCCCTTTGGCGTTGCTATTCCGCGGCAAGCGGCAGATAGGCGGCGAAATCCTCGACGTGCCGCGCGAGCGCCGCGATAAAGGTTGCGAGGTCGGCCTCGAGTGCCGCAAATCCCGGCTTTTTGATCAGGGTTGCCTCGTCGACATAGAGGCCGCGGTTGATTTCGATCTGCAGCGCATGCAGTCCACGCGTCGGTCGGCCGTAATGTTCCGTGATGAAGCCGCCGGCATAGGGCTTGTTGCGCGCGACCGCGTAGCCGAGCTGTTCCAGAAGCTCCACCGCCACCCGGGACAGTTCCGCCGCCGCACTCGTTCCGTAGCGATCGCCGATAATGAAGTCCGGGCGATGGCCGCTTCCCGGCAGATGCACGTTGCCCGGCATCGAGTGGCAGTCAATGAGGATCGACATCCCGAACTCGACATGGGTGCGGGCGATCAGCTTTCTGAGCGTCGCATGATAGGGCTTGTAGATCGTCTCGATGCGCTCGAGCGCCTGCTCGACCGGAAAACGGCCACGATATATTTCCATATTCTCGGCGACGAGGCGCGGCACGGTGCCAAGGCCGCCGGCAACACGCATCGAACTGATATTGGCGTGCGGCGGCAAGGCGCCATCGAACATGCGCGGGTCGAGTTCGTAGGGTTCGCGGTTTACGTCCAGGAAGGCGCGCGGGAAATGCGCCCGAAGCAAGGGCGCCCCCAGAAACGTGGCGCTGCGAAACAGTTCATCGACGAAATGGTCTTCGGAGCGGCGGATGGAATGCGGATCAAGGCGCGACTGGTCGAGAAAGAACTGGGGATAATGCCGGCCGCTATGCGGCGAGTTGAAAACGAAGGGTATCCTCTGGCTTGCGGGTTCCAGAACCTCGAAAAACTCCCACTTAACCGCTTCCCCCATCGGAACCCTTTTTACCATGTCCGGTTCTTGCTATTCAGATCATGTTGCCAGTTGGTCGCCTCTGTGTCCATAGTGGCCGCCCGCTGGTTCAAGGGACTTGATCGCGCCCGTTCACCAGATATTTACCATGTTGCGGTTTGCTGAGCTGCCGCAATTCACCAGCATCCAGAAGAAGTAGCCACGGCCAGATATGACTGCGAAAATCCTCCTTGCCGAAGACGACAACGACATGCGCCGGTTTCTAGTGAAGGCGCTGGAAAAGGCTGGCTACAAGGTCCTTTCCTATGACAACGGCGCCAGCGCCTATGACCGGCTTCGCGAAGAACCCTTTTCGCTTCTCCTGACCGATATCGTCATGCCGGAGATGGATGGCATCGAGCTCGCCCGCCGGGCGACCGAACTCGACCCCGACCTGAAAGTGATGTTCATCACGGGCTTCGCCGCCGTTGCGCTGAACCCGGATTCCAAGGCGCCGAAGGATGCCAAGGTCCTTTCCAAGCCCTTCCACCTGCGCGACCTCGTCAACGAGGTCAACAAGATGCTGGCGGCCTGAGCAGCGATCTTATGTGCGCCGAGCTTCCCGGCGCACCCTTCGCCGAAGCCTGAGACCCGCTCCGCGCAAGCATTGCCTCCAAGCCGCCCTCGATCAACAGCATCGATGGCGGCTTCGTTTTCAATGCGTTAGCGCGCTCGCCGGAACTGCAGGAGGTCCGAAAAGAGTGCCGGTCCCCCTGAAATCATGCCGCGCGGACCTTGCGCATTTTCTGTCAAAAAACCTTCGAAGAGCCTATTGACGCGGGCGCCGGTTTTGTGGTCTATGCGCCGCATCGGATGGGCGTGTAGCTCAGCGGGAGAGCACTACGTTGACATCGTAGGGGTCACAAGTTCGATCCTTGTCACGCCCACCATCCTTTTCAAGGGCTTAGCGGGAAATCGCTGAGCCCTTTTTGGTCTCTGGTGCCAAATGGTGCCAAGTTGAGGCGGTGAAATGGCGCCAAAACTGCCATTCAATAGCCCCCGACCTACACTCTCACCAAGACCCTCGTGGTGTTCTGTTTGCAGCCCGTTGCAACGGGCATCGTCGCGCTTCTCGTGGTGCCAAATTTTGGCACCTGTCTGCGAACAGTTAGGCCGACTTTATCGCCTCCGCAGCGCCCATGCGAGCGCGGCGCTCCGCTTCGAGGTCGATCACGGAGGCGCGCATGTCCTCGGTGGTGACCTTCACATACACCGACTTTGTGACCCGACTTCCCGGAGCATGACCCAGGCGCGGCTGGAGAAGAGCGTCCGGCACGCCCCGCACGTGAAGCCAAGTCGCCATGGCTTTGCGCAGCACATGCGGCGTGAGCTTCAGCGGCTGCCCGTTCCGCTTCACTCCTGCCTTCTTGACCGCACTGGCAAGCGCTCGGCGAATGTTGACGAGCTTGCCGCCAAACCGGCCCGGGAACACGAGCACAGGAGGGTTCTCGCCCGCCTTCATGGCCTTGGCGCGGGACGCTTTCTTCGCTGCCGAGAGAGCCTCGGCAAGAGAGGCGCTCATCGGAATGTCCCTGTCCGAATGGCGCGTCTTCGGCGTGAAGCCGTCCTTGCGTCGAATAGATACTAACCGATTGCCAGCGTCTACGTCGGACCATTCGAGGGTGTACGCCTCGGTCTTGCGGACGCCAGTCTCAGCAAGGAAGCGCACCAGTAGCGCCCTCTGCTCACCGAGTGCGTCCAGAATGAGAGACATCTCCTCCGGCGTTGGCACGTCCACCCGTTTCACCGGCACTGGGATGCGCTCCACCTTCGGCAGCTTTTCCATGAGGCCTTTCTCCTGAGCCCACCGGAGCACCTGGAGGAAAAGGGATGTCTCAGCGTTGATTGTCGCCGCCACGCATCCCGCCTCAACGCGGTGCTTCTGATAGTCCGCCAGCTCTCTGGTGGCGATGGCGGAAACATCCGTCTCTGAGAACCGCCCCAGGATCGCCTTCAGTTTGTAACCGTCTGCCTCCAGGGACGATTGCCGCTTCTTACCGGTGGCGACACGATCGACTTGTTCGTCCAGCCAGCGCTTCGACACTTCGGACAAGGTGACACCGCTCATCTTTCGAGTGAAGCTGCGCCCCGATAGAACGCCATCGAGCTGAAGCTCTCTGAGCATCCGCTTGGCTTCCGCCAACGCTTCCGCTTTTGTCGACAGCGTGAGACGGGCGCGCTTCCCACTTGGTGACAGGTAGGGAGGAACATCGATTATCCATGCACCTGTGTGCGCACCATCTCGAATGCGCGGGGCCACTCGGAATGGTCCTATCTTCTCAGCCTCTAGTTTTGCCTTTGTCATCTCTTGGTTCTCTCCCCTTTGGTCAGACTGCGCAGGTAACTCAGTGGGTCGAGTGACCCGCCATTGTCCGGTGCAACAAGTTGCACCGGCTCCCTTGCGACGGGCGTGCGCGCCTTACGAGCCGGAACCAGCTTGGCACCGGCTCCCTGATCCCGCCGCGAATTGATGAAACTGGCCACGTCGGCTCGCCGATAGATCAGTCGCGCCCCGACCTTTGACGCCGGCAATTCGCTTCTCGGAATGCGCCGGACGAAATCTACACCACACCCCAGCATTCGAGCGACGTTCTCGACAAAGAGGAACTCACTGCCTAGTCCGTCAGGGCTGCCGACGAAGCGATGGGGATTGCCCCGCCTGTCTGCCTCGTAGGAAGCCCGCACAGACGCTCCAAGCCTGTCGAGCAGCGCAACCGCTGCCCGCCCTCCAGGAAGCATCAAGCACCCCTCTTGTGGTGCAGTGCCCAAGCTGATCAAATCAACCGGCTGCGGTACTACGTGAGGGGTGCTCATGGCCTGGAGAGGGAAGGAAGCGGCATCAAAGGTTTCAGACATCGGAAAGAAGTTTTGGTTCTTGGTGATGGACATTTAGCGCCTCTTTCAATTTTGCTTTGGCTCTCACCCTTGCACTTACCGGCGTGCAGTGGGCGAAAGACATCCGGTCTGGGCCACGTTCGGTGTGAATTGCCCTCTTCCGGCTTCAGGAAAACCCGCTCCGGGGAGCGAAGCGAACCCGGCCCCCGGAGGGGGTATTTTCGGAACTTGGATATATGTTTCTACTTAGTCCTGTTCCCCGACAGGGGACCGATACCCTGTCGGGGAACAGGGGTGTCAGGAGGAAAATCCGCCAAATTGGCGGTTATCCGCAGTTGCCTGCCACCGCCCCGCCATTCAGTTGGTCTTCCTTGAGAATTTCACCGCAGTGCTCTCGCAATTCTTCCTCCAAGGCCTCCTTCAACGCAGTGCCACGCGTCGCAGAGAGCTTCCCATTCTGTTGGAACTCAAAAATCTTGTTCTCCAGCCCTATGAAAAAGATTTGCAGCATCCCTGTCAGAGGGAAAACACCGAAGACGTTTGAACGCTCACGACCGTTGAACTGATCTGCCCTCACGCGAGCGATCGCGCCCTTTCCGGCAAGCGCGCGCAGGCCACGTGTCAGTCCCGCTTCATCAAGTCCAGTCTTCGAAATGAGAGGAAGGCCGAAGCGGTCTGTGCCATCGTCGCCGAGCAGGAAGGTCTTCCGAGGAATTTTCTCCAGGAGCTTGCCAAAGCGCAGCGTCTTCCGCTCGACGACCGCCAAAATGCGTTGCTCGGCGACCGTAAACTCCTTAAAGCGGTCGAAGATGCCCCCATTCCAGCTCTCCTTGAAGGTATTGAACCCGTAGGTGCAGGCTTCCTCCAGCAGCCCCCGCTCCCCGGCCTCTAGGCAGTCAAAGTCAGGGAACGGAAATTGCCCGTTCGGACAGAGCGAATTCAGAAACTCAGCCCCCCCATTGGTGAACCATTTTCCCTTCGGCCTACAAGCCGGCTCCGGGCCTCCAGCATCATCGAGCTCATAGTCTGTAAAATCGCGATCATCCGCGCACTGAGCGTAAGCCATCGAGATAACCATCTTCTTTATAGCAGCATTCGTCTATCTTACGTAGCAAGAGTATCCAAAATTTACAAGCAATAGCAATAACAATGCCGAAATATATTTTGACGAACACTCGAACATAGGCGATAAGACTTTCCTTCGCACTATTGAACGCACGTTACATCTGGTATAGCTTACTTCAATCTACTGATGGAGGCTTCATGATGGCGTCGAGCAAGCGAGACGTACTTATCGGATTGCACACAAACAAGGCATTCGTAGCGGAAGTGGACGCGTTTGTCGGATGTGGGCAGCCGGGAGATCAAAATTACTTTGGAAACAGGAGTGAACTGTTTCGCGTGGCTCTAATGCGACTTCTTTCAGACTTGCGAAGTGCACAGGTAGTCAAGCCAGTGCAACCCGTTGCACCGGGCACTCGTGTCTAACCCACTTTTCACCGAAAGGAATAACCACATGAGTGCTCCGCTCATCCCCAACACTTTCGTCAAGAGGGCCGATACCCCGCTCTCGCGCTCCGAGCTGGAACACCTTGAGCGTGTCGCCAAGGCAAAGGCGGTTAATGGAGCAATTGCAGCCATCAACCGTGGTCCCGAAGCGCCCGACCCTCCGAGCGTAACCCGCGCTTCTAACGGGATCGGGCAGATACTTCTCGTACCTGATAGCGCACCGCAGCCGTGTGGTGAGGCGAAGAAGGCTGCATGCGTTGATCTGCATTCTCGCGTCAAGCCGATCGCTCAGACGCTGAGCGCCGACGGAGCGCAGCTCCTCTCCCTCGTGGTCAAGGCAGATGAGGCCTATCGTGGCGCTCAGCTAATTGACCTGTCGAGCTTCTCGATGAAGTCCGCCCTGGGCGTCTCTGAGCATGAAGCTATGGCTGCACGTTCCGAACTGGAGCGGCGTGGTCTCATCGTCTTCCACGACAACGGCAGCGGACATCGCGGCTTCTATCCGCGCGTGCCCTGATCTCTGTTCTTCCATTCCTGCCTGGAAGCATCTCGCCGGGCAGGGATAACGCGGTGCCGGTGGCTTGGCGTTTGCCCTCGTCGGCAGATCGGCACCGCACCCCTTCCACGAAGCCAGTGATGGAGGCGCCAACCCACTCCCGCCCGTCGACGGGTTTCGTTCCCCACCACTGAGGATAACACACCATGACCATAAGCCCAGATTTCGCCAACACGCTCGAAAGTGACATCAATCCCGAAGCCTTTGGTCTGGTGTCGCCTCGCGACCTTCTTCAGTCGTCGCCGGACTTCTTGCTCTCACTGTCCGTGATTGACCTCTTCCGCACCTCCGAGAATGCCGCTGCCATTCCATTGGCCCTGGCTCCCGTTCTTGAAGACCTGGACGAGCAAGTCACCTTCGCCACCGAGATGGTGCGCGCCGGTCTCGTCACTATCGCTCGCCTTTTCGGTGAGGAAGCGGACCGTCCGTCCGTGGGCAAGACGGAGATGCTGGAGGCGGCATGTCAGCAGTTCACACAGGACAGCGTCCGCCTTTCAACCTTGATGATCCTCCGAGACACCCTCACCGTTCCGGCCACCAGGACTACTCGCGCGTCCGCCACCAATGGGCAAGCAACCGAGACAGTCCACCCGGGCAATACCGCTGCAAACGAGACAATCGAGACAGCGGACTAGAATTGAAACGAGACACCCAAGGAATGAAGCCAAATGGCCCGAGTATGTGTTTGCTGCGAACATCCTCAAAGGACAGCGATCGAAGCTCAGCTCGTCTCGGGTCATTCGCTTCGAGCTGTTGCCGCTGACTTCGGCCTGAAACCGGCAGCCCTTCACCGGCATGCTCAGAACCATCTTTCGGCAAGTCTAAGAGCTTCAGCCCAGGCGCACTATTGCGCGGCTCAGTCCCCGGCCACACCAGCGTCACCTAACCCACCCCAGTCTGACACGCTTCCAGAATTGCAACGCGTTGCACGGGATGAAGCACCACTCGCGTGCTCGTTGACTGCAAGGCGAGCGCTTCAGCTCGAAGAGGAGCAGCGCGCTCAACTCCCCCCTTCTCCCTCACACCAGGAAGCGGAGGGGAGCGGAGCACCGTCAAACGAGACGACACCGGCCACCGGGCACCCCTCTGTCGCACCGCTAGACCCTTATGCCTTGGCGTGTGAGCTGAGGGACAACGCAGTCACCATCTTGCGGAGCGCCTCCGCATCCGGTGACGCAAAGCTTGCCCTGGACGCAAACAGAGCTGCCGTGAATGTGCTCGATAGGCTCGCTCGCCTCATGCCACGCGACGGTGGCGACACAGCATCGGTGCCGCTTCAGCTCTCACCGGAATGGGCTCGCCTTCGTTCAGCTCTCATGGCAGCGCTGGTGCCGTTCCCAGAAGCGCGTATTGCCGTTGCTGAAGCGACCGCTGAAATGGGAGAGCCGCAATGATCTCCCGTGATCTCGCGATAGCGCTCGACCCCGCTCGCTTTATGGCGGAGGCGGGCTACCCGCCCGACCCCTGGCAAGAAACCTTTCTCCGCTCTGCATCCCCGAGAACGCTTCTCCTATGCTCTCGCCAGCTCGGGAAGAGCACCGTGACGGGAGCGCTCGCTTCACATGCCGCCATCTATCTGCCCGGCAGCCTCATTCTTCTCCTGGCGCCATCTCAGCAACAGAGCCGCGAGCTCTTCCGCAAAGTATGCGCTTTTCACCGGGAGGCTGCCGACATCGATCCAGAGGCTGAGAGCGCCCAGCGCGTCGAGCTACCGAACGGCTCTCGCATCGTCTCTCTTTCCGGCAACCCCACCACAGTGCGCGGCTTCTCCGGTCCAAAGCTCGTCATCCTCGATGAGGCAGCTTGGATTGAGGACGAGCTTTTCCATGCGGTGACCCCGATGCTTGCTGCCGGTGGCCGCTTTATAGCCATGACGACACCGAACGGGCGACGCGGTTGGTTCTATGATGCCTGGGCGGGGAATGATCCCGCGTGGTCGCGCACTCGGGTGACCGCGCTGGAAAGCCCACGCATCACCCCCGAGTTCCTCGCGCTGGAACGGGCCGCCAAGCCTGAGTGGCGTTATCGGCAAGAGTACCTCTGCGAGTTTGTCGACACAGACGAGCAGCTCTTCCCCACCGACATGATTGCGCGGGCGATCACGCGAGAGGTGACGCCACTTTTCCTTTCCCCGATGAATTTAGATGGACACCATGCCGCTTAGGATTGTTCGTGACTTCTCCGATCCGAACCACACCCGAAGGGTGATCTATGAGCCCGATCGCGTGGACGTGCCACAAGGCCGCCCGCGTGGCAGTCTTTATGTTGACCCTGATACGGGCCGGTGGCGCTCTCGCCGCGATGAAGCAAGCCCGATCAAATATTTTGTTGGCCTCGATCTCGGACAGGCTGCCGACTTCACGGCGTTCGCCGTGGTTGAAAAGGGAGAAGCAGGCCTTACCGTGCCTCATTTAGATCGAGTTCGGGGTCTGCCCTATCCTCAACTCGTCAAGATGACAGCCGATCTCATGGCCCGGCCACCGCTCGCAGGAGCCTCTCAGCTTATCGTCGACGCTACGGGCGTGGGCCGCGCAGTCTTAGACATGCTTCGCAGCGCCGATTTGCAACCTGTTGCAGTTACCATTCACGGCGGGGACAAGGTCACCGGTGCGCGCCGCGCCCCGCGTGTACCGAAGCGCGACCTCATCAACACACTCCTGGTGGTGCTCCAGGCGGGCGCCTTGAAAATTTCAAGTGAACTCCAGCATGCGAGCACCCTCGCGCGCGAACTGTCCGAAATGCGTCGGAAGCTTTCCGCCGCTGGACACGACCGCTATGGAGTTTGGAGAGATGGTGAGCATGATGATTTGGTGCTGGCCCTCGCCCTCGCCGTTTGGCGGGCTGAGCGGGCGGGGCATGTAGCTGTTTCTACCTCACTTCATCTTGGCGAATGCTAGTGCGCCTTCTTCCGCCCACCTGGCAAGGTCGCCGGAGGCGCAGCCCCTTCTGGCGGCCTCACGAAGAATTCCGATAGTTCCACCGAAAGAGCTCGCGCGAGCTTATCGAGGACGTCAACTCCAGCGTTGGCGGTTTGACGCTCAAGTTTTGCAAAGTAAGCGCGATCCACGCCAGCGTCAGCGGCCAACTTCTCTTGGGAGAGCCCCTTCGAAACTCTGATCCGACGTAAATTCCAGGCGAGAAGTGCGCGACCATTCATCCGCGCAATGAAGCGGCCCGAAGGCTATTAACCCACTGGCGATAGCCACAGGATTTCGCTATCTAAAAGTTGCATATTGGCTGGGGGTTGATGATGGAAAAGAAAAACTACGCTACCGAGAACCTTGTGTTGGGAGCGATACTGCTCGTCGGGGCCTACTGGTATTTCGGGTGGGGGAAAGACCCCAGCCCGGCCGAGAAAGCGGCTTCCACGGCCGCTATCGAAAGAGAAGAAGCTGAGTGCGCAGCTGACTTGGACTGCTGGGCTAGCAAATGGCAAGTCCGCGCCGGTCGCGATTGCCAAGCACCTATTCAGCGTTTGGCAAAGAACAACTTCGAATGGACAGATGGTTGGTCGGAACCGAAACTGCCGCGAGCCCTCTGGCTCGACAAGATGCAAAAGACGGTCACCTACGTGGGAGACAAAATCAAGTTTCAGAATGGTTTTGGGGCGTGGATCATTCACACCTATGAATGTGACTATGATCCGACAACCCACACTGTTTTAAGCGTCCGCGCAAATCCTGGACAGCTTTAGGGAAGCGTACTCGGGACGGGTTTGGTCCTGTTGTTGTTGTTGTTTAAGGGAACAATAGCCCATATTCTTCACAGCGGACGTCGACTGTAAATTCACCATTGCTGTTAATCTGACGACCCTATAGCTTGCCGGTCATTGGTCAAGGAGTGGATCGCATGGACTACGAAAAACAGATGCAGTGGAGACTATGGAAGGCATTCTTCTACATGTCTTCCGCCACACTAATGGCTAGTACAATATATTTCTTTCAAAACACCTTTGGTTACTATAATTTTATCACCGTTAGCCTGGCTATCGCGCTAGCTATATGCGTCATATTCGCATTTATAACTTCCTCAATTTTTTACGTATTAGCGTACGGTATGCGCGGTAGCTATTCAGGACCGGTGTCATCCATTCTTACTTATGGGTTTGTTGCTGGTTGCATTGTACTCTCATTCTTCGAGAGCAAGTGGATAATGCGCTTATTTGTATAGAGAATGCTCGCAGGCACGCTCTGCACGCCGCCTCGAATGACAACGGCAGCATCCGTACCCCACTAGCGCCCGTGCGATACGGACCCGCTGTCGGATTGAAGTTGTTCCTGCGCCCGTCGCTAAATTCCCATGTTTGACGTGATCTTCATTTGCGTTACATTAATGGCAACGAACGTAGCTAGTACTGTAACAGAAGGCTGCCAAGTGATGGCAAAGGGCAAATTCGTCGCTTACTACCGCGTCAGCACGGTCCGGCAGGGCGCAAGTGGTCTCGGTCTTGAAGCACAGCAAGACGCTGTCCGAGCTCACCTAAACGGTGGCAACTGGCAACTCGTCACGGAAGTCGTGGAGGTGGAGAGTGGCAAAAGGAATGATCGGCCGAAGCTCGCTGAAGCTCTCCGCCTCTGCCGATTGCACGGGGCTACGCTCATCATAGCGAAGCTCGACCGTCTGGCGCGAAATGTGGCATTCATTTCCAATCTCATGGAGAGCGGTGTTGACTTCATTGCCGTGGACTTTCCCCAGGCCAACCGCCTCACCGTTCACGTTCTTGCGGCGGTGGCTGAGCATGAACGAGAGATGATAGCCGCTCGCACCAAAGCGGCTCTTCAAGCTGCCAAGGCACGCGGTACGAAACTCGGCGGCGACCGGGGCAATTTCTCGACGATCCAGGGTATGGGACCTGCCGCAAGTGCTGCCGTTCGCGCTGCCAAGGCGTTAGAGAAGGCATCCCTGGTCGGACCAATTGCTCGTGAACTGCAGGCCCGGGGCGCTTCCCTCCGCACCATCGCTGCAGAGCTCACCTCTCGTTCCATTCCGGCCCCTCGTGGCGGGCAATGGAGCGCCGTACAGATTAAACGTGTTCTTGATCGATCCTGAAGTCTGTAATTGCCATGCATTCCAACCATGACGTTCGCCCGATCAATTCAGGACATCCTCAAATGCGCGATGATTATCGCGCAAAACAGTCGGGAGCCTGAAGCGCATCAGGCTGCCGCGATGTAAGCCATATAGTTGTTTTTTACGAAGCTTCTGAGCGAATTGGACGCTCGCGCGCGAGGCGCGGCGAACACCACCATGTTATTTGCGCCTACGGTAACGTTCATTTTCGGCGGGCATTTTGCCTTCCTACAAAACTTAGGCGTGCCTTCATGGATGGAAATCACGAACTTGGCCAAGAACCATAATAAAAACTTACCGCGTATAAACCGGGTGTAATCATTTGCACCCGTAAACTCGGCCTCTGCTGCATCTAGGTCTGAGTTCGATGCACAAGGTGCCCCAACATTTAGACTGGCAGCTTGCACCATCGCGTACTTGTTCTCGAAAGTTATAGAGAGGACCCCGTCTGAGATATTGAAGAAGTCTTTCAGATCCAACTTGTTAAGAGGCGCATTGGCCTGGGCTTTACGCCAGAGCAGTATCTGCGCCATGAGCGGCACAAGTGCCAACCTAAAGCGCTCAACCTCGCGGTCGAACAAGGACGAGAGCGTGTCGGTTTCGTCTACCTCCAAGTTTTGGATATTGAATACCTCACTGATCAAACGGTGGAGCAAACCTGAAGATATGACGTCATTCTCTATGCTATATCCATCAGTCACGTAGACGTTATCTGCAAGTACAAATCCAGCATCATTTATATAATCGGACAAGTCGCGATCTACAAAGAAGCAAACTCGCTGGCTGGCAAATCGGGACCAGTCCAAAGCTGAACGCACTTCAAATACCTTTTCCTTTCCGCCGCATGGGAAAAGTGCGACGGTCCAATCTGAAGGAATAGAAGCCTCAATGATACTTCTGTAAAACATCGGATCTTCTTTTCCTTCGATGAAGCCATATACTTGCTTAGCTGCTTTTTGATACCTGAGTAAAAAATTATGGTGCGCCTCATTGATACTCGTCAGCGCGCTTGAATGGAGGTCAAGCATGCTCATTTAAGGTTGCCCCAATCTGGCCCAGTCAAGAATTCTCCCAACGCGTGTGCTTTCTTCTTCAACTCATTGTCATAGATAAACGGCGAGTGCGTCACGGCCACAAGGCCAGAGCAAAATTCGCCGTTCTTAATGTCCATCAGAAATCTCCGCTGCCATGGTACCGAAAGCGACAATTCGGGTTCGTCAATCAACACGAAGAACTGAGATCGGCCCGACAGATATAGGTGGCTGAATAGCGAGACTATCTGCTTTTCACCGGATGACAGATCTGACAATTGGACGTCACTTTCTTTACTCGTTGTGCCTCTATCAGGCGTTCTATCCGCCCAAACGATCCGAAATAAAAAATTTTGAGCATCGTAGACGAAAACCTTATCCCGAATATAGCTAGAGCAAAGCTCACAAAATGACGTTATAGACCTTTCCTTGTCTTGCAGTGATCTCTGGAACGCCAGAAGTTTGGAAAAATAGTGATAGATTATCTGCTCGTGTTCAGTAGGAGGGCTGGAGCTAGTTCGAGCTTTAGTAATTATTTCGCGAAGATGCTGCTTTTGACCCTCATTTAATATGGGATCGCCCACTCGGTTGAGAACTGCAGAAACCGTTTCGGGTGAGGCAGTAGTTATTTCCTTGTACTCTGTAGTTCGGTAATCGCGGTCGACCACCTCTCCAAGGTAGCCAAGCGTTAGTGTATTAAGGCCGGCGTTCGCAAAGGTACTGATATTTTTAAGTGCAGTGTCAATAGCCCGCTTAACATCTGCCATGCCAAATTCAACGAGCTCGATATAAACATCGTCGGCTTCCGACTGGACTGCCAATCGGTTTCGCCTTAGATCATCAGGGTCAATCCCTGCATAAATGCTAGTTAGTTCGCGCTCAATCCTACGGTATGTCGGAAGATAAAGGATCTGAGCGTCAATGGCCTCATTAATTTTAGACTGGAGATCATTAAGCCTTTCGGCAGTTTTGTTATCGAACAAGCTGAATTGTCCACGAAAGTTGCTTGGTATATAATGTTCAGCGAGAGCATTCAATTCATCCAGTCGACCCTCCGCTTCTAACATGCGAAAGCGGTTACGAACCGATGAGGGAACACGCGGGAACAACGATTTGTAATCCGTCGGGACGCGGATCATGGAAGATTTCAGAGCAAATCGCCGCCCATCGATAATTGCGGAAACTTCATCGAACCTGAATTTCGCGAGTTCCGAAAATCGTCCTGCGAGGAAACAGAACATGATCCGCAGGATGGTGGTTTTACCCGTTCCGTTTTCGCCCACCAGGATCAGTGTGTTATCGGTAATCTCTAACTCAACATTATGCCTACCATTCAGGTTGGTGATCTCGAACTTAGTCAGAACTGGTCGGGTGGACATTTGCTCTTTTTCCCTAGTTTGGCGGCACATTATCGCTTATCGTTGAAGTTGCAACGGCTTTCGCCGATCGTATTTGCGAGGCGGCCCGACCTATCGCCGTTGCGGTCCGACTTTCGCTGGGATAGCTCCCCTAGCAAGGCCTACAATCCCACTCAGGCGCTGGACAGATACTCACCATCTCGTGCAATGATTGCAGCCACGGGGAGCGGGTATGGTTGTATCACTGAACTTTGAGTTTCTTGAAGCGCACGACAGGCGACTTGCATTGTTGGGCGGGTTTGCGGAGCAGTATTTCAGCGACGATCCATCGACATCGATCGTGAAGCTACGGCAGTTCGCCGAACTTATGGCGAAGATGATCGCTGCGCGTCATGGCTCCTACCGTGACGAACGAGAAACCTTCGAGGAAACGCTGCGGCGTCTCTCCTACGACAGGGTCATCCCGCAAGAGGTCGCCGACGTTTTCCACACGCTGCGCAAGGCGGGCAACACCGCCGTCCACGAGGCCGAGGGTAACCACGCCAACGCGCTGACCTCACTCAAATTCGCCCGCTCGCTCGGTGTCTGGTTCCACAGAACCTATGGAAAGGAGCCAGGCTTCAGTCCCGGCGCTTTTGTCCCGCCACGGGGGCCCATCAATGCCACGGCACCGCTTCGCGAGGAAATCGAGGAGTTGCGGCGCAAAGTTGCGGAGAGCGAGGACGCGGCCACTTCTGCCCGTCGTGAGGCCGAGGAACATGCTCGCGCTCGCGAGACGATCGAGGAACGGTTGAAGCGTCAGGCGGAGGAGAGGGCAACCTGGGAGCAGCTTGCGCAAGAAAGCGAGGCGGAGAAGGAAGCCATCGCTGCCAAGCTCGCTAGCCTCCAAGCGGCGGCAGCAGCCGCCACTCCCATCGAGGTTCAGGAGCTTGTCGAGCGGGGCGAGCAGGCAGCAGTCAGGATCGACCTAGATGAAAGCCAGACCCGCGCCATTATAGATCAGCAGCTTCGAGACCGGGGATGGGAGGCAGATACCAAATCACTTCGTTACGGTGCGGGTATCCGTCCCGCCAAAGGACGTAACATGGCGATTGCCGAGTGGCCCACGGCGAACGGCCCCGCCGATTACGCGCTGTTCATCGGCACCATGCTGGTTGGCGTCGTTGAGGCGAAGCGCCGCCGCAAGAACGTCTCCGCTGCCATCGATCAGGCCGAACGTTACTCAATTGGGATCAGGCACAGCGCGGACTTCGTCTCGGCTGGCGGCCCGTGGGGGGAGCATCGCGTTCCTTACGTCTTCGCCGCCAACGGCCGTTCCTACCTGAAGCAGATTGAGACCGAGAGCGGCATCTGGTTTCGCGATACCCGCAGGGGTTCCAATCACCGCCGTGCGCTGGTGGACTGGGTGACGCCGGACGGCATTGCGCGGCTGCTGGAGATCGATCTCGATGCGGCCAACGCAACGCTGAAGGCCCAGCCGTTCGAGTTCGGCTTTCCGCTGCGGCCTTATCAGGAGGCTGCGATCCGCGCCGTGGAGGCAGCGCTCTCTGCTGAGCAACGGTCCATGCTGGTTGCGATGGCGACTGGCACCGGCAAGACCAAGCTCGCCATTGCCATGCTCTACCGGCTTCTGTCAGCCAAACGCTTCCGACGTATTTGCTTCGTCGTGGATCGCAGCACCCTTGGTCACCAGACTGAAGGCGAGTTCTCGACCACTAAGGTCGTATCAGGCAAGACCTTTGCCGAGATTTTCGGCCTCCTGGGGCTGGAGGACGTCACGCCCGATCTGGAAACCAAGGTCCACATCTGCACGATCCAGGGGTTAGTGAAGCGCGTCCTTTATGCTGCCGACACCGCCGACGCTCCGCCCGTCGATCAGTATGATCTCATGGTCATAGATGAGTGCCATCGCGGTTACCTACTTGACCGGGAGATGTCCGACGCCGAATTGAGCTTCCGGGGCCAAGAGGACTACATCTCCAAGTACCGGCGCGTGCTCGAATACTTCGATGCCGTGAAGATCGGCCTGACAGCCACGCCCGCGCTGCATACCACCGACATTTTTGGCGAGCCGATCTTCCGCTACTCCTATCGGGAGGCAGTGATTGACGGCCACCTGATTGACCACGAGCCACCGATCCGGATCGAAACCGCTCTGGCCCGGTCGGGCATCGGCTTCTCGGAAGGGCAGCAGGTCGAGTATCTCGTCCCGGAGACCGGCGAGATCAACACGGCGACCCTACCCGACGAAATTCATTTCGAGGTGGAGCAGTTCAACAAGCAGGTGATCACGCCGGAGTTCAATCGCGTGGTCGCCGAGGAACTGGCGAAGCACATCGATCCGGCGCTCCCCGGCAAGACGCTGATCTTCGCCGCCACCGATGCCCACGCCGACATGGTGGTTGATGCGATCAAGAAGGCGTTTGGGGATGCCTATGGTGAGATCGACGATGCAGCGGTGAAGAAGATCACCGGCAGCGTCGACAAGGTGCAGAACCTGATCCGGTCCTTCCGCAACGATGCCAATCCACAGATCGTCGTCACGGTTGATCTTTTGACCACCGGCGTTGACGTGCCGAAGATCACCAACCTCGTATTCCTGCGTCGGGTGAACAGCCGCATCCTCTACGAACAGATGATCGGGCGCGCGACGCGACAATGCTCCGGGATCGGCAAGGAGGTGTTCCGTATCTTCGATGCTGTCGATCTCTACCCGCATCTGCAGAACCTGACAGACATGAAGCCGGTCGTCGTTAATCCATCGATCAGCTTCGAGCAGCTTGTCCGCGAGATCGTCGAGGCGACCGATGATCCCCATCGAGAGACCATTCGCGAGCAGATGGCCGTGAAGCTCCGCCGCCGCCTCAAGAGGCTACCGGAGGAAGCGCGGCAGCGGTTCGAGGCAGTCGCGGGCGAAACGCCGGAGGCGATGCTGCAACGGTTGCTGGCTGATGACGCGCCCGCGCTTTCTGCCTGGCTGAAAGTTCGCGTTGGAATAGGTCCGATCCTCGATTGGCAGGGCGATGCCGGCACCCCTCGTATCGTACCGATCTCTCCCCACAGTGATCAGGTCGTTACCGTTACACGAGGTTACGGCGAGGCGCAGAAGCCGGAGGACTTCCTCGATAGCTTCGTGGCCTTCGTCCGCGATAATGTGAACAGCATCGCCGCACTCAAGCTCGTCGTGACACGCCCACGCGATCTCACCCGTGCCGACCTGAAGGAGCTTCGCCTCGCGCTCGACCGCAGGGGCTATTCGGAAGCCAATCTACGCCGTGCCTGGGCGGATGCGAAAAACGAGGAGATCGCGGCCTCGATCATAGGCTTCGTGCGCCAGGCGGCGATTGGCGATCCGCTCACTCCTTACGAAGATCGCGTGAGGTCGGCGATGCGCGTCATTATCGCCAGCCGCCAATGGACCGAGCCGCAAAAGCGTTGGCTGAAGCGGATCGGAGAGCAGATCGAAAAAGAAGTGGTTGTTGATCGCGAAGCCATCGACAAGGAGCCTTTTATTGCCGATGGAGGCTTTAACCGCCTCAACAAGGTGTTCGGCGGGGAGCTTGAAGGCATCCTCGCCGGGATCAATGAAGAAATGTGGAAGAAAACGGCATAGGCATGAGCGTATTTGAGGAAATTTCGGAACCTGCAGACAATTCTACAGATGGAGACGGCTCCGTTTTTGGCGAATGGCTGCGCCATGAGATGCAGCAAAAGGGTCTCACAATCGGGGCTTTGGTGGATAAAACCGGGATCACCTACACCGGGATCTGGAACATCGTTAAGGGGAACACTGTGTCCCCTCGCAAAGAGACCCGTCAGAAGCTGGCAAATGCGTTAAATGAAGTCATCCCGGCGGCCGTAGAAGCTGAGATCGAGAGCCAGTCCATTCCCCTGCCAGGTTTCGAGTGGGTGGACTTTACGCCAACTGATCTAGAGACGGTGCCGCAATCAAGCGGTGTGTATGTCTTCTACGATATCACCGACCGCCCGGTCTATGTCGGGAAATCAAGTAAGAGCGTCCGCATTCGGGTCAAGGATCATCAAACGCGCTTTTGGTTCAAGGCACCTCTCGTTGTCCGAGGCGCCTTTCTTGCTGTGCCGGATGCAGACCTGTGCCTTAAGATCGAAACGATCTTGATCAAATTCCTGGGAAAGCACGCTCTCTTAAACACCAAGGGTGTGGTTCGTGACGGAGACGAAGCATGACCACCACCACTGATATCGTTGCCAAGCTCTGGAGCCTCTGCAACGTCCTGCGCGACGATGGCGTCACCTACAACGAGTATGTGACCGAACTCACCTACCTCCTATTCCTGAAGATGCTGGAGGAAACGGGACGCGAGGAGCGTTTACCTGAGGGCTATCGCTGGAGCGCCCTAGCCGCAGGCGAAGGCATCGAGCAGCTCGACTATTACAAGGCGATGCTGCTCGAATTGGGCAAGGCCAAGGACGGTCTCGTAAGTGCCATCTTCACAGATGCCCAGACACGGCTCAGAAAGCCGACCAACCTCAAGGCGCTGACCTCCAACATCGATCAGCTCGACTGGTTCTCCGCGCGCGAGGAAGGACTGGGCAATCTCTATGAAGGCCTTTTGGAGAAGAATGCCGCCGACAAGAAATCCGGCGCAGGGCAATACTTCACGCCGCGTCCGCTGATCGATTGCATCGTCCGTCTCATGCAGCCGCAACCTGGAGAAGTCGTGCAGGACCCGGCAGCGGGTACGGCTGGCTTCCTCGTCGGCGCTGACCGTTACATCAAGGATCACACCGACGATCTCTATAAACTCTCGCCGGAGGAGGCGCATTTCCAACGCAACAACGCCTTTGTCGGGGCGGAACTCGTCCCCGACACCCATCGCCTTTGCATGATGAACCTGTTGTTGCACGGGATCGAGGGCGGCGTGGTGAACGTCGACACGCTGTCGCCAGATGGCGAGGCGCTGTCAAAGGCCGATCTGATCCTGACCAACCCGCCCTTCGGCACCAAAAAGGGGGGCGGTCGTCCGACCCGTTCCGACTTCTCGGTGACGGCGGACACATCGAACAAGCAGCTTGCCTTTGTCGAGCATATCGTCCGTGCCCTGAAGCCCGGGGGTCGCGCAGCAGTGGTCGTTCCCGACAACGTGCTGTTTGAGGACAACACCGGGCGGCGGCTGCGCACCTGGTTGATGGAGCTTTGCGACCTGCACACGATCCTGCGGCTACCGACCGGCATCTTTTACGCGCAAGGGGTCAAGACCAACGTGCTCTTCTTCCAGCGCGGCAGGACCGACAAAGGCAATACCAGTGCCGTCTGGGTCTATGATTTGCGGGCGAACATGCCTGCTTTCGGTAAGACGCGTCCGCTGACAGTCGCCGACTTCGCTGACTTCGAGGCGGCTTACGGCGCGGACGCGAACGGCGAAGCGGAGCGTCAGGAACGGGGTGAGGATGGACGCTGGCGGTGTTTCAGCCGTGAGACCATCGCGGCTCGCAATGACAATCTCGACATTAGCTGGCTCCGCGACACAGAAGCCGAGGCTGAGGAAGCTTTGACCGAGCCGGAGGACATTGCTGCCGCTATCATCGGCCATCTCTGGGCCGCGCTGGAAGAGATCGAGGCGCTGTCGGAAGAATTGGAGCCGGATAGGGTCACAGAAGCCGCCGCCATCGTAGAGGCTGCGGAATGAGTGAAGAGCGGTGGGAAATTCCTCAAACCTGGTCTTGGGCATCCGTGGGGGAGATTGCCGATGTGGTTGGGGGCGGTACGCCGCCAACCGGAGATGAGAATAACTTCGCGGGCGAGGGAATTGCTTGGCTCACACCTGCTGACTTGACTGGATATTCAGAAACCTACATCGCTCGGGGTCGACGTGATCTGAGCGAAAGAGGCTATCGAGTATCTGCAGCCCGCATTATGCCAGCGGGCACAGTATTGTTTTCGTCTAGAGCACCCATCGGCTATTGCGCTGTTGCCTCGGGCGAAATCACCACCAATCAGGGGTTCAAGAGTTTTGTTCTGAAGGGCGGCATCCGTCCGGAGTATTTGAGGCACTATCTTCTTGCATCGGTGGACTATGCCGAGAGCAAAGCAAGCGGCACCACGTTCAAAGAGCTGTCTGGGAGCCGGGCGGCGGAAATTGCGGCCCCTATAGCCCCACTCCCGGAGCAGCAGCGGATCGTCACGAAAATCGACAGCGTTATCAGCAAAACCAAACGCGCCCGCGATCACCTCAACCACATCCCCCGTCTTGTGGCTAAATACAAACAGGCCGTGCTCGCGGCGGCATTCCGGGGGGATTTGACGAAGGAGTGGCGAACTGAGGGAGGTGGGGAACCGAGTGAGGCTTCGAGCAATCGGATAACTTTGCGCAGTTCCGCAAACACCGGAACGCGCGTACAGAAGACCGGAGATGTTACTCCAGATCAGATCGCCGGGATGTGGAGCGCGCCCGCACATTGGCATTGGCGGCAGGTTGGCGATTGCGCTTTCGTGACAAAGTTGGCGGGGTTCGAGTACACAAAGCACGTCAAGTACAGTCCAAACGGCGATCTTCGGGTAATCAAGGCTGAAAATGCAGGGCCCGAGGGTTTTCGCGAGACGGATTACTCTCGTGTAGCATCCGACGCTGTTGGAGGGTTGACCCGCTCCCGACTTCTTGGGGGCGAACTCCTAGTTGTTTTTGTCGGGGCCGGAACTGGAAATGTGGCAGTCGTGCCAGAAGCAGACGACTTCTTCCTCGGTCCAAACATAGCGATGGCTCGTCCATTCACAGACGTAGCAATTAGCCGCTATCTAGAATTGTTCTTCCGGTCATCGAAGGGAAGAGAACTACTTCTCATGACGTCGAAGGCGGTAGCTCAACCTTCCCTGTCAATGGGCGCCATACGGTCAACGCCTGTGCTGCTTCCTTGCGTGGCTGAGCAAGTGGAAATAGTTCGCCGCGTCGACGCCGCGCTTATATGGATCGACCGCCTAGCCTCCGACGCCACCAGCGCCCGTAAGCTGATCGACCATCTCGACCAGGCCGTACTCGCCAAAGCCTTCCGGGGCGAACTGGTGCCACAAGACCCGACCGACGAGCCCGCCAGTGTATTGCTGGATCGGATTAGGGCTGAACGTGGAACAACCACAAAGGCTGGACGCGGACGAAAGGCGACTACCACATGACCCGGCTCTATCGGCTCTCGGGCAGTGCGCTGGAACCCATCTCGCGCGGAAAACTCGTCAACGAGAACTTGATAGAGGGGTGGATTGAGCGTCAGCCTGATCTACTCGGTCTCGACCTCCTCGTCATCGGCAGGCAGGTCGTGACGGAGTTCGGTGGAAGGATCGACCTCTTGGGCATCGACGCGGATGGCAACCTCGTTATTATCGAACTTAAGCGAGACCGCACGCCGCGAGAGATCATTGCGCAGGTTCTCGATTATGCCAGCTGGGTGTCCGACCTTACAACCCGGCAGGTGCATGATCTCGCGACTGGGTATTTGAACGGGCAACTCGATACGACTTTTCGGGAGCGGTTCGGTGCTGCTCTACCGCAAACTCTCAATGAAACCCACTCCATGGTGATCGTTGCCAGCGCCTTCGACGCCTCTTCCCAGCGTATCGTCCGTTATTTATCGGAGAGGCACGATATTGCGATAAACACGGCCTTCTTTTCGGTCTTCGAGGACGAGGGCCGCACGCTGCTGGCAACGGACTGGTTGCTGGATCAAGCCGAAGTTGCCGAGCGGTCCGAGGCGCGCGTCCAAGCCCCATGGTCGGGCCTCTGGTATGTCAATGTAGGTGAGGGCAGCAACCGAGCATGGGAAGACATGCGTCGGCTGGGCTTCATCTCTGCAGGGGGCGGTGATTGGTACTCAGGCCCGTTGCAGCGACTGCAGATCGGAGATCCGATTTTTGCCTACCAGAAGCAGGCCGGATATGTGGGCTACGGAAAGGTCGCTTCGACTGCCGTCATGGCGCGGGACTTCGAGACACGCCAGGGACCACTTCTGGATCAGGCGCTGGTTCAGCCAAACCTCGCTCATGATCGGGATGATCCAAAGCGGTCGGAATACGTTGTAGGAGTGGAGTGGCTGAGGACGATCCCTCTCCCAGAGGCGAAGTGGGCAGAGGGTCTGTTCGCGAACCAGAACATCGTTTGTAAACTGCGGGATCCAAAGACGGTTGACTTCCTGAAAGAGCAGTTTGGGGTGGTGATCGACTGAAAATGCTAACGTCCTGGGCAGAGAGTTATCTCAGAGGCAAACTTCTCCTCACCCACCTCCTGCAACGTGTTGCAAAGTGCCGTGGCGTCACCGTGGAAGGCGCGCGGGAGCGTGAACCTATTCCCATTTATGCGCTCGGGCTCGATTTTGATGAGCATGGCGTTTCCGTCATAGAGGCCGTGGGAATTCCGGCGTAGACGGTGCCAAATGGTGCCAACTTAGTCCCCAAGTGGGGCACAAACAGGCCACAAACTCACCTCCAATTAGCACCGGCTAGCCCTTGCTGCTATCCCACGGAACACCTCTTATCTGATGATAGGTGATTGTTTTCATTGAATACAGTGGCGCCTTTTCATCTTTAGCAAAAGGCGGGCGGACGGCGGGCACGATTTTGACATCGTAGGGGTCACAAGTTCGATCCTTGTCACGCCCACCATCCCAGTTTCAAAAGGGCTTACGGGAGACCGCAAGCCCTTTTTCAATTCCCCCAGCCTCGCTGATCCGAGCAGAGCATTTTCCGCCCGTAACCGAAGCCCGGTCCGGAACCTCTAAACGGCGGCGATTCTGCCGGCTTGTCGAAAGCGCGCGGGTTTTCGAATCGTTGTCACATGGTCTTCATGTTCGCTTGTTAAGAGATACCCACCTCGCCATTGACCACGGATGTACTGGCATCGGCTGAAGGTGTTGAGGAAGGTCGGGTTCAGCCCGGCCTTTTTTCTTGCGCGGAGCCGAGCCGGTGCGAGCACGCGCCGCCGGAAATAATCTGGCGCGGAAGATGACGCGCGCGCAATTTTGCGCTACTACCCCCCTGCAACGGCGCTCTGCGATCGCCACATCCGCCTAATGACATTCGTCCGTGAAGGAACACGTTCATGCCTGCCTATCGCTCCCGCACCACCACCCACGGCCGCAACATGGCCGGCGCCCGCGGCCTCTGGCGCGCGACGGGCATGAAGGACAGCGACTTCGGCAAGCCTATCATCGCGGTGGTGAACTCGTTCACGCAGTTCGTGCCGGGCCATGTGCATCTGAAGGACCTCGGCCAGCTCGTCGCGCGCGAGATCGAGGCGGCCGGCGGCGTCGCCAAGGAATTCAATACGATCGCGGTCGACGACGGCATCGCCATGGGCCATGACGGCATGCTCTACTCGCTGCCCTCGCGCGAGATCATCGCCGACAGCGTCGAATATATGGTGAACGCCCATTGCGCCGACGCCATGGTCTGCATCTCCAATTGCGACAAGATCACCCCCGGCATGCTGATGGCGGCATTGCGCCTCAACATTCCGGCCGTCTTCGTCTCCGGCGGGCCGATGGAGGCCGGCAAGGTGGTGCTGCACGGCAAGACGCATGCGCTCGACCTCGTCGACGCGATGGTCGCTGCCGCCGACGACAAGATTTCCGACGAGGACGTCAAGATCATCGAGCGCTCCGCCTGCCCGACCTGCGGCTCCTGCTCCGGCATGTTCACGGCCAATTCGATGAACTGTCTGACCGAGGCGCTTGGCCTGTCGCTGCCCGGCAACGGCTCGACGCTCGCGACCCATGCCGACCGCAAGCGCCTGTTCGTCGAGGCCGGCCACCTCGTCGTCGATCTGGCGCGCCGCTATTACGAGCAGGAGGATGAGCGGGTGCTGCCCCGCAACATCGCCACCAAGCAGGCCTTCGAGAACGCCATGGCGCTCGACATCGCCATGGGCGGCTCGACCAATACGGTGCTCCACATCCTTGCCGCCGCCTATGAGGGCGAGATCGACTTCACCATGGACGATATCGACCGGCTGTCGCGCAAGGTCCCGTGCCTGTCGAAGGTCGCTCCGGCGAAAGCCGACGTGCACATGGAAGACGTACACCGGGCCGGCGGCATCATGTCGATCCTCGGCGAGCTGGACAAGGGCGGCCTTATCAACCGCGACTGCCCGACTGTCCACGCCGAGACGCTCGGCGCCGCCATCGACCGCTGGGACATCACCCGCACGTCGAGCGACACTGTCCGAAACTTCTTCCGCGCCGCTCCCGGAGGCATTCCGACGCAGGTCGCCTTCAGCCAGGAGGCACGCTGGGACGAGCTCGATACCGACCGCGAAAACGGCGTCATCCGGTCGGTCGAACATCCCTTTTCGAAGGATGGTGGCCTCGCGGTACTCAAGGGCAACATCGCGCTCGACGGCTGCATCGTGAAAACCGCGGGCGTGGACGAGAGCATCCTGAAATTCTCCGGCCCGGCGCGCGTCTTCGAGAGCCAGGACGCCGCCGTGAAGGGCATCCTCTCCAACGAGATCAAGGCCGGCGACGTCGTCGTCATCCGCTACGAGGGGCCGAAGGGCGGACCGGGGATGCAGGAAATGCTCTACCCCACGAGCTACCTGAAGTCGAAGGGTCTCGGCAAAGCCTGTGCGCTGATCACCGATGGACGCTTCTCCGGCGGCACCTCCGGTCTTTCGATCGGCCACGTCTCGCCCGAAGCGGCGAACGGCGGAACGATCGGGCTGGTGCGCGAGGGCGACATGATCGATATCGACATTCCGAACCGGACCATCAGTCTGCGGGTGGACGAGGCCGAGCTTGCCGCTCGCCGCGCCGAACAGGACGCCAAGGGCTGGAAGCCGGTCGAGCAACGCAAGCGCCGGGTGACGACCGCGCTCAAGGCCTACGCGGCCTTTGCGACATCAGCCGACCGCGGCGCCGTGAGAGATCTGGGCGACCGTTAAGCTAACGGCATTGCAGCTGTCGAACAGGCTCCCGCCGCGGCGGGAGCCTTTTCGTTTCGGAGCTGTCAATTCACATGTGCCGGGTCTCGGCCGGTGCATTCCACCAGTTGTTGTGGAGCCCGTCCATATATTGGATCGGCAGGGCCGCAAACTCGGCGGGATCGACCCCGTCGAGGCATGCGACATTGATGGAGACGAAGGCGCCGCCGATCTCTTCGACATAGCCGTGGCCATAGGGCGTCACGCCGCACGCCGTGCAGAACCGATGATGGCCGCTCATCGTGCCGAACTGATAATCGCCGATGCCTGCCTCCTCGCACATCAGCCGGAAATCCTCCGGCTTAACGCTTGCGCCCCAATAACGCAGTTTCGAGCAGTACGAGCAATTGCAGCGGCTGGTTCCCGCTTCGAGATCGATGTCGACCTCGAAGCGGATCCGTCCACAGTGGCAGCTGCCCTGATAGGTCTTTTGCATCTCGTTTCTCCCCGTTTGAACTTAAATCTTCCAGATTCCTTGATGTTCAATGATCGCAGGCTTGCCAAGCATCGAGCATAGTGACAACATGTTGTCATCTAAGCGAAACGACAATATGTTGTCAATATGAATCCAAGTTCTCGTACACCGCCCGGCGACGCCTTCGCAGAGTTCGCCATCTCGGTTCTTCGCCTCGCCGGACATCTGACCTCCGAAGGAGATAGGCTCGCGCAACCATCCGGCCAGAGCAGCGCCCGCTGGCAGGTTCTGGCCGCGGCTGGACATGCTGCCATGTCGGTTGCCGATACCGCGCGCGCGCTCGGGCTCGCCCGGCAGGGGGTACAGCGCATTGCCGACGTTCTGAAAGCCGAGGGTTTGATCGAGTACCGGGACAATCCCGCCCATCAGCGCGCGAAGCTGATTGTGCTCACTCCGCGGGGCGAAACGGTCCTCGCAGAGATCACCGCACGCCAGGCCGTCTGGGCGAATGAGCTTGGCAGCGAAGTCGGAGAGGAAAAGCTGCGGCGGGCGACTGTGCTCGTCGGAGAAATCATCGCGCTCTTCCGCGAGCGCGGTGCGGCGGCCCCGCCGTAAGCGCCTGCAAAACGGTTGTTGCAAACAAAAGACGGCAGCCGCGGTATCGCCGGCTATCGCTACGCTACCCTCGCGCTCCTCATACCCGTGCCTCCACGGGAATCCAGCCAGCCCAAGTCCTTGGGCTGGAAAGAACCCCCACGCCGCGAAGGCAGCGCTGCTGGTGCTTGTGACAAGCACAGAAATCAGAAATCAGGAAAACACGAACTCACAATGATTTAGGTCGGGCCGACCTGAAATCATGATCGGTTCCAAGAAGGCGCGGGATGCGTGCGGAAAACCGCACGCAATTTTCCTCGTCCCGCTACAAGCGCAAGCAACCGTCCGTCAGCCGCCGCGCTCGATTTCCGCGAAGATCTTCTCCGCGGCCGCCTTCGATTTTCCGGGATATTTGATGCCCTTGACCGCTTCGAGGTTCGCCGGCTCTCCGACCACGATGGCGCCGATCATGCCCATGCCCAGATGCGGCGTGCATTGATACATGTAGACACCGGGCTCGCTCAGCGTCACGCTGACCTCTTCGTTGATCTTGCCCTTCCAGCTCTCTACCCCTTCCGGCGCACCGCCCTTCATCAGAGCTGAATTGTGCCCCTTGTTCGTCGCCACGAAGGTGATGGTGTCTCCGGGCTGGGCACGCACGACTGCGGGCTCGAATGCCATTATCCGGCCGTCGGCGGCCTTGTTCAGCATTTCGATGCGAAATTCCGCGGCCTGTACCTGACCTGCGTACGCCGCCCCCAACATTGCCAAAAGCATCATTCTTGTCTTCAACGCACTCTCCTCTGCTTGACGAGCAACGCTCGCATGACGCCGATCACTCGGCCTTTCCGGCAACCGTCGAGACATAAAGCGCGACGGCCTCGATTTCTTCGTCCGTGAGGGTTTCGTTGGCCGGCATCGGGCCTATGCCGTTGATGACGGCCGTGCTCACCCTCTCCGCGTCCGGTGCGAGTTCGTCGAGGTTGGGTCCGACTTCCCCGACGGCCTCCGCATCCGCCAGCGTATGACAGAGCGCACATTGGGGTTCCGACCGTTCGAGGAATATCTCTTTACCGAGCGCAAGCTTGTCTTCTTCGGCGGATGCCGTGATCGTCGACAGGCCGATGGTTACGCAGGTGAGCACGGCCGCGATCCGGCGGCTTGAAGCATAGGTCATGTTCTGATCCGAAACTGATGGGAAAAGATCGTGAAACAGGGTTCCGCGGCATGCGCAGCGGAACCCTTCGTTTCATCAGGAGACAGTGAGCTTGACGCCCGGCGCACGCCAGCCGTTATGGCTGTAGCCGGCTCCATTCATTTCGCTTTCCTCGGGCTGTACGTTGCCCTCGGTGTCCGTCGCACGGCTGACGAGCGTGTAGGTCCCGGGCGCCAGGTCGGCCGAGAGGACGAAGACGCGCCAGGCGAAACGTCCAAGGTCGGGTCCGACGAACTCGGCTTCCTGCCACGTCTGGCCGCCGTCCACAGAGACTTCCACGCTCTTGCAGGCATTCATTCCGCCGAAGGCGACGCCGGCAATCTGAACCGGGCCCGCTTTTGCGGCCTCCTGCGCGGTGGTGATCCAGGACTTCACCGGCTGCTCCCAGACCGACGGCTGGTCGGGAGAGCCTTTCTCTCCGAGTGCGTGCACCCGATAGCTGGACTTCTGGATCTTCGCGTCCGTCTCGGCCTCGGTCAGGGCGACAGCCTTGACATATTTGATGTTGTTGACGCCGGAATAGCCGGGGACGACCATGCGCAGCGGGCCCCCATGGGCGAGGGAAAGAGGCCTCCCGTTCATTTCCCATGCCAGGATCACATTATCGAGGTTCGAGATCGGGACGGAGCGCTCGACCACCAGAAGCTTGGGGTCGAGCCCTGCCGGAAGCTCCTCACCGCCCGTCCCCGTGATGAAGCGGGCGCCTTCCGCCGGGCCGCCGAGGGCCTCGACAACGGCCTTCAGAGGGACGCCGCTCCAGATGACGCAGCCCGCAGCACCCACCGTCCAGGGCGTGCCGCTCATTTTCTGACCTTCCGTCAGTTGATCCTTGAAATATTTGCGCCCATTGCCTGAACATTGCAGAACAGTCGCCGCCGTCACCAGGCCCAGCGTCTTCAGTTCGGCGACCGTGAGCGTCCGCGGCTCCTTTACGCCTGATATCTCCACCTTCCATCCGTCGCGATCGGCAAGAATCGATTCCGGAGGCGTGTTGACGTTGTTGCGGATGTAGAGCTTCTCCTCGGGCGTGATGACGCTGGTGCCGAACTCGCTCCGCTTGGTCTCCAGTGTCTTGTCGCTATGGACGATCAGCGCATCGGCGTCCTTCCAGGCAAGATAGTCGGGCAGAGGCGTCGTCTCCTTGGCCTCTGCAAGCCCAGCGGTTCCGGCAGCAACGACAGCTCCGGCGCTCCCGGTCAGAAAACTCCGCCGCTTCATGGTCAGCATCTCAGTCAAGTCGCGTCTCCTTTTCCCGGATGGCAGCATGCCGATCCGATCGTCCCCGAAATGACTGGAAGAGACGAACGACGCACCGGAAAATTCCCTCCGGCTGATCATTTTTCTGAACTGGCAGCGTCGCGCGTCCGATCGGGCGCAGCGTCAGCCGATGCACGGCGCACGCGTCGCGCCGAGGCTTGCGATTATTTTCTGCTTTCCCCGGCCATCCCCTTCGCTCGCCAGTTTCAGAGCGCCGGCGAGAAGGGCGAAACGGGCTTCGTCCATTCCCCGGGCGACAAGCAGGAAGCTTGCGGCGTCACCCGACCAGGAGGCATGAAGCAGGCCGTTATCGATCGACATGTCGAAACCGTGCTCCGCGTCCGGGCGACCGATCCGGAAGAGGCTCAGCCGACAACCGGAGCTGCCGACATAGCCCGTATGCGATGCGGCCTCCCCATTCACGGAAGTTTCGCGCGTAAAGGCCGGCGTCAGTCCGGCCGCGAACATTTCCGGCACGAAAACATCGGGCGGTGAGGAGGCCGGGAGCATGGGCGGCGTGAAAGAGCCTCCGATCCAGGCCGCATGCTCCAGCGCGGCATCGCGAACCGCCGCGTCCCCGGGCAGCCCCGCCGGCACCCACACCGGTGCCCTTGCCAGGCCGAACCAGGCCACCGCAAAGACCAGCAGACTGGCACACGCACCCGCGGCAAACGACAGCATCCATCTGCTGGCCGGCCGCGGACGCGGCACCGTCACCACCACGATCTCGGGAGCCATTCCCGCAACTGCCGCCTTCATCTCGGACAGATTGGCCGCGCGCCGCGCCACGGCTTCATCGGATGCAATCAGACGTGCGACCCGCGACGCCTCCTCCGGCTCGAGTTCGCCGTCGATATAGGCGCTCAAAATATCGGGATCCAGGTCGTTTTCTCTCATTTCCGGCCTTCTCGATGCGGCGCGAGTGCGACGACATTGGCATCGCCGAGGTGTGACGCCAGCGCCCGCCTTGCGCGGCTGACCCGGCTCATGACGGTACCCTTGGGCACGGCGATCATCGTTGCCACCTCCTCGTAGCTGAAACCGGATATGTCTACCAACGCGAGGATTTCGCGATGCTCGGTGCTGAGGCGGGTAAACGCCTGGCGGACCGAAAATGCATCGACCAGCACGGTTTCAGGGGCGACCGGCGCGGGCACAAGGTCCGTGACGAACTCCTGTTCCAGGTCGGAGCGCCGGCGGCGCAAGCGCGACTGGTCGATAAAGATGTTCCGAAGGATGGCGAAGAGCCATGCGCGAAATGCCGGCTCCGTTTCGGGCACGCTTCGCGCATCCAAGGCGCGGGCGATGCACTCCTGGAAGATATCCTGTGCTCCGTCGCGATCGCGCGAAAGCGCGACGGCATAAGCGAAAAGCCGCGCATAATGCGGTTCCAGTCTCCGTTCAACGCGCGAGCGCATGATACCCGATCAGGGCTGCTCGCGTTCCCGCCTCGATGCTTCCGGTTCGTCCCATTTTTCCTCCGCGGCGTAGAGACGAGCGAGTTGCCCCGCTTATTCCATGATGCGCTCCCTCCGCTCGCGATTTCTCGGCGCGCTTGCCGGCCCCATCAGGTCAGTGCGAGCAGATCTGCCCGCAGACGTTGCGCGCCGCCCTCCCCCAGACCTTCGTCGAGCGCTTCATGGGTTGCCTTCCAGATCGGCAGGGCTTCGGCCAGCAGCCGGCCGCCCTCCGCCGTCAGCCGCACGCGTTTCAGACGCCTGTCGCCAGGGTCGGCGAACGCCTCTACAAGGCCTCGTCGCTCCAGCGGCTTCAGCGCCGCCGTCAAGGTCGTGCGGTCCATGGCGAGCACGGCGGCAACCGCGCTCATGCTCGGCGGGTCCGGCCGGTTGAGCGACATCATCAGCGAGAACTGACCATTGGTAATCTCGAGCGGCCTCAGCGCCTCGTCGAACCGGCGGGCGAGCGCCCGGGCGGCGCGCTGGACATGCAGGCACAGGCAGGTGTCCCTGACGAAGAGCGTGGTGGAAAAAGGTATCGGCAGCGGCTTTGACATAAAATAGTAATGTTGATATCAACATAATTAGTCAAGCGCCGGCGTGAGGCGAGCGCAAAGGAAGCACGGAAGGATCCTTCGGCCGCTGAGCGACGTTTCAGCGCCGCGCCCGGCGAAGGGGACGGCTGTGCACGACCATGGGAGGGAATCGTGAAAATAGAGCCGCAGGAAGAACACCGATGGCTGGAACAGCTGCTCGGCGAGTGGACCGTCACGTCGGAGGATTCGACGGGAAGCGGCGAGGACAGCCAGCCCTGGATCGAAAACGTCCGCTCGATGCACGGTCTCTGGGTCGTGTGCGAGGGACAGGGCATCATGCCCGGGGGAAGCCCCGGCCAGACTTTGATGACGCTCGGCTACAATCCCGACACCAAGCGTTATCTCGGCACCTGGATAGGATCCATGATGACGCATATGTGGGTCTATGACGGCGTGATCGAGGACGACGGGAAGACGCTTGCCCTCAATTGTGAAGGCCCCGACTTCGAAAATCCCGGCAAGACCGCACGATATCAGGATAGAATAACGCTCATCGACGCGAACCGCCGGACCCTTACGGCCCGCGTCCAGACCGAAAGCGGCGACTGGAAAGAAATGATGCGCGCGGAATACCGCCGCCGCTAGAGAGGAATCGAGGAAAAGTGCGCGCGGTTTTCCGCCCGCATTCCGCGCTGACTTACAGGCGATCACGTTCACGATTTCAGGTCGACAACGACATGAAGCGCGTGCGGACGGACCGGAACTAGCCTTCGATTGCGTTCGCGTTCCCCCACGCGACCGTCCGTCGCCGCCCGCAACGACACATCCAGAACAACCGGAGGACCGACAATGCATGGGAAATTCGTCTGGTACGAACTGATGACGACGGACGTGAAGGCGGCGGAAGCCTTCTACAGGGACATCGTTGGCTGGAGCGCGCGCGACGCGGGAGTGCCCGGCATGAACTACACGCTCTTTTCCGCCGGAGACCACCAGGTAGCGGGTCTCATGACGATGCCGGAAGGTGCGCTCGACATGCAGATACCGCCGGCATGGCTCGGCTATATCGCGGTCGACGATGTCGACGAGACCGCCGCCAAACTCGCCGCCGAAGGCGGAACGGTCCATCGAGCGCCGGAGGACATTCCGAATATCGGCCGCTTCGCGATCGTGACCGACCCGCACGGCGCCGCCTTCGCCCTCTTCAGGGGCGACGGCGATCCGCCACCGGCCATGGAACAAATGGCTGCCGGCAATATCGGCTGGCACGAACTGATGGCCGGCGACCTCGACACGGCCTTCAGCTTCTATTCCAAGCTGTTCGGCTGGACCAAGGACCAGGCGATGGATATGGGCGAGATGGGCATCTATCAGATCTTCGCCCATAATGGTCAGCCGATCGGCGGGATGATGACCAGACCGAGAGAGGTTCCCAATCCCTTCTGGCTCTACTACTTCAATGTCGAGGCGATTGACGCGGCAATCGACCGGGCGCAATCCGGCGGCGCGAAGCTGTTGATGGGTCCGATGGAAGTGCCCGGCGGAGCGTGGATCGCGCAGTTCACCGACCCTCAAGGGGCGCTCTTCGCGCTGGTCGCGCCGAAACGCTGAAGGTTGGCGCCTCTCGAAATGCGGGAAGGCGGCGAACATCTTCGCCGCTGTCCTGCTCCGGCGATCATCTCATGCCGGTGCCGGTACCGGCGAAGTCCGGCGCCTGCCCGCGTCCTGCCCCGGCGTGACGCGGGCATGGCGGGCGAGGAAATCAAGGACGGCGCGGACGCGCGCAGGCAGAGCGCCGCCCTGGCCGAGATAGACCGCGTGAACCTCCTCGAGATCGCCCGGATTAAGGTCTTCCAGAACCGGCACGAGCCGCCGGGCGCTGACGTCTTCCCTTACGGTGAACTCCGCAAGCCGTGCCAGCCCGGCGCCGGCAAGCGCCAATTGGCGCAACCCCTCGCCATCGCTCACCTGTACCGCCCCTGAGGCCGGCAGCACCACCGTTTCCCCGCCTCTCCTCAACGGCCAGCCGTCGACGGCGCGCGCGTAGCAGAAGCCGAGCCGCTCATGCTCCTTGAGCTCCTCGAGCGAGGACGGCATTCCGTACCGTTCTATGTAGGACGGTGCCGCCACGATCATCATCCGCGTCGCCCCGAGCTTGCGCGCAATCAGCGTCGAGCTCTTCAGCGGCCCCGCGCGGACAGCCACGTCGGCGCGCGCCTCCATCAGGTCCACGACGGCGTCGGTCATGACGATGTCGAGGCTGACGGCAGGAAAATGCGCCCGGAACTCGGGCACCAGCGGCATCAGGACGTGGGTGCCGAACGAGGCGTTGACGTTCAGCCGGACCCGGCCGACAGGGCTCTCGCCGGCCGATGCAGATCGCTCCGCCTCGTCGATATCGGCGAGGATGCGCACCGTGCGGTCGTAGAATGCATGTCCCTCCGGCGTCAGCTGCAGCTTTCGCGTCGAGCGGTTCACCAGCCTCACGCCAAGCCGCTCCTCGAGGCGCAGCACGAGCTTGCTGACGGCCGAAGGCGTCATCCGGTAATGGCGGGCAGCAGCCGAAAATCCGCCAAGCTCCACCGCCTTCGCAAAGATCTCCATTTCGCCCGAGCGATTGACCGAGGGTCTCGACATATGAATTCAGCTCACAGATAATATTCCCGGCGACAGTCTATATCCAAAGCGAGTACAGCTCCATCTTCATGTGACTGATTCATGGGCAAGAGTGGAGTTGCACCTATGGAATATCGACGGCTTGGTTCCTCGGGACTGAAAGTACCGGTCCTCAGCTTCGGAGCGGGCACCTTCGGCGGCAAAGGGCCGCTCTTCGGCGCCTGGGGCAGTACGGATGCGTCCGAGGCGCGCCGCCTCGTCGACATTTGCCTGGAGGCGGGCGTCAATCTTTTCGACACGGCAGACGTCTATTCCGACGGCGCTTCGGAAGAGGTTCTTGGCGCCGCGATCAAGGGCCGGCGCGACGACGTCATTCTGTCGACGAAGCTGTCGCTTCCTGTCGGCGAAGGGCCGAACGCCGCCGGCTCGTCGCGCTCGCGCCTGATCAGCGGTGTGGAAAAGGCGCTGAAACGGCTCGGAACCGACTATATCGACCTGCTGCAACTGCACGCCTTCGATGCCGGAACGCCCGTCGAAGAGGTGCTGTCGACCCTCGACACGCTCGTGCGCTCGGGCAAGCTGCGCTATGTCGGCGTTTCCAATTTTTCCGGCTGGCAGCTGATGAAATCCCTCGCCGCCGCCGACCGCCACGGATATCCGCGCTACGTCGCCAACCAGGTCTATTATTCGTTGGTCGGCCGCGATTACGAATGGGAACTGATGCCGCTCGGTCTCGATCAGGGCGTCGGCGCACTCGTCTGGAGCCCGCTCGGCTGGGGGCGGCTCACCGGCAAGATCCGCCGCGGCGAGCCCTGGCCCGAGGGCAGCCGCCTGCACGACACCGCCGCCTTCGGGCCGCCGGTCGACGAGGAAAAGCTCTACGACGTCGTTGAGGTTCTCCATGCCATCGCGCAGGAAACCGGCAAGACGGTTCCGCAAATCGCCATCAATTGGCTTCTCCAGCGCCCGACCGTTTCGAGTGTCATTATCGGCGCGCGCAATGAAGAGCAGCTCAGACAGAACCTCGGTGCCGTCGGCTGGTCGCTCACCGCCGAGGCGGTTGCCCGCCTCGACGCGGCGAGTGTGACGACCGCCCCCTACCCTTACTTCCCCTATTACCGGCAGGAGGGCTTCGCGCGGATCAACCCGCCGGTCGTCTGAAGAAACGGGACATGCACGCAAGCGGCGAAGCCGGCAGCTCAAACGGGCCTGCCGGCCATCTGCCGAAAGCTTCGCCAGCGAAACATTCCATATTTGTGATACATGGTCGAATCGAAATCGGCGGTTCAGCCGATGATGTTGCGCGAGCGGGGCGTCCGGCAGGAGTTGGAATGGCGAAGAGGCAGGCGGCAGGGCCGGAACAGATGAGCCGAATCGAGGGCGGCGGGGCCTTTGGCTATCGCGCCTTGCCCGGCGTCGCCGACGAAATGCTCGACGCGCGCGGCAACGTCCGGCCGGTATGGCAGCGACTGCTCGCGACGCTCGGCCGCATGGAAGAGACGGATCTTGCCAACCGCTTCGCCCGCGCGGACCGGTACCTGCGCGATGCCGGAGTCTTCTATCGCGCCTACGGCAAAGAGAATTCCGAGCGCGGCTGGCCGCTTTCGCACATTCCCGTATTGATCGACGAGGCGGAATGGGCCACGGTTTCCGCCGGCCTCGTCCAGCGGGCCGAACTGCTCGAGCGGGTGCTTGCCGACGTCTATGGCGAGAACCGGCTGGTCAAGGCCGGCCTTCTGCCCCCCGCGCTCATCGCTTCCAATCCGGAGTTCCTGCGCCCGATGGTCGGTCTCGAACCGGCGAACGGACATTTTCTGCACTTCTGCTCCTTCGAGATCGGACGCGGCCCCGACGGAAACTGGTGGGTGCTTTCCGACCGGACCGAGGCGCCCTCCGGCGCCGGCTTTGCGCTCGAGAACCGGGTGGCGACGACGCGCGCCTTTTCCGACCTCTATGCAGAAAGCCATGTCCATCGCCTGGCGGGATTCTTCGGCGCCTTCCGCGACACGCTGCAGGGGCACAAGCAGCATGCGGACGACCGCATTGCCGTGCTCTCGCCGGGCTTCGCCAACGAGACCTATTTCGAGCATGCCTACATTGCCCGCTATCTCGGTTTCATGCTGCTCGAGGGCGAGGATCTGACGGTTGTCGGAGGACGGGTCATGGTGCGCACGGTGGCCGGCCTGAAACCCGTCGGTGTGCTCTGGCGCCGCCTCGACGCATCGTTTGCCGATCCGCTGGAGCTCAACCAATCCTCCCATATCGGCACCCCGGGCATCGTCGAGGCGCTGAGGGCCGGCTCCGTCTCGATCGTCAATGCACTCGGATCCGGTATCCTGGAAACGCGTGCCTTCCTGGCTTTCATGCCGGCGATCTGCCGTCATCTGCTCGGCGAGGAGCAGAAGCTGCCGTCGATCGCCACCTGGTGGTGCGGACAGGAAGCCGAACGGCGGCATGTCGCCGGCAATATCGAGCGCATGGTCATCGGCCCGGCCTATTCGACGCGGCCCTTCTTCGACGACGAAGGCCAGTCGGTACTCGGCGCCTCCTTTCGCGAAAGCGCCGGGACCTCCGTCGGCGAATGGCTCGCCGCGGACGGCGGCAAGCTGGTGGGCCAGGAGGCCGTTACGCTGTCGACGACGCCGGCCTGGGTGCTTGGCCGGCTCACACCTCGACCGATGAGCCTCCGGGTGTTTGCCGCGCGCACGCGCGACGGCTGGCAGATCATGCCGGGCGGCTTCGCTCGCATCGGCTCCGGCGATGACGTGGCGGCAATAGCAATGCAGGCCGGCGGCACTGCCGCCGACGTCTGGATCGTGAGCGGCAAGCCCGTCGACCGCACGACTTTGCTTCCGGCGGAGGAGAGCTTCACCCGAAACCTGCCCGGCAGCCTGCCCAGCCGGGCTGCGGACAACCTCTTCTGGCTCGGCCGCTATATAGAAAGGGCGGAAGGCGCCCTTCGGGTTCTGCGCGCCTGGCACGGGCGTTTCGCCGAATCCGCCGATGCGAACATGCCGCTCCTGAAGGACGTGAGCGACTACCTCGCCGTACTCGGAATCAACACCGGAGAGCCGGTACCGGACAGCCTGCTTTCCAGTATCGACAGCGCCCTTTTCAGCGCCGGGAACATCCGCGACCGCTTCTCGCCGGACGGGTGGCTCGCGCTCAACGACCTCTCCAGAACGGCGCGGAAGTTCCACGCGACCGTTCAGGCGGGCGACGACGCCACGCACGCGATGACGGTCCTTCTGCGAAAACTCGCCGGCTTCGCGGGCCTGGTGCACGAAAACATGTATCGCTTCACGGGATGGCGGTTCCTGTCGATCGGACGCTATCTCGAACGCGGCCTGCATATGACGGGACTGCTCGGCCACATGTCCGGGCCGGAGGCTCCCGACGGCGCCTATGACATGCTGCTGGAGATCGGCGACAGCGTCATGACGCACCGCCGGCGCTACAACGTCAACACGGCGGCACCGACGGTCACCGACCTTCTGGCGCTCGATCCGCTCAATCCGCGCTCGGTGCTTTATCAGCTCAACGAGATCAAGAAAGAGGTCGAGCTCCTGCCGAATGCCTTCGTCAACGGGCAGATGTCACCGTTCTATCGCGAGACGATGCGGCTTCATTCCGGGCTTGCGATCATGACGCCGGAGCAGATGGATATGGCCGTCTACAGGCGCCTGATGCAGGATCTCGAACGGCTGTCCGAACTGCTGGCGCAGACCTATCTCGGCTGAAGGATGGCTGCCGTGCTCTACGACATCAGCCTGAAGATCACCTACGGTTACGAAGCTCCGGTAAGCGGCGGAAGACATCTCTTACGTGTCCTGCCGGTATCCATTCCCGGGCGGCAACGTCTTGTAGCCGGATCCGTGACTTGCCAGCCGGTGCCCTTCGAACGCCGGGAAGGCAAGGATTTCTTCGCCAATCACACGACGTCGATCCTGTTCCGCTCCGTGCATGACCATCTCGTCATGCGGATGCAGGCGCGTGTCCAGGCCGAGGCGCCGGCGCTCACGGCCGACCTCTCGCCTCCGCTCGGCAGTCTTGCGTCCGAGCTTGCCGCCTGCTGGTCGGTCGACTCCGAATCCCCGCATCATTTCCTGGGTCCGAGCCCGCTCCTTCCCGCCGTGCCGGAGATCGCCGCCTATGCCCGCGCGATCGCCGGCAACGCTATGACGGTCGAGCAGATCGGAGCCGCCGTCTGCGATCGCATCCACCGCGACTTCGCCTACGACCCCGAAGCGACCACCGTGAGCACCACCCCCGGCGAGGCCTTCGAGCTGAAGCGCGGCGTCTGCCAGGACTTCGCCCATGTGATGATCGTGGCGCTGCGCAGCCTCGGGATCCCCGCCGGCTATGTCAGCGGGTTCCTGAGAACCCTGCCGCCGCCGGGCCGGGACCGGCTGGAAGGCGCCGACGCGATGCATGCCTGGGTCCGCTTCTGGTGCGGCACCACGGGCGGCTGGATGGAGCTTGATCCTACCAACAATATTCCGGCTGGCATCGACCACATCGTCGTCGGCCATGGCCGCGACTACGGCGATGTCGCCCCCGTGATCGGGGTGCTGAAGGGCTATGGCCGTCACACGACGGAGCAGGCCGTCGACGTCGTACCCGTCGGCTGACCCGAAACGGCACATATGTCCTGCTTCGGCACGGCCGCACCGGGCGAAATTCCATTAGTAGCCATGGGTTTTTCAGGAGCTTCGCTAAAATTCAACCGATTTCCTGAACTTGAGAGCAAGGTATCGCCGCTAATTGTCGCCTCGGGCTTGCAATGTATTTGCTGGGGTGTTCACAGATGCGAAGACGTTCAATCATAAGCCGATCCTTCTTGGCGATGCTGCGCGATCGGGGCGGCAATTTCGGAATGATGACGGCGCTGCTCGCGCCACTGCTCCTGGCCGTGGGCGGCGTGTCCGTCGATGTCGCCAACATGCTGATGACAAAGAACCAGCTTCAGGACGCAACCGACGCGGCAGCGCTCGCGGCGGCTTCCGCGCTCGTATCCGATGCGAAACCGGACATCGAAGAAGCGAAGGCGATCGCACGCAAGTTCCTGAAGACCCAGACGGCAGTGGCCTCCGCGACCGACATGCCGGGCAAGGAACAGCAGGTTGGTACCCGCCAGGCTTCGGAGAGCGAGGGACCGGCGGCCGCAGCACCACAATGGGACGACATCAACACGACGGAGATCAATATCGCCGCGACGGCGAACGGCGCGAAGGGGATGTCGTTCCAGGTCACGGTCGCCAACAAACACCGCCTCCAGCTCAATGCGATGACACGCTTGCTCGGCCAGGAGTCGGTCGAGATCGAAACTCAGTCGACCGCCCAGAGCGCAACGGAGAGCAAGAACGCCCTGTCCATGTATCTGGTGCTCGACCGCTCCGGTTCGATGGCGTGGAAGACCAACACGGTCAACACGGCAAAGGCGAAATGCCAAAACTACACGGAAGCGAACTGGAGCACGTATCCTGACCTGAAGGCGACCAGCCCCTGTTACGTCACCAAGGTCGACGCCTTGAAGGCAGCCGTCGCCGACCTCCTTCGCCAGCTTGTGACGGCGGACCCGGAATCGATCTATGTCCGTACCGGCGCGGTTTCCTACAACTCCGCTCAGGACACGGCGAGCGGTCTCTCCTGGGGCACGAAGGGTGCAGCCGACTATGTCAACGCCCTCGTGGCAACGGGCGGAACTGCCTCCGGCAGCGCCTTCAAGACCGCCTACCAGAAGGTGACAGCCCTGACCGAAGACAGCGCGCACGGCGCCAGGAACGGACAGGTGCCGACGAAGTACATCGTCTTCATGACCGACGGCGAAAACAACTACGCCAATGACGATACCGTCACGAAACAATGGTGCGACACGGCCAAGGCGAGCAAGGTTCAGATCTACAGCGTAGCTTTCATGGCGCCGGACCGCGGCCAGAAGTTGCTGAAATACTGCGCCTCGTCCTCCTCGCATTATTTCGAAGCCGACGAGGCGTCCGATCTGGTCGCCGCCTTCAAGGCGATCGGCGAACGCGCCTCTGCACTGGCTTCCCGCCTGACGAAATGACTCGGGAGTCCGGCTGAAGTGCCGCCCGGTCCTGCCGGGCGGCCTTGATGTTCAACTGCTGCCGGAAGCGGGGGCTGACAAGCATCTGCTGTTTTAATCCTTTTAAAAACACCTGTTGCAAGCGCTTCGGATCGATGCATAAATTGCCCTTGAACCTGGTCGGTTCCGACCTGGGGCTTTCCGAAATGCAATAAGGGTATGACAGTTCTCATGATGACTCGGCTCTCAACCACCGAACTGCCGCAACCCGCCCTCAGATCCTCGGAACCCAGCCAGCTTGCAGTCGAGATCCTCGAGCGTCTGAAATACCGCATCGGCAAGGACCCGAAAGTCGCCAAGCCGCACGACTGGCTGACGGCCGCCATCCTCGTGGCGCGTGACCGCATCACCGACAAATGGATGGACTCCACCCGCAAGACCTATTCGACCGGCGCCAAGCGCGTCTACTACATGTCGCTCGAATTCCTCATCGGCCGTATGATGCGCGACGCGATGACGAATCTCGGCCTCATGGACGAGATGCGCGATGCGCTCGCCTCGCTCGGCGTCGACATCGACGTGGTTGCGGCTCTGGAGCCGGATGCGGCGCTCGGCAATGGCGGTCTCGGCCGCCTCGCCGCCTGCTTCATGGAATCCATGGCGACCGTCGACGTGCCTGCATACGGCTATGGCATACGCTACATGCACGGCCTTTTCCGTCAGCAGATGGCCGACGGCTGGCAGGTCGAACTGCCGGAGACCTGGCTCGCTCACGGCAACCCCTGGGAATTCGAGCGCCGCGAAAGCTCCTACGAGATCGGTTTCGGCGGCAGCGTCGAAACGGTCAACATCGACGAGGAAGTGCAGCGCTACGTGTGGAAGCCGGCCGAGCGCGTTATCGCCACCGCCTTCGACACGCCGGCCGTCGGATGGCGGGCAACGCGCGTCAACACGCTTCGCCTCTGGGCCGCGCAGCCGATCGACCCCATCCTGCTCGACGCCTTCAATGCCGGCGACCATATCGGGGCGCTGCGCGAAAGCAACAAGGCGGAAAGCCTGACGCGCGTGCTCTATCCGGCCGACGCCACTCCGGCCGGCCAGGAACTCAGGCTCCGGCAGGAATATTTCTTCTCCTCCGCCTCGCTCCAGGACATCCTGCGCCGTCATCTGCAGCAATATCCGGACTTCACGTCGCTGCCGGACGCCGTCGCCATCCAGCTCAACGATACGCATCCGGCGGTCTCCGTCGCCGAGCTGGTGCGCCTCTTGACCGATGTCCACGGGCTCGATTTCGAACAGGCCTGGGACATCTCTCGGCGGACCTTCTCCTATACGAACCACACGCTGCTGCCCGAAGCGCTCGAGAGCTGGCCCGTTCCGCTCTTCGAGCGATTGCTGCCGCGCCACATGCAGATCGTCTACGCCATCAACGCCAAGATCCTGATCGAGGCACGCCGGGAGAGGCACGCGACGGACGAGGCGATCCGCAACATCTCGCTGATCGACGAAACGGGCGACCGGCGCGTGCGCATGGGCAATCTCGCCTTCGTCGGCTCGCACTCGATCAACGGCGTATCGGCTCTCCACACCGAACTGATGAAGGAAACGGTCTTCGCCGACCTTCACGGGCTCTATCCGGACCGCATCAACAACAAGACCAACGGCATCACGCCGCGCCGGTGGCTGATGCAGTGCAATCCGGGTCTTTTCGGCCTGATCCGGGAGGCGATCGGCGACGAGTTCATGGACAATACCGAGGCACTTCAGGCCCTCGACGCCTTTGCCGACAAGGCGGATTTCCAGGAGCACTTTGCAGCCGTCAAGCGCGCCAACAAGGTGCGGCTGGCAAAGCTGGTCCAGGCGAATCTCGGCATCCGGATCGACCCCTCGGCGATGTTCGACATCCAGATCAAGCGAATCCACGAATACAAGCGGCAGCTGCTGAATCTCATCGAAGCGGTGGCGCTTTACGACCAGATCCGCTCCCATCCCGAGCTCGACTGGGTGCCGCGCGTCAAGCTTTTCGCCGGCAAGGCGGCACCGAGCTATCATAACGCCAAACTGATCATCAAACTTGCCAATGACATCGCCCGCGTCATCAACAACGATCCGGCCGTCCGCGGGCTCTTGAAGGTCGTCTTCGTCCCCAACTACAATGTGTCGCTTGCGGAAGTCATGGTGCCGGCGGCCGATCTCTCCGAGCAGATCTCGACGGCGGGCATGGAAGCCTCGGGCACCGGCAACATGAAGTTCGCGCTCAACGGAGCGCTGACCATCGGCACGCTCGATGGCGCCAATGTCGAAATGCGCGACTGGGTCGGTGAGGAAAACATCAAGATCTTCGGCATGACCGCCGAGGAGGTGGGCAAGGCGCGAGCGGAAGGACACAATCCGCGCGCCGTCATCGAAAATTCGCGCGAACTCTCGCAGGCGCTCGATGCGATCGCTTCCGGCGTCTTCTCGCCCGACGACCGCAATCGCTTCTCCGGCCTCGTGGACGGGCTCTACAACCACGACTGGTTTATGGTTGCAGCCGATTTCGAGGCCTATGCCAAGGCCCAGCGCGAGATCGACCAGCTCTGGACCACGCCGTCCGCCTGGTATTCGAAGGCGGTCCGCAACACCGCCCGCATGGGCTGGTTCTCGTCCGATCGCACGATCCGGCAATATGCCGGAGAGATCTGGAGAGCCGGATGACGGTTCCGCCCGGCAAGGACCCAGCCCCCGCCCCGCCAGGCATGCTGCCAGCGCCGGAAATCGCGGCAATACTTTCCGGTACCCACAACAACCCCTTCGCCGTCCTTGGCGTTCATGCCGCCGGCAAGACCTATGTCGCCCGGTGTTTCGTGCCGGGCGCGGACACGGTGGTCGCGGAAACGCTCAGCGGCAAGGAACTCGGCACGCTCGAGCGGCGCGACGAGGCCGGTTTCTTCGAGGGTCCGGTGGCGTTGCGCAAGGAGCAGCCCATCCGCTACCGCGCCCGCAACGACGGCGGCGAGTGGACCGTCATCGATCCCTACAGCTTCGGCCCCGTGCTCGGGCCGATGGACGACTACTATATCCGCGAGGGCTCGCATCTTCGCCTCTTCGACAAGATGGGCGCGCACCCGATCAGCCATGACGGCGCCGAGGGCTTTCACTTCGCCGTCTGGGCGCCGAACGCCCGCCGCGTGTCCGTGGTCGGCAGTTTCAACGACTGGGACGGACGCCGGCACGTCATGCGCCTGCGCGCCGACACGGGCATCTGGGAGATCTTCATTCCCGGCGTGCCCGTAGGCACGCCCTATAAATACGAAATCGTCGACAGCAATGGCACGCTGCTGCCGTTGAAGGCCGACCCCTTTGCCCGACGCTCGGAGCTCAGGCCCGAAACGGCTTCGATGACCGCAGGCGAGATCGCGCAGGACTGGGAGGACGAGGCGCATCGTCGTCACTGGGCCGAGATCGATCCGCGCCGCCAACCGATCTCGATCTACGAGGTCCATGCCGCCTCATGGCAGCGCCGCGACAATGGCGACATGCTCACCTGGGACGAACTGGCGGAAAGGCTGATCCCTTATTGCGTCGATATGGGCTTCACGCACATCGAGTTCCTGCCCATTTCGGAATATCCCTATGATCCGTCCTGGGGCTATCAGACCACGGGTCTCTATGCGCCGACCGCACGCTTCGGCGAGCCGGAGGGCTTTGCCCGTTTCGTCAACGGCTGCCATAAGGTCGGGATCGGTGTCATCCTCGACTGGGTGCCGGCGCATTTTCCGACCGACGAACACGGGCTTCGCTGGTTCGACGGCACCGCGCTTTACGAGCATGCGGATCCGCGCCAGGGTTTCCATCCCGACTGGAACACGGCAATCTACAATTTCGGCCGTCAGGAGGTCGTCGCCTTTCTGGTCAACAACGCTCTTTACTGGGCGGAAAAATTCCATGTCGACGGCCTGCGCGTCGATGCGGTCGCCTCGATGCTCTATCTCGACTATTCGCGCAAGCATGACGAATGGGTGCCGAACGAATATGGCGGCAACGAAAATCTCGAGGCCGTGCGTTTCCTGCAGACGTTGAACACCCGCATCTACGGCATTCACCAGGGCGTACTGACCATCGCCGAGGAATCGACGTCCTGGCCGAAGGTCTCGCACCCGGTGCATGCGGGCGGGCTCGGCTTCGGCTTCAAGTGGAACATGGGTTTCATGCACGACACGCTGCAATATCTCTCGCGCGAGCCCGTGCACCGGAAGTTCCACCACAACGACATGACCTTCGGGCTGCTCTACGCCTTCAGCGAGAATTTCGTGCTGCCGCTGTCCCATGACGAGGTCGTCCACGGCAAGGGGTCGCTGATCGCCAAGATGGCCGGCGACGACTGGCAGAAATTCGCAAATCTCCGGGCCTATTACGGCTTCATGTGGGGTTATCCCGGTAAGAAGCTCCTTTTCATGGGACAGGAATTCGCCCAATGGCGCGAGTGGTCCGAGGACCGCGGCCTCGACTGGAATCTGCTCGAATACAATCTGCATGAGGGGATGCGCCGTCTGGTGCGCGACCTGAACGGCACCTATCGCTCGAAGCCGGCGCTGCATGCGCGCGACTGCGAGGGCGACGGCTTCGAATGGCTGATTGCCGACGACCGCGAAAATTCCGTCTTCGCCTGGCTCAGGAAGGCGCCCGGAGAAAAGCTGGTCGCCGTCGTCACCAACTTCACTCCGGTTTACCGGGAGCGTTACGACATACCGCTTCCCGTGGCAGGGCGCTGGAAGGAAGTTCTCAACACCGACGCGGAAATCTATGGAGGCAGTGGCAAGGGCAACGGCGGCGCCGTCCAGGCAGAGAAGAGAGCGAACGGAGAGACAATCGCCACCATCACGCTGCCGCCTCTGGCGACGCTGATGCTGGAGCAGGATTAGAGCGTCCCGCCCGACGGGGACTGGCTCGACGGGCGGAACAGGAGGAAATCGTTTGGGCGCGAGGCGTCGAAGAGACGCCAAGCAGTCCCCCGAAATGATTTTGGGGAGGAAAAATGGTGGAAAAACGTACGCAACCCCTGGCCCGTGATGCCATGGCCTATGTTCTCGCCGGCGGCCGCGGCAGCCGGCTCAAGGAACTCACCGACCGGCGTGCGAAACCTGCCGTCTATTTCGGCGGAAAGGCGCGGATCATCGATTTCGCGCTTTCAAATGCGCTGAATTCCGGCATCCGGCGCATCGGCGTCGCCACGCAGTACAAGGCCCACTCGTTGATCCGGCACCTCCAGCGCGGCTGGAACTTCTTCCGGCCGGAGCGTAACGAGAGCTTCGATATCCTGCCGGCGAGCCAGCGTGTCTCCGAAACGCAGTGGTACGAAGGCACCGCCGACGCGGTCTATCAGAACATCGACATCATCGAGGACCATGGCGTCGAATACATGGTGATTCTCGCCGGCGACCACGTCTACAAGATGGACTACGAACTGATGCTGCAGCAGCACGTCGATTCGGGCGCCGACGTGACCGTCGGCTGCCTGGAGGTGCCGCGCATGGAGGCGACGGGCTTCGGCGTCATGCATGTGGACAATGCGGACCGCATCATCGCCTTCGTCGAAAAGCCGGCCGATCCGCCGGGGATCCCCGGCAATCCGGACATGGCACTCGCGTCCATGGGCATCTACGTGTTCCACACGAAATTCCTGATGGACATGCTGCGTCGGGATGCCGCCGATCCCAAATCGAGCCGCGACTTCGGCAAGGACATCATTCCCTACATCGTCGAACACGGCAAAGCGGTGGCCCACCGCTTCACCCATTCCTGCGTCCGATCCGACTTCGAGCGCGAGGCCTATTGGCGCGACGTCGGCACCATCGACGCCTATTGGCAGGCCAATATCGATCTCACCCATATCACGCCCGAGCTCGACATCTACGACAGCACCTGGCCGATCTGGACCTTCTCTGAAATCAAGCCGCCGGCCAAATTCGTCCATGACGACGAGAACCGCCGCGGCTCGGCCACGTCCTCGCTCGTATCGGGCGATTGCATCATCTCGGGTGCCGCTCTCAACAGGAGCCTGTTGTTCACCGGCGTCCGGGTGAATTCATACTCCAGACTCGAAAATGCCGTAGTTCTCCCCGACGTGACGATCGGTCGGCATTCGATTCTGCGCAATGTCGTCATCGACAGCCGCGTCGTCATTCCGGAGGGCCTGGTCGTCGGTGACGATCCGGAACTCGATGCTAAACGCTTCCGCCGCACGGAGAGCGGCGTTTGCCTGATCACGCAAACGATGATCGACAAGCTGGGAATGTAGCCGCGTATGAACATCCTGTCAGTTGCGTCCGAAGTCTACCCGCTGGTGAAGACGGGGGGCCTCGCCGATGTCGTCGGCGCGCTGCCCTCCGCACTTCTCCCGCATGGTGTGCGGACGCGCACGCTGGTGCCCGGCTATCCCTCGGTGCTGAAGAAGCTGAAGAAGAAAAAAACGGTCGGCCGCTTCGACAACCTCTTCGGCCATCCAGCCACGGTGCTTGCCGCCGAGGTCAACGGAATGGACCTGCTGGTCCTCGACCAGCCCGCTCTCTATGCCCGGGACGGTGGCCCTTATCTCGATTCGACCGGGCGGGATTATCCCGATAATTTCCGGCGCTTCGCCGCGCTCTCGCTGGCGGCTGCGGAGATCGCGGGGAACGGCATCATCTCCAACTGGAAGCCGGACATCGTTCACGCTCACGACTGGCAGACGGCGCTCACCCCCGTCTATATGCGCTTCGGCCCGGCGCCGGACCTGCCGACGGTGATGACGATCCACAACATCGCCTTTCAGGGTCAGTTCGGCGCCTCGGTGTTCCCTGAACTGGCGCTGCCGCCGGATGCCTTCTCCACGCAATTCGTGGAATATTATGGAGATGTCGGCTTCCTCAAAGGCGGCCTGCAGACGGCAAGCGCAATCACGACGGTCAGCCCTTCATACGCGCAGGAAATCCTGACGCCCGAATTCGGCATGGGTCTTGACGGGCTCCTGTCGAGCCGTGTCGCGGACCTGACGGGCATCGTCAACGGCATCGACGGAGACACGTGGGATCCGCAGACGGACCCGCACCTTCCGGCGCATTACGGGCCCGGCACGCTCAAACGGCGCGCCGGCAACCGCAAGGCGCTGGAAGAGCGTTTCGGCCTCGAAAAAGGTCCGGGGCCGATCTTCTGCATCATCAGCCGCCTCACCTGGCAGAAGGGCATGGACCTCGTCGCCGAAGCCGCCGACGATATCGTGGCTCTCGGCGGCAAGCTCGTCGTGCTCGGCTCCGGCGATCCGGCGCTGGAAAGCGCGCTTATGGCAGCCGCGTCGCGCCACCGCGGACATATCGGCATGGTGACCGGTTATGACGAGCCGCTGTCGCATCTCATGCAGGCAGGCGCCGATGCTATCCTCATTCCGTCACGTTTCGAGCCTTGCGGCCTGACGCAGCTCTATGGCCTGCGCTATGGTTGCGTTCCGGTCGTGGCCCGCACCGGCGGTCTCACCGACACGATCATCGACGCCAACGAGGCGGCGCTGTCGGCGAAGTGCGCGACCGGCTTTCATTTCCTGCCGGTGAACACCGACGGGCTAAAACTTGCGATCCGGCGCGTCCTGCGCGCATACAATGAACCCAAGCTCTGGGCACGCCTGCAGAACCAGGGCATGAAATCCGACGTTTCCTGGGCCAAAAGCGCGGAACGCTACGTCTCGCTTTACTCCGCTCTTCTCGCGAAAGGCTAAACAGATGACAAGAACCGTCTCGACCAACCCCTATGGGGACCAGAAACCCGGCACCTCGGGCCTGCGCAAGAAGGTCCCGGTATTCCAGCAGAAGAACTATGCCGAGAACTTCATCCAGTCGATTTTCGACTCGCTCGAGGGCTTCGAAGGCCAGACGCTGGTGATCGGCGGCGACGGCCGCTATTACAACCGCGAGGTCATCCAGAAAGCCGTCAAGATGGCGGCGGCGAACGGCTTCGGCCGCGTGCTCGTCGGCCGCGGCGGCATCCTCTCGACGCCAGCCGCATCCAATATCATTCGCAAATACAAGGCCTTCGGCGGCATCGTGCTTTCGGCAAGCCACAATCCCGGCGGGCCGACCGAGGATTTCGGCATCAAGTACAATGTCGGCAATGGCGGCCCGGCTCCCGAAAAGGTGACGGATGCGATCTTCGCCCGAAGCAAGGTGATCGACAGCTACAAGATCGCCGACGCGCCGGACGTCAATCTCGATGTCGAAGGCAGTCAGCAGGTCGAGGACATGACCGTGACGGTCATCGATCCCGTCTCCGACTACGCCGAATTGATGGAGAGCCTGTTCGACTTCGATGCGATCCGCAAGCTGATTGCCGGCGGCTTCCGTGTCGTGTTCGACGCGATGAGCGCGGTCACCGGGCCCTATGCCAAGGAGATCATCGAAAAACGGCTCGGCGCCCCGAAGGGCTCGGTCATGAACTTCATACCGCTGCCCGACTTCGGAGGCCATCATCCCGACCCGAACCTCGTTCACGCCCGAGCGCTCTACGAGACGATGATGGCGCCGGACGCCCCGGATTTCGGCGCCGCATCCGATGGCGACGGCGACCGGAATTTGATCATCGGCAAGGGAATCTTCGTCACTCCGTCCGACAGCCTCGCCATGCTTGCCGCCAATGCGCATCTGGCGCCGGGCTATGCCAAGGGGCTTGCCGGGATCGCTCGCTCCATGCCGACGAGCGGCGCGGCCGACCGTGTCGCCGAAAAGCTCGGCATCGGCATTTATGAGACGCCGACCGGCTGGAAATTCTTCGGCAACCTGCTCGACGAGGGCTTGGCGACGATCTGTGGCGAGGAAAGCGCCGGCACCGGATCGAACCATGTACGCGAGAAGGACGGGCTCTGGGCCGTGCTGCTCTGGCTCAACATCCTTGCCGCGCGCAAGGAAAGCGCACTCGAAATCGCCCGCAAGCACTGGGCGACCTACGGCCGCAACTATTATTCCCGGCACGACTACGAAGAGGTCGACACCGATGCGGCCAACGGCCTGGTTGCCGCGCTCCGCGACAAGCTCGCCGCGCTGCCCGGCAAGAGCTTCGGCGCGCTCACGGTCGAGACTGCCGACGATTTCTCCTACCACGATCCGGTCGACAAATCGGTCAGCAAGAACCAGGGCATCCGCATCCTCTTCGAGGGCGGATCCCGCGTCGTCTACCGCCTGTCGGGCACGGGGACGTCGGGGGCGACGCTGCGCGTCTATATCGAGCGCTACGAGCCGGATCCGGCGCGCCACGATCTCGATACGCAGGAAGCGCTTGCCGATCTGATCGCCGTTGCCGACGAGATCGCCGAGATCAAGGAGCGTACCAACCGCGACCAACCGAGCGTAATCACCTGAGGGTGCTGTACCAAGCGCCACTTCCTGCGCCCCCTCTTATCCCCCCTCTGCCCTGCCGGGCATCTCCCCCACAAAGGGGGAGATCGACTCGTGGCAAACCCATGCGATACTAGACTTCGAAAGAGGCCCCCATGCCGACGACCGGAATTTCACCTCTCGGCGTGACGCGCACACCCGACGGGAGGCGCTTTGCGGTCTGGTCGCACAATGCCGCCCGCATCGATCTCTGCCTGTTCGACGAAGCGGGCGACACCGAACTCAGCCGCCTGCCTATGCTGCGCGAGGGCGATGTCCACAGCATCGCGCTGCCCGACATAGCTGCCGGCACCCGCTACGGCTTTCGCGCCGACGGGGTCTACTCGCCGGACCATGGGCTTTGGTTCGATCCGTCGAAACTTCTGGTCGACCCCTATGCGGTGAGGCTCGACCGGCCCTTTCGTCACGACCAGCGGCTGACGGTCTTCGGCGAAGAGACGGCGCACCTCGTGCCGAAGGCCATCGTCACCGAGGCAAGACCGCTGGAGCCGAAGCCGCCGCTATTTCAGGCCGGGGGACTGATCTACGAGATTGCAGTCAAGCCGTTCACCATCCTTCATCCGGACGTGCCGGAAAGGAAGCGCGGCACGGTGGCTGCTCTCGCCGAACCCGTCGTCATCGATCACCTTACGAGGCTCGGCGTTTCCGCGGTCGAACTCATGCCGATCACGGCCTGGATCGATGAGCGGCACCTGCCTCCGCTCGGTCTCCACAATGGCTGGGGCTACAATCCGATCGCGCCGATGGCGCTCGATCCACGCCTGGTGCCGGGCGGCATCGAGGAGTTGCGCATGACCGTGGAGGTCCTGCACGAGGCCGGTATCGGCGTCGTCCTCGATCTCGTCTTCAACCACTCCGGAGAGAGCGATCGCTTCGGTGCCACGCTCTCGATGCGCGGGCTCGACAACCTGACCTATTATCGCCACGCGACGGGGCGCCCGGGCGAGCTCATCAACGACACCGGCTGCGGCAACACGATCGCCTGCGACCATCCGGTCGTCCAGCGTCTGATCCTCGACAGCCTGCGCCATTTCGTCCTTGCCGCCGGCGTCGACGGCTTCCGCTTCGACCTCGCATCGATCCTCGGCCGCGACATGGAGGGCTTCCGCCGCGATGCCGCGCTCTTCTCGGCCATCTGCGCCGACCCCGTCCTTTGCGACCGCGTGCTCATCGCCGAGCCCTGGGACACCGGCCCCGGCGGCTACCAGCTCGGCAATTTCCCCCATTCCTTCCTCGAATGGAACGACCGTGCCCGCGACGACATCCGCCGCTACTGGCGCGGCGACCGGCACGCGATCGGCGTCCTTGCAACCGCGCTCGCCGGCTCCTCGGACAGCTTTTCCCGCTGGGGCGAGACGGCCACGCGCAGCGTCAACTTCATCGCCGCCCATGACGGCTTCACGCTGATGGATCTCGTTTGCTACGCCCGCAAGCACAATGAGGCGAACGGTGAAGGCAATCGGGACGGCCACGACGAGAACTTCTCGTGGAACAACGGGGCCGAGGGTCCGATCGACGATCCGGAGATCGCCGCCTTCCGGCAACGCGATGTCATGGCGCTCCTCGGCACGCTCTTCACCTCGCGCGGCGCAATCATGCTGACGGCCGGGGATGAAGGCGGGCGCAGCCAGGGTGGCAACAACAACGCCTATGCGCAGGACAATGCCGTGACCTGGCTCGACTGGAGCAAACTCGACGGCAAGCTCGTCGAGCATACCGCCAGGCTTTCCGCCATGCGCCGGCGCTTCTCGGTCTTCGGCGAGACCGGGTTCTTCACCGGCAGCGGCGACGTCGCCTGGCTTCGCCTCGACGGGGAGCCGCTTACGGTGGAGGATTGGGAGCATCCCGCAACCGACAATCTCGTCGTGATGCTTGCGACCGACGACCGCCGTCAGGGGCGCCCGACCCGACTTGCGGTGGTCATCAACCGCAGCCACTCGCCGCATCCGTTCCGCCTGCCTTCGAGCCTTATGGGCGAATGGCGCGACGCACTCTCGGACCTTAGCGCTCCTTCTCTCGCACCGGCCCGTTCGGTCACCTTTCTCGCCGAGGTTTTCGAGAGCGCTCCGAAGAAAAGGGTCTGACGGTTTTCTGCCCGGAAGTGCCCGGCTCCAGAGAGTTGGATGGTTTCGCTGTTTCAAGAAAACAGTGAACCATCTCAAGACTTAGGACCACTTGCTAGACCTTGCCGAGCCGGCCTATAGATCAGCGGGGAGGCCCCATTTTCAGGAAAATCATATGCCGCAGGATATTTCACTTTCGGATATCAAGGATCTGATCGGCAAGGAGCTCGGCGTCTCCGACTGGATCACCGTGACGCAGCAGACGATCGACCGTTTTGCCGAGGCGACGAGTGACTTCCAGTTCATCCATACCGACCCGGTGCGCGCCGCGGCGGAGACGCCTTTCGGCGGCACCATTGCGCATGGTTTCCTCTCGCTGTCGCTGCTTTCGGCGATGAACTACAATTGCCTGCCCAAGATCCGCGAGCAGACGATGGGCATCAATTACGGCTTCGAGAAGGTGCGCTTCGTGGCGCCGGTCAAGAGCGGCGCGCGCGTGCGCGGCCGCTTCACCATGGCAGACGCACGCTTCCGCGGGGCCGGCATGCTGATGATCACCTATGACGTCACGGTCGAGATCGAAGGCGAAAGAAAGCCCGCCCTGACAGCCACCTGGCAGACGATCATCCAGTTCGACCCGAAGGATCGGCCGGACGATGTCTGAGGGGAGACCGGACGGGACCCACGTTCGCCATGCCTTCCGCGGCCAGGCGAAGTCCTGTGACGAGCTGGGATCGCCATTTACGGCCCGACTCTGCCGTCTCGTCGCCGACCGGATCGATGCGGACTCGCCGGTGGGCGAGCGTGTTCTCGGCTGGTCCGGCGACCCGACTTCGAAGGGCGATTCCGTCGCGCTCCGCCTTGCCGGTGCTCTGCACGCGCTGGTTCTGTCCGGCCGCAGCGCGGCCCTCGGCGCGTGTTATCCGCCGAACCGGACGGACGACGACACTCTCTGGCAGGCGATCGCTCAGGCTATGGAGCGGGAAGCCCCCTTCATCCTCGACCGTCTCACCTCCGCGCCGCAGACGAACGAGGTGCGCCGCTCGGGCGCCCTGCTTCCCGGTTTCCTCACCGTGGCACAGCTTTTCGGGAAGCCGTTGATCCTTTCCGAGATCGGCGCCAGCGCCGGCTTGAATCTCCATTGGGACCGCTACCGCTACGATCTCGCGAACAGCCATTGGGGCGATGCAGCCAGCCCCGTGAGCATAGCCCCCGAGTGGTCGGGAGCAGCGCCGCCTCTGCGACCCGTCGAAGTGATCGAACGCGCCGGCTGCGACATCAACCCCCTCGATCCGGCCGATAGCGAGGATCGGCTACGGCTCCTCTCCTACGTCTGGGCCGATCAGCAAGACCGGATCGACCGCACGCGGCAGGCGCTGGAGCTTGCCGCCTCCCAAAGGAGCCTTGTCGAGCAGGCGGACGCGATCGACTGGCTGAAAACACGGCTGGCGCACGTCCATCCGGGCGCTGTCCACGTCGTCTATCATTCGATCGCCTGGCAGTATCTGCCGGAAGCTGCGCGGGAAGAGGGCGAGGCCCTGATCGCTACCGCCGGGGCGACCGCGACATCCGAGGCCCCGCTTGCCCGTTTGCAGATGGAAGCCGACGGACAGGCGCCGGGTGCCGCATTGTCATTGCAGATTTGGCCGAAGGGCGAAAGGCATCTCGTCGGCCGCGCCGACTTCCACGGACGCTGGATCGCCTGGCAGGGATGGCCGGCGGACGGCTGACCGTGTGGCGGCCGTATCAGAACGTGATCACGTGGCGTATCACGCGGCCCTGGTCGAGAAGATCGAATGCCTCATTGATCTCCTCCAGCGGTCCGGTGCTCGACAGCAGCCGGTCGACCGGCAGCCTGCCGCGTTCGTAGAGCGCAATGAAACGCGGGATATCGCGGGAGGGCACGCAGCTTCCCATGTAACTGCCGCGCACGCTACGCTCTTCCGCAACCAGGCTCACCGCGGGGATCGCGATCTGGCTTGAAGGATGGGCGAGCCCTGCGGAAACCGTCAGCCCGCCTCGCCGCGTAATTCGATAGGCGAGCTCGAAGGCTTTTACGGAGCCCGCGGCCTCGACCGCATGGTCGACGCCGCCGCGGGTCGCCTGTCGGACAGTCTCGGCCACATCCGGATCGGCTGCAAGGAACGTGTCCGTCGCGCCCAGCGCGCGGGCAAGCTTCAGCTTGTCCTCGGCGAGATCGATCGCGACGACGCGCTGGGCGCCGGCGGCAACGGCACCCAGAAGGGCTGCCAATCCCACCCCGCCCAGCCCGATGACGGCAACGGATTCGCCCGGCCGAACCCGGCACGTATTGACGACCGCTCCCACGCCGGTCAGCACCGCACAGCCGAACAGCGCTGCCTCTACCATCGGCAGGTCCGTCTCGATCTTGACCGCGGAATGGCGCGAAACCACCGCATAATCGGCAAATCCGGAGACGCCGAGGTGATGGTTCACGGGGACTTCGCCGCAATGCAGCCGGCGTTCCCCCGAAAGCAGCGTGCCCTTGCCGTTTGCTTCCGCTCCGGGAACGCATAGCGCCGGCCGGCCTTCCGCGCAGGGGAGGCAATGGCCGCAGCTCGGCATGAAGCTCATCACCACCCGGTCTCCCGGGACGATGTCACCTACGCCGCTTCCGACCGCTTCCACGGTGCCGGCGGCCTCGTGGCCGAGCGCCATCGGCACCGGCCGCGGCCTGTCGCCGTTGATGACCGAGAGGTCGGAGTGGCAGAGTCCGGCGGCGCCGATCCTCACCAGCAACTCGTCCGGTCCCGGCGGATCGAGATCGGTCGTTTCGATCGAGAGCGGCCTCGTATGGGCATAAGGCCTTCCGACCGGTGACTTCCTCAGCACCGCCGCACGCGTCTTCAAGGTCGCTCCTCCCGTTCCCGAATCCCGGTTCGACCGGCAGAACTTAGCGCGATCGCTCCTGAGGAGGAAATGGCCCTCATCCGGCTGCCGCAACCTTCTCCCCGTTTTACGGGGAGAAGGAACATGCGGGCACCGCCTCGCCCTCTTTCCAGGGCGGCGAAGAGGACTGGAGCTTGCCGCGAGTCACCTTCGCCCGGCGGGGATAGGGTGGCCGGCAGGCCGGATGAGGGGCCGGAAATTGCCTCCTCAGTGCCCGGCGTCTTCCGCGCCTTCGGCCAGCAGCCCAAACACGAAGGACGAGAACGACCGCCAGCACTCGACGCGGAACGTATCCTCGGCGGTTCGGAAAAGAACGATTTCCGCCTTGCCGAAGATCGTGCGAGAGCAGGCACCGACGGGGAAAATCGCGAGCGACAGGTCCTGCGGGCAGCCGCTGTTGATCGCCGCTTCCGCGCCCGCCCCGCTGACGATGACGGCAGTGTTCCGGTGCGAAACGTCGACGGCCGAATGCACGGTCCCGCTCGATGCGGCCGCCGCCATCAGGTCGGCGCCGTCCTCGTCGATCACCAGCCACTCATCGGGACCGAGCCAGAGGACATGACGCCGGCCGGTCGAGGCGGACGTCTTCGACCGCACGGGAATGGTCACGCCGAGAGCTGCCGAGAGTGCGGGAACCGCGTCGGGCCCGGCGCGCAGCGATATCCGCGAAGCGGGTTCCGCAGGGGTAAGGATCGCCGCCGGCGAGCCGCCACGGCGGCCGGCAAGCGGAGCTTTGCGTGTAGCGATTGCGTGGTCAGCCATGGAGGCGACCTCCTTCCTTGTCAAAGAACACCATGTCGCTCACCTCGACGGCGATCGTCCGGTCGGCCATCGGCACGTAGAGCGTCTGCCCGAGGCGTGCGCGGCCGCCGGCGACGACCGCGAGCGCGATCGAGCGGCCGCAGTTCGGCGACCAGTAGGACGAGGTCACATGACCGAGCATGGTCATCGGCTTGGCTTCGTTCGGATCGGCAACGATCTGCGCCCCTTCCTCCAGCACCACCTGCGGGTCCTTCGTGAGGAGGCCGACGAGCTGCTTGCGGCCTTCCTTGACGAGGTCGGGCCGCTTCATGCCGCGAATGCCGACGAAGTCCTGTTTCTTCTTCGATACCGCCCAGGAAAGGCCGGCATCGTCCGGCGTGAGGGTTCCGTCCGTGTCCTGGCCGACGATGATGTAGCCTTTTTCGGCGCGCAGCACGTGCATGGTCTCGGTGCCGTAGGCGCAGGCGCCCATCGGCTCGGCCCGAGCCCAGATCGCCTCCCACACGGCTTGGCCGTAGTCGGCCGGTACGTTGACCTCGAAGCCGAGTTCGCCGGTGAACGACATGCGGAAGAGCCTGGTCGGCACACCGCATATGCTGCCTTCGGCAACGCTCATATGGGGGAAGGCTTCGTTCGAGAGATCGATGCCCTCGACGAGCGGCGCGATGATCTCGCGCGCCTTCGGACCCTGGACCGCGATGACGGCCCATTGCTCGGTCGTCGACGTCAGCCACACCTTCAGATGCGGGAACTCCGTCTGGAGATAGTCCTCCATGTGGTGGAGGACGCGCGGCGCGCCGCCGGTCGTCGTCGTCACATGGAAGCGATCGTCGGCAAGCCGGCCGACGACACCGTCGTCATAGACGAAGCCGTCGTCGCGCAGCATGATCCCGTAGCGGCAGCGGCCGGGCTTCAGGTTGTCCCAGGCGTTGGTGTACATGAGGTTCAGGAACTTGGCGGCATCGGGGCCGACCACTTCGATCTTGCCGAGGGTCGATGCGTCGAAGACGCCGGCCACCTCGCGAACCGTCTTGCACTCGCGCGCGACCGCCTCGTGCATGTTTTCGCCCGCTTTCGGATAAAACCAGGCACGCTTCCAGTTGCCCACATCCTCGAATTCGGCGCCCTGCGCCTCCTCCCAGGCATGGATCGGCGTCTTGCGGGCCGGATCGAAGAGATTTCCGCGCGAATGGCTGACGATCGCTCCGAAGGTCACCGGCGTATAGGGCTGGCGGAAGGTCGTGAGCCCCACCTGCGGGATTTCCTTGCCGAGCGCTTCCGCCGCGATCGCCAGGCCGTGCATGTTGGAAAGCTTGCCCTGGTCGGACGCCATGCCATTGGTGGTGAAGCGCTTGATGTGCTCGATCGAATGCATTCCTTCGCGCACGGCGAGGCGGATATCCTTAGCGCAGACGTCGTGCTGGAAGTCGATGAAGGCCTTGACCGTCGTGTCTCGCCCCGCGCCTTCCGCCGCGCCGATCATGCCGCCTGTCCATTCGAAAGCGTTGCGGCCGGAGAGCGCGACCTGACCGCCGCCTTCCGCACCCGCGGCACGGGCCGCCAGTTCACCGGCGGCGAGTGCCTCGTCGATCGTCGCCTGCAGGTCGTCCGTGCCATTGCAGGCGCCGACGGAGAGGCATTCCTGTGCATAGGTTCCCGGCAGGAACCGCTCCGTCGCCGCATCGAACGTCACCTTGCCCCGCGACTGGGAGAAGAGATGCACCGAGGGGGTCCAACCGGCCGAGACGAGCAGGGCGTCGACCGCGATCTTGCGCGATGCTCCGCCGCCGTTGCGAGCCACACTCATGGATGCAATCCTGAGCTTGCCGGCGGTATTGACGACCGAGTGGCCGCTCAATACCTCGATGCCGAGGCTGCGGGCTTCGGCGAGTACCATGTCGCCCGGCCTGTCGCGGCAGTCGACGATCACGGGGACGTCGACGCCGGCCTTCCTCAGGTCGAAGGCCGCCTCATAGGCGGAATCATGGGCCGTGTAGATGCCCACCTTCTTGCCGACCGCGACGCCGAAATGGTTGAGATAGGTGCGGCCGGCCGAGGCCAGCATGATTCCAGGACGGTCGTTGTTGGCGAAGACCATGTGGCGCTCGATCGCGCCATTGGCGAGGATCACCTTCTTCGCGCGCACCTGCCATAGACGCTCGCGCGGAAGCCCCTTGTCGGGGGCCGCGAGGTGATCGGTCACGCGTTCGACGAGGCCGACGAAATTGTGGTTGTAGTAACCGAAGGCCGTCGTGCGGGTCAGCAGCGTGACATTGTCCATCGCCGCAAGCGCCTTGCCCGTCGCCAGCGCCCAGTCATAGCCGGGCTGGCCGTCGATCACGGTGCCGCTGTCGTAATGCAGGGCTCCGCCGACTTCAGGCTGTTCGTCACACAGTATCACCTTCGCACCGGCATTCGCGGCCGCGAGTGCGGCCGCAAGTCCGGCAGCGCCGGCGCCGACCACCAGCACGTCGCAATGGACGTAGCGGCTTGCGTAATGGTCCGGATCGGTCTCCGTGGGCGCCACGCCAAGACCGGCTGCGCGGCGGATGAAGGGCTCGTAAATCTTGTGCCAGGCGGCCTTCGGCCACATGAAGGTCTTGTAGTAGAAGCCCGCCGCGAAGAAGGGCGACAACAGATCGTTGAAGCCGCCGACGTCGAAGGCGAGCGACGGCCAACGGTTCTGAGACGACACCTTCATGCCGTCGAAGACTTCCTGCACGGTGGCGCGCACGTTCGGCTGCCGGCGCGCGGCATCGCGCGAAACGTCGAGCAGCGCATTCGGTTCTTCGGCGCCTGCCGAAAGGATGCCGCGCGGGCGGTGATATTTGAACGAGCGGCCGACGAGATGGATGTCGTTGGCGATGAGCGCGGAGGCGATGGTGTCGCCCTCGAGCGCCGTCAGCGTCCGGCCGTCGAAGGTGAAGCGGGCGGTGCGCGCCGGCGTCAGGCGCCCGGCGCCCGAAATTCGATTGACCCCGGTCATTCTGCCACTCCTTCCAGCGCCTCGTAGGTCTCGACCGTTTCGCTCGTCTTCGGCTCGGCGTTGAGATCGGGCTTCGGCTCACCGGCCTTGTAGGTCACGTGGAAGCGGTCGCTCACCGTATCGCGAGCCGCATTGAAGAAGCGACCGCAGCCGTGGATATGCCGCCACCTTTCATAGATCAGCCCTTTCGGATTCTGACGGAGGAAGAAGTACTCCTCGAACTCCTCGTCGCTGATCTCGGCGATGTTGGCCGGTCTGACGATGTGGGCATCGCCGGCATTGCGGAATTCGAGCTCCGAGCGCTCTTCCTCGCAATAGGGGCAGTAAATCAGAAGCATCTGGAATGTCCTCGATCAGAGCGCCGCGCCTTCCTTGGAAGGCGCAAGGCCGCTCTCCGTTCTTTCTCTGAAGCGTAATCCTATCGATCTTCGCTCCGTCGGATCATGCTTTAGTGCGCAACGGCGGCCGCGGCCGCCTCGTCGATGAGCCGCCCGGTGCGGAAGCGCTCGAGCGTGAGCCCCGCGGCAAGCCGGTGCGGCTCGCCGCGCGCGATGAGATGGGCAAAGAGATTGGCCGAACCCGGCGTCGCCTTGAAGCCGCCCGTCCCCCAGCCGGCATTGAGGTAGAGCCCGGGCACCGGCGTCACGCCCTGGATCGGCGAACGATCCTGGGTGACGTCGACGATGCCGCCCCATTGCCGCATCATCTTGACGCGGCGGAACATCGGGAAAAGTTCGCAGATCGCATCCAGCGTATGCGTGATGATCTGCAGGCCGCCGGTCTGCGAGTATGAATTGTACTGATCGGTGCCGGCGCCGATGACGAACTCGCCCTTGTCCGACTGCGAAATATAGGCATGCACGGAGTTCGACATGACAACGCAGGGGAAGATCGGCTTCAAGGGCTCGGAAACGAGCGCCTGCAGCGGCTGGCTCTGCAGCGGCACGCGCACATCCGCCATCTGCATCAGGACCGACGAGTGGCCCGCAGCGGAGATGCCGACCTTCTTCGCGCCGATGAAGCCGCGGTTGGTATCGACGCCGGTCACGCGGCCGGTTTCGTCGCGGCGGATGCCGGTCACTTCGCAATTCTGGATGATGTGGACGCCGCGATCCGAGGCCGCGCGCGCATAGCCCCAGGCGACCGCATCGTGGCGCGCAGTGCCGCCGCGGCGCTGCAGTGCCGCGCCGTTGATCGGGTAGCGGGCAGTCTTCGCTATGTCGAGCGGCGGGCAGTAGGCCTTGGCCTGCTCCGGCGTCAGCCATTCGTTGTCGATGCCGTAGAGCCGGTTGGCATTGATGTGACGCTTGAAAGACTGCTGGTCATGGATGTTGTGCGACAGCATCATCACGCCGCGCGGCGAATACATGACGTTGTAGTTCAGGTCCTGCGACAGGTTTTCCCAGAGCTTCAGCGAATGCTCGTAAATGTCCATGCTCTCTTCATAGAGATAGTTGGACCGGATAATCGTCGTGTTGCGGCCGGTGTTGCCGCCGCCGATCCAGCCCTTCTCGAGCACGGCGACGTTGGTGATGCCGTGCTCTTTGGCGAGATAATAGGCGGCGCCGAGGCCGTGGCCGCCGCCGCCGATGATGATTGCGTCATATTGCTTGCGCGGCTCAGGCGAAGCCCAGTGCGGGCCCCACCCTTTGTGGCCGCGCAGCGCCTCGCGCGCCACGGCAAAAACAGAATATTTGCGCATCAGCCTGCTACTCCATGAACCCGGTAACGTTCGTTGGCGTTAGAAATCGCAAATCCGAGGACCACGCAACGTTTCTTTTGCGACGCGATCAGGCGGACTTGCGCGGTCTTGCGACATCGACGGCCCGCCGCCGCAGAGGTATTGGCGCTTTTTCCCCACGCGCTTTCTCTCGCCGCTGGACTTTCGGCACGCGATCTGTTATCCGCTCTTTCAATCGTAGGGTTCTCGCCCAGCGAACGCAAATTTATTGCCTCTCCAAACCTGATGGTGAGGCTTGCCAACTCGAAGCAAAGGAACGGGATTCACGTGCAGGTACTTGTCCGCGATAACAATGTCGATCAGGCGCTCCGCGCTCTTAAGAAAAAGATGCAGCGCGAAGGCATTTTCCGCGAAATGAAGATGCGTGACTTCTACGAAAAGCCGTCCCAGAAGCGTGCGCGCGAAAAGGCAGAAGCCGTCCGCCGCGTTCGCAAGCTGGCCCGCAAGCGGGCGCAGCGCGAAGGCCTCGTGGCCCGCTGATCGTCTTTTTTTCGACGCTTTCCAATGCAAGTGGCGGAGGCGAGGGATCGCCGCCGCCATTTTGGTATGGACACCCAGTCCGTCGACAGTCTAGCGTGACAGCTGGCGACGGTCAGCCGCCGCACTTGCGTGCTCTGTAAACGGAAAGCCGATGGCTTTCGGGCCTTGTCGCATTGAGGGATCGACTTTGACACTTGCTGCCATGACTGCGGACGTCTCCGGCCTCATCACCGAGGAGGCGAACCGCCGCCACCAGCGCAAGCCGAAGCTTGCCGCCTTTCTCGTGCTCGGCTCGGCCCTGCTGATCGCAGGATGCCAGACCGACAAGCCCGAATCGATGTTCCGCGTCGAACGGGCACAGGGCTCGGAAGAAAACATCGCCTCGCTCTCGAGCGTCATCGCGTCCAATCCGAGCGACCCCGAGGGCTACAATGTGCGCGGCTCGGCCTACGGCCGCGCCGGCGAATTCCGCCGCGCGGTCGCCGATTTCGACCAGGCTATCCAGCTCAACCCGCGCTTCTATCAGGCCTATGCCAACAGGGCGCTGGTTCAGCGCAACCTGGGCAACCAGCAGGCCGCTCTTGCCGATTACAATGCGGCGCTGCAGATCAATCCGAATTACGATGTCGCCTATATCGGCCGCGGCAATCTCTACCGTCAGGCGAACCAGCTCGACGCCGCTTTCAACGATTTCAACAAGGCGATCGAACTCGATACGGCGGACCCCCGCGCCTACCACAATCGTGGCCTGATCTATCAGGCGCGCAACCAGCACGCGCAGGCTATCGAAGATTTCTCCAAGGCAATCTCGCTCTCGCCGAGCTCACCCGAACCCTATAACGGCCGCGGCATCTCCTATGTGGCCCAGGGCGACGACGACAATGCCTTCTCCGACTTCAACACGGCCATCAACCTGAATGGCAAGCTGGCGGAGTCCTGGGCAAACCAGGCGCTGATCTACGAGCGCCGCGGTGACAAGGCCAAGGCGGCGAAGTCCTATTCGCATGCCTTGTCGCTCGATCCCAAATACGAGCCGGCGCGTGCCGGCCTTGCCCGCGCCAAGGCGATGTCCTGACGTCGCCCATTCTCCGTTAGACATCAGACGCCCGCGCCTGTCGCGGGCGTAGTCGTTTCATCAAAGCCGAACAGGGTCGCGGAACCATCCTGAATTCAATCCGTTTGACCATGGCCTAGAAGCACTTCCAGGAAAAGTGCGTAGCGGTTTTCCGTCCGGAAGTGCCTGGTTTCAGCGGGTTTAGAGCGTTTCGTAGTTGGAATGAACAGTGGAACGGTCCAGCACGGAGATCCGAGCCATGATTCGACAGACCCTCATTACGGCAATCGCCTTTGCGGCGCTCACCGGAGCTGCCAGCGCCCAGAATTACGTCACGCTCGGGCGTCTCACATGCGGCTCGGAAGGCGGCACCGGGCTGATCGTCACCTCTACCAAGAACCTGATGTGCACCTTCTCGCCGGCGGATGGCTCGCCTGGAGGAGTCTATGCGGGCAAGATCACCAAGATCGGCCTGGACATCGGCTCCACCGGCAAAACCGTCATGATCTGGGACGTGCTGGCGAAAACCGGCACTCCGCTGAACGAATATGCACTGGCTGGCGAATATGTCGGCGTCGGCGCCGATGCGAGCTTCGCAGTCGGTGGCGGAGCGAAGGTCATTGCCGGCGGCACGAACAAGGCTTTCATGCTGCAACCTGTCAATGTCCAGGTGCAAGAGGGCCTGAATGTCGCCCTTGGCGTGGATCATCTGGTCCTGGCGCCGGCGGGTTGATCGCGGGGCGAGCGGTGAGGCCGGCTCCTCTCCCCTTCCCCGTCCGCGCCACATTGCGTGATGCGCACGGCCCACCTTGCGCGGCGCCACAAGTCGCTGCACTGTGATGGTGATGATCGTTGCCGGACGCGGTAACGCCGGCACGACGGGATGCAGGATGAAGGAACAGCTGATCCGCGACATCGTTGTGTGGATGTCGGACGAGGGAATTCGAGGCCTGAAGGAGCAGGACCTTCTTGCCGGCTTCTGTGAACGGTGCCACGCCGCGGGCCTAGCCATAGATCGTGCGCTCGGCATCATCGATACGCTGCACCCGGAGTTCGAGGGACGCGCCTTCCAGTGGAACAGCGAAAGCGGCGAGGTTCCCGAGGTCGTGCAATACGGCTCGACCAGCGGCGGCGAGGCCCAGACCAACTGGCAGCGTTCCGTCTTCTTCCATATGCTCAAGAACAATGAAACCGAGCGCCGCACCCGCCTTGCCGGAGAGAAACATATTCCCTTCACCATGCTCGACACGCTCAAGGCAGAGGGCCACACCGACTGCGTCAGCATGATTCATCACTTCACCGACCGCGGCCGCATAGGGCAGATGGATTGCCTGTACTCCTATTGGACCACAAAGAAGCAGGCCGGCTTCCGTGAGGAGGACATCGCGGCACTGAGAGTGTTGCTGCCCACCCTCGCGCTCGCGGTGAAGGCAGCTTCGTGCATGCGCATCATCGGGACGCTTGCGGATGTCTATCTCGGCCCTGACGCCGGCCGCCGCGTCGTCGAGGGCAGCATCGAACGGGGCTCGGCCGAGCGGATCGAAGCAGTCATGTGGTTCTCCGATCTGCGGAACTACACGCGCATAGCCGACAGCGTCGCGCCGGAGGATGTCATCCCCTTTCTGAACGACTATTCCGGCATGGTGATCACCGCCGTCCACGATCATGGCGGCAGCGTATTGAAGCTTATCGGCGACGGAGTGCTTGCCATCTTCAACGGCCGCAAACCGGCCGAGGACTGCGGCGCCGCCATCGCGGCGGAGCGTCAGCTGCGGGTCATGCTCGCGGAATTGAACGCAAGGCGGCTCGACGAGGGGAAGCCGACTACCGACGTCTATCTGGGCCTGCACATCGGCGAGGTCTTTTACGGCAATATCGGCAGCCAGAACCGGCTGGATTTCACCGTCGTCGGACCGGCCGTCAACGAGGTGAGCCGTATCTCCGCCATGTGCCGCTCCGTCGAGCGGCACGTGATCATGTCTTCGGAATTCATCGCCGCCTGTCCGCCCGAGCATCGGGCAAATGCCGTTTCGCTCGGGCGCTTCGCGTTGCGCGGCATCGCCAGGGCGAAGGAGCTCTTCACCTGGGATCCGGAGGTCGCCTCCAGTTAACTGGAGCCGATATCCTCAGTGATTGATCGCCTTCACGATCTCCTCGGTCATCTTCTTGGCGTCGCCGAGCAGCATCATCGTGCCGTCCTTGTAGAACAGCGTGTTGTCGATGCCGGCATAGCCGGAGCCGAGTGAGCGTTTGACGAAGAGGCAGGTCTTGGCCTTGTCGACGTCCAGGATCGGCATGCCGTAGATCGGCGAGGACTTGTCGTCCCGGGCCGCGGGATTGGTGACGTCGTTGGCGCCGATGACATAGGCGACGTCGGCCTGGGCAAATTCCGAATTGATGTCCTCCAGTTCGAACACCTCGTCATAGGGGACATTCGCTTCGGCGAGCAGCACGTTCATATGGCCCGGCATGCGGCCGGCGACCGGGTGGATCGCGTATTTCACCTCGACGCCGTTCTCCTTGAGCTTGTCGGCAAGCTCCCGGAGCGCGTGCTGTGCCTGGGCGACTGCCATGCCGTAGCCCGGCACGATGATCACCTTAGAGGCGTTCTGCATCAGGAAGGCGGCGTCGTCGGCCGAGCCCTGTTTCACCGTCCTCTGGACCCCGTCGTCGCCGCCGGCAGCCGCCGTCTCGCCGCCGAAGCCGCCCAGGATCACCGAGATGAAGGACCGGTTCATGCCCTTGCACATGATGTAGGAGAGGATCGCGCCCGACGAGCCGACGAGCGCCCCGGTGATGATGAGCGCCAGGTTGCCGAGGGTAAAGCCGATGCCGGCCGCGGCCCAGCCGGAATAGGAGTTCAGCATCGACACGACGACCGGCATATCCGCGCCGCCGATCGGAACGATGATCAGCACGCCGAGCGCCAGCGACAGGGCGACAATCGCCCAGAAATCGAAATGGCTTTCACTGAGCGCCAACCCGACGATGAAGAAGACGACGAGTGCGGCAATCGCGAGATTGATCGCGTGGCGGTAGGGCAGAAGGATAGGCTTGCCGGACATGCGGCCGTCGAGCTTCAGGAAGGCGATGATCGAGCCCGTGAACGTGACGGCGCCGATCGCCACGCCGAGCGCCATTTCGACCAGCGCCTGGGCGTGGATCGAGCCGACCTCACCGATACCGAAGGAGGACGGGGCATAGAGTGCGGCGGCCGCCACCAGAACGGCAGCGAGACCGACGAGCGAGTGAAAGCCGGCCACGAGCTGCGGCATCGCCGTCATCGGGATGCGCTTTGCGATATAGGCGCCGGCACCGCCGCCGGCGGCCAGACCTAGGACGATCAGGAGAAACCCGCCGATCGACGGCTGTGCCAGGAACAGCGTCGTGACGATCGCGATGCCCATGCCGACCATGCCGTAGGTATTGCCCTTGCGGCTGGTGGTCGGATGCGACAGGCCGCGCAGCGCCATGATGAAGAGCACGCCCGAGACGAGATAGAGGAAGGCAGCGAAATTAGCGTTCATCGGCCCGCCTCACTTTTCTTTTTTCTTGTACATGGCGAGCATGCGCTGGGTGACCAGGAAGCCGCCGAAGATGTTCACCGAAGCAAGCACCAGTGCGACGAAGCCGAAGCCGGTGGCAAGCCCCGAGGCGGAAATCCCGACCGCGAGCAAGGCCCCGACGACGATTACCGACGAGATCGCATTGGTCACCGCCATCAGGGGCGTATGCAGCGCCGGCGTCACCGACCAGACGACGTAATAGCCTACGAAGATCGCCAGCACGAAGATCGCGAGGCGGAAGACGAAGGGATCGATCGCGCCGCCGGTCGCGCCATGCGCCACCGCTCCGGCCGCATCGGGGACGTATTCGGCGGCGGTCTTCACCGCCTCGACCGCCCGTTCCAGATCGGTCAGTGCCTTGTCCAGAAGTTCGTTCGCCATCTTACTTCTCCCCCCTCATGGCGCCGCCGAAGGCCGGATGCACGACTGCCCCTCCATGGGTCAGCGCCGTGGCCTTGACGAGCTCGTCCTCCATGTTCAATGCCAGCGCCTTCGTCTCCTTCGAGACCATCGTCTCGAGGAAGGTGACGAGGTTCTTGGCATAGAGCAACGAGGCGGAAGCGGCGATGCGGCCCGCCACGTTCAGATGGCCGACGATCCTGATGCCCCCGACCTCCGTCACCTTGCCGGCTTCGGCTCCTTCGACGTTGCCGCCGCGCTCGACTGCAAGGTCGACGACGACCGATCCGGGCTTCATGGAATCGAGCATTTCGCGGCTAACGAGCCGCGGCGCCGGGCGGCCGGGGATCAGCGCCGTGGTGATGACGATGTCCTGCTTGGCAATGTGCTCGGCGACGAGCGCCGCCTGCTTGGCCCGATACTCCTCAGACATTTCCTTGGCATAGCCGCCGGCGGTCTCGGCCGCCTTGAACTCCTCATCCTCGACGGCGATGAACTTGGCGCCGAGGGAGGCTACCTGCTCCTTGGCGGCGGGGCGAACGTCCGTCGCCGAGACGACCGCGCCCAGGCGGCGGGCGGTAGCGATCGCCTGCAGGCCGGCAACGCCTGCGCCCATGACGAAGACCTTGGCCGCCGGTACGGTGCCGGCCGCGGTCATCATCATCGGCAGCGCGCGGTCATATTCGTACGCGGCGTCGATCACCGCCTGATAACCGGCAAGGTTTGCCTGGCTGGAAAGCACGTCCATGGATTGGGCGCGGGTGATACGCGGCATCAGCTCCATGGCGAAGGTCGTGAGGCCCGCGCCGGCCATGGCCGATATCGCTTCCTCGTTACCGTAGGGATCCATGATGGCGATGACGACAGCGCCCGACCGGTAGCCGGAAATCTCCTGCGCAGTCGGCCGACGGACCTTGAGGACCACGTCGGCGGTTTTCGCATCCGCCGCCGTACCGATCCGCGCACCGGCCTTCTCGTATTCCTGATCTGGTATGCGTGAACTGAGGCCCGCACCCGCTTCGACAACCACGTCGAAGCCAAGCGCCTTCAGTTTTTTCACGCTCTCGACGGAGCCGGCAACGCGTCCCTCGTTCGGATCCGATTCCTTGGCGATAAAGACGATCTCGCTCACAAATCCCCCTCCCCGGTCCGCCCCGGCTGGCCGGGTTGCGGACGTTGTCCTCCAGACGACAGCATTGCACGCCGCCTCTTCACTCACACGGTCCCCGAATCGAGCCGATTTCGGAAGAGAACCATGCGGCACCTCGATGCGCTACAGCGACCTTAGTGCACCTTACGGGCGTCGTCGCAGCGACAGAAACTCCTCCTGCGGGGGCGGAAACATCCGCCGCCGAGACGATACTCCCACGTGGTGCGGGAAAAACGCGATGGGCCCGCGACAAAGATGGGGACCCCTCCCCATCTTCGGCGGGACGGATCAGCGACGCCGGTCAGCGAAGAAAGAAGTAACCGGCGACGTTGATGAGAATGAAAAGAACAAGCGAGCTGAAGAAGCCCATCATCGTAAAGAAAGCAGCTGCCATCGCAATCAGCAGCGCGACGCAAAACAGAGTGCCGTATTTCGTGGCGCTGATGAAGAAATCATATGTCTTCTCGTGCTCGGAATAGTCCATCGGAGCGCCCGTTTCGACCGGTCCCGAATGATGCTCTGCCATCGTCCAATTCTCCAAAATTCTGCGGCGCCGCCGATGGCGGCCCTGTCTTATCCACCCATGACCGCTTGCCCGCGAGGCGCAACCGGTTCCTTTAGCTCCGCATACACAATGCGCCGGCCCTTCGCAACGAAAACCGCCCCGCAAGCCTGCGGCATAATCGAATGAGCACTTTCAGGAAAAGTGCATGGCGGTCCGTCGGAAGTGCGCAGGCTCGTCTGTCCATTGCCCAAGCCGTTCCGCCGGAGACGAGGGAGTACCGCGCGTCTCCCCGTTGACTTTTTAAAGGTTCTGGCGGCATGGCTTTTGCGGATAATAACCGGAGTCTGACGATGTCGAAACCTGTCGTTGCCATCCCCTGCGATTTCCGCGAATTCGACGGCAATGTCTGGCATGTTGCCGCCCACCAATATGTCCGCGCGGCGGTCGAGGGCGCCGGGCTGATGGTGTTTCTCGTTCCCGCACTGCAGGCCGGGAACGATGTGGACGAGATTCTCGACCGCGTCGACGGGGTGCTCGCCAGCGGCGCTCGCTCCAACGTCCACCCTTCGCTCTATGGCAGGGAGGCGACCGAAGCGGACGGGCCTTTCGACCCGGGCCGCGATGCGACCAGCCTGCCGCTGATCCGCCGCGCAATCGATCGCGGCGTCCCGCTGTTTGCGATCTGCCGCGGCATACAGGAGCTCAATGTCGCGCTTGGCGGCACGCTTGCGAGCGAGATCCAGGAGCAGCCCGGCATCTGGGACCATCGCAAGCCGGAGGTTCCGGATCTCGATGTCGCCTATGGCATTCGCCAGGATGTGGTCGTGAAGGAAGGAAGCTGCCTTGCCCCGGTCCTCGGCACCGGCCGCGTAAGGGTCAATTCGCTGCATCGCCAGGCGATCGGCGCCGCTGCTCCGCGCCTCGCAGTCGAAGCCGTGGCCGACGACGGGACCATCGAGGCGGTCTCGGTCATCGGCGCCAAGGCCTTCGCCGTCGGCGTGCAGTGGCATCCCGAATACTGGGTGCGGACCGACGCCCCGTCAGCCGCCCTGTTCAAGGCCTTCGGAGATGCCGCGCGCGCCTATCGTGAGAGCAAGGCCGATTAGTTAGACCACTCTGCGCCGGAACGGCGTCTCGACCACCGGCGTCAAAGCCTCGCCGGTCGAGAACCATGCCTTCAGATTGTCGACCACGAGATCGGACATCGCGTTGCGCGTGACGACCGACGCCGACGCCACATGCGGCAGCAGAGAGACATTCGGAAACGAAAGCAGCGCTTCGGGAACATGCGGCTCGTTTTCGAAGACGTCGAGGCCGGCTCCGGCAATGGTGCCGTTCCGAAGCGCGGCGATGAGCGCCGCCTCGTCCACGGTCGATCCCCGGCCGACATTGATCAGCACGCCCTTCGGGCCGAGCGCCGAAAGGACATCCGCATCGACAGCCCTCAGCGTGCTCGCCGTCCCGGGTACGATGACGATGAGCGTGTCGACGGCCTCGGCCATACCCGAAAGGGTCGGATGATAGGTGAAAGCGAGCCCTTCGCGCGGCGTTCGCGTGTGGTAGGCGATCGAGACGCCGAAGGCTTCGAGCCGCCGTGCGATCGCGAGGCCGATCCGGCCGAGGCCGAACAGCCCGACCGTACGGCCGCGGAGCGATAGCGGCGATAGCGGGAAGGCGCCCTCGCGCGCCCAGCGGCCCTGGCGCAGCCATTGCTCGGCCTGCGGCAGGAGGCGCAGCGTGTTGAGGAGGAGGCCGATGGCCGTGTCGGCGACTTCCTCCGTCAGGACATCAGGCGTATTGGTGACGACAATCCCTCGGGCTGCCGCGCGCGAGACATCGACGCCGTCGTAGCCGACGCCGAAATTCGCAACGATCTCGAGGCTGGGGAATGCATCCATCAGCGGCACCGGCAGCTTGCCCGAAACGGCGATGCCGGAAACGTCGCGCATGTCGGCTGTCACGAGAGCCGCATCGGCGCGCTCGATGCACACGGTCTCGAACATTTCCGGCAATCGTTCGAGGACCCTCGGGTTGATCTTGCCGGGCACGAGAATTCTGGGACGACTCATCGGGTTTCCTTTCCGGACATAGCGGGAATGCGGACGAACACTCACGCATCCTGTTCAGACTCGGAGGAATCGATCAAGCCGTTACCCGCAGCGGGCCGGTCGACTGGCGGATGCGCATTTCCGGCTTGATCAGATGGATGCCGTCCGGTTCATGGCTGCCGGAAAGCTTGTCGAGGAGCGCGCGCGCAGCGCTGCGGCCCACCTCCGCCTGGCCGTTCCAGACGGTCGTCAGCGCGGGCGTCGCGATCGACGCTTCCTCGAGGTCGTCGTAGCCGGTGACCGAGATGTCGACGCCCGGCACGAGGCCGGCGCGGGCAATGCCGTTCATCATCCCGATGGCGACCAGATCGTTCCAGCAGACGACCGCGGTCGGCTTCTGCGGCAGTGAGAGGAGATGCACGGCGGCCTCGAAACCGCCCTGCTTGGAGCGCGGCCCCGGGATGCGCAGGTCCGGATCGACCTCGATATTCGCCTTGCGAAGCGCATTGACGTAACCCTGATAGCGGTCGCGGCCGGTCGAGGTCTGGTCGGTTCCCCCGACCATCGCGACGCAGCGATGGCCGAGCCCGATGAGGTGATTGGTCGCGAGCGAAATGCCATAGGCGTCGTCGCCGCGGAAGATCGGGACGTCGAGCCCCTCGATCGAGCGGGCGATCAGGATCGCCGGCATGCCGTTGTCCTCGGCAAGCTGAATATCCTGCGGCGGCGTGCCGATGGCGGGCGACATGATGACGCCGTCGCCGCCGAGCTGCAGCAGCGTCTCGATGAAATCCCGCTGCTTTTCGACGGAATCGTAGTGGTTGGACAGAATGAAGGTTTGCTTGTCGCGGTCGAGCTCAGCCTCGATCGCTTTGAGGATCTCACCGTAGAACGGGTTCATGATGTCGTGCACGACGACACCGATGATGCCCGAGCGCGACGTCCTGAGACTTGCGGCACGGCGGTTGTAGATATAGCCGAGTGCGCGCGCCTGCTCCTTGATCTTGTCGCGGGTGACCGCCGCCACCAGCGGGCTGTCGCGCAATGCCAGGGATACCGTCGCCGTCGAAAGGCCGAGTGTTTCCGCGATTGTCGAAAGCTTGACCTTTTGCGCCACCATATCCCCCGTTGCAGTCGCTACCGTCAGCCAGTTTAAATTCCTTTAAACTGTTTAAAATATCGCTGCAATCGGGAAGTTCAAGCTGCCCTGTTCTCACACCGCGGCTCAATCCGCAGCTCTGGCGGCCTGCAGATTGCTGTCGACAGCGCGCAGGAGCTTCATGAGAGTGCGTACCTGCTTGTCGGTCAAACCGCGTGTTGCGAGCTTCTCGGAATGCTGGCCCGCTTCCGCGATGATCTGCAGGCGATCACGGCCGAGCTCTGTCAGATAGACCTTGGTCAGCCGGGCATCGTCCCTGTCCGGGCGGCGTTCGAGGAAGCCTTGCGCTTCCATGCGGCCGATCGTGCGCGTCATCGTCGGTGCCTTGACCCCGAGCTTGCCCGCCAGCGCCCCGGCCGTGAGCCCGTCGGTTTCGGCAAGGGCGAGCATGACGCCGTCCTGCCCGGCATAAAGGCCGCTCGCGACGAGGTTGCGAGAGAGCACGGTGCGCATCGAGCGGGCCGCCTGGACGAGAACCGAAGCCAGATCGTGATCGTTCGCCTCGGCGACGATCTCGTCCTTCTTCTTGCCGTTCTTGCCCTTCCTTTCGGCTTTGCTCTTCTTGCCCATTGGACCTCCCGCCGAATCCCCTACACTACACTTATAGCAATAAGGCTTGAGTTTACGAACTGTATGACTCAAATAACGATTTTACGACAAACCACGCCGAGGTCCGAGTAGAAATGTCGCTGCCGAAGCCCCGATGGACCGACAATTCCGCCGCACTCGAACCTGTCGAGCGGCGGGACTGGATCGCGGTGCTCCCGCTCGGCGCACATGAACAACACGGGCCGCATCTCCCGTTCGAAACCGACCGGCTGATTGCGGCGGGCATCGTCGAGCGCGTTATCGCCGCACTCCCCCAAGCCCTGCCCGTGACCTTCCTGCCTGTCGAACCGGTCGGCTATTCGATCGAACACATGGACGTGCCCGGCACCCGAACGCTCGCCTATGACGAGGCGGTCGAACGTTGGCTCGGCATCGCCGAGGGCCTCGCCGGACTCGGCATCCGCAAATTCGTGATGCTGAACGCGCATGGCGGCAATTCGCCCCTGATGACCATCGTAGCGACGGAGGCGCGGATACGCTTCCGGATGCTTGCCGTGGCGACGAGCTGGACACGCTTCGGACAGCCGGATGGCTGGATCGGCGCCGAGGACAGGGCAGTCGACATCCATGGCGGCGATATCGAGACCTCGGTCATGCTGGCGCTCCATCCGGACAAGGTGGACATGGCGAAGACGCGCGACTTCGCCTCGCGCCAGAGCGAGTTCGCGCGTTCCTTCAAGCATTTGCGCGCCTACGGCCCGCACGCCTTCGGCTGGAAGATGTCGGATCTGAGCCCGGACGGCGTCGCCGGCAATGCCGCCGCCGCCACCGCCGAGCGCGGCGAAGCGCTGCTTGCGCATGCTGCGAAAGGCATCATCGAACTGCTCGAGGATGTGAACGCCTTCGATGCCGGCGAGCTCGACTGATTTTTTCTTTCGCGTCGATCGCGACACAGGTCTGTATTTGCGCATCGCCACCTCATCTCTTATATGAGAACCCAACCATCGATGCCCGCGGCGCATCCCCAACCCTCGAGGTTCCCATGACCGAAACATCCGCGCTGAAGCCGATCCCCGTCACCGTGCTCACGGGCTATCTCGGCTCCGGCAAGACGACGCTTCTGAACCGCATCCTCAGCGAGAATCATGGCCGCAAATATGCGGTCATCGTCAACGAATTCGGCGAGATCGGCATCGATAACGACCTGATCGTCGAGTCCGACGAGGAAATCTACGAGATGAACAACGGCTGCGTCTGCTGCACCGTTCGAGGCGACCTGATCCGGGTCGTCGAAGGACTGATGCGCCGTCCCGGACGCTTCGACGCGATCATCGTCGAGACCACCGGGCTTGCCGACCCGGTGCCGGTCGCGCAGACCTTCTTCATGGATGACGACGTTCGCGCCAAGACGGAACTGGACGCGGTCGTGGCGCTCGTCGACGCCAAGCACCTGCCGCTGCGTCTGAAGGACAGCCGCGAGGCCGAGGACCAGATCGCCTTCGCCGATGTGGTGCTTCTCAACAAGACCGACCTCGTGACGCCGGAGGAACTGGAGCGCGTCGAGGCAACCGTGCGCGTCATCAATCCGTCCGCCCGCATCTATCGCACGCAGCGCTCCGAGATCGACCTCGGAAAGGTGCTCGACCAGGGTGCCTTCAATCTCGACAGGGCGCTCGAAAACGATCCCCACTTCCTCGATCAGGACGATCACGACCACGTCTGCGGTCCCGATTGCGACCACGATCATCACCATCATGATCACCACCATCACGATCATGACCATGAGCATGATCACGAGCACCATCACCATCACGACGGCCCCTCGCCGATCCATGACGTGACGGTGCAGTCGATTTCGCTGCGCGGGGGCGAAATGAATCCGGATCGCTTCTTCCCCTGGATCCAGAAGATCACCCAGACCGACGGTCCGAACATCCTGCGCCTCAAGGGCATCATCGCCTTCGCCGGCGACGCGGAGCGTTATGTCGTCCAGGGCGTTCACATGATCATCGAAGGCGATCACCAGCGCCCGTGGAAAGACGGCGAGAAGCGCGAAAGCAGGCTCGTCTTCATCGGTCGCGATCTCGATCGCGAGAAGATCGAGCGCACCTTCAAGGCGTGCGAAGTCCCGGCATGATCCCGGATAAGTCCATGATGAAAAAAGAAAGTCCGTCAAGCTGATGCCGACCGTCGCTCCGCTCGATCTCGAAGGTCACGTCGTCGGCGTGGCTTTCCTCAAGGATGTTCCCTTCTTCGCCGGGGCCGCCGGCACGATCCACCGGCTCGATCACGGCCACAAGACGACCGAAGCACATGACGGGCTGCTGTCCCTCGTTGTCGACGAGGCGAACGACACGCTGCTGACCGGCGGCGAAGACGGCAAGGTAATGCGCATTTCGGCAGACGGGACGGCGAGCCTCGTTGCCGACACGGGTCGCAAATGGATCTCGCAAGTTGCGGCGGGACCGCAGGGTGCGGTCGCTTACGCCTACGGCAAGACGACGCATGTCCGCCTTTCCGACGGTACCACCAGGGACTTTCCCGAGCAGCGGACCGTCGAAGGCATCGCCTTCGCACCCAAGGGCCTGAGGATCGCCTCCGCGCGCTACAACGGCGTCTCTCTGCACTGGGTGGCCATGGCAGGCCAGCCGGTCGATCTCGAATGGAAGGGCGCCCACACCGCCGTCACCTTCTCTCCCGACGGACGCTTCGTCGTCACCGCAATGCAGGAAAATGCGCTGCATGGCTGGAAGCTCGACGCGAAGCCCGGCGCCGAGGCGCGCCACATGCGCATGACCGGCTATCCGGCCAAGGTGAAGTCGCTTTCCTGGTCAGCGAAGGGCAAGTGGCTCGCATCGTCCGGGGCGCCGGCGGCGATCGTCTGGCCATTTCAGGGCAAGGACGGGCCGATGGGCAAGGCGCCGCTCGAGCTCGGCACCCGCGCCAACATCATGGTGACGACGGTCGCCTGCCACCCGGCGGACGATATCGTCGCCATCGGCTATGAGGACGGCATGATCCTTGCCGCCCGCTTCGCGGACAGCAAGGAAGTCCTGTTGCGTCGCCCGGGCAATGGCGCGATCACCGCCATGGCCTGGAACAAGAGCGGCCGCCAACTCGCTTTTGGATCGGCGGCGGGCGATTGCGGTGTGGTGGATATCGCCGGGTAGCGGGGGTGAATGCATGCCCCCGCTGCGGCGAAAGGCGGGGTAGCCGGATGGGGCCGGCTCCGCCTGTTCTCACCATTCCAGTTCCAGATGCGGCCGCCCGTCCGATGTCGTCTCGACGGTCCGCCCGCTCTCATCGATGGTGGCGGTGACCCGCTGGCGGAAGGCGGAGAAGCTCTCGAACGTGACGACGTCGACAGGCTCGTCGAACTTGAACGTCAGACGATAACGTCCCGGCTTCGCACCGATCGCCTGGGCCGAGAGGACTTCCGCTTCGAAAGGCTGGCCGAGGTAACGGCCTTTGACCCGCGCCCCGAGCATCCATGGATTGAAAGCAGGTCGGTTGCCGACAGCCGCGTGCAGCGTGTTCCAATCGCGATAGCCATACTGGGCGGCGATCAGCTCGAGCGACTTGGAGTGGGTGACTTCGTCACCCTCCGACACAAGCCGCGATCTCAGGCGTCTAGCCTGGTCCTTCAGCGCATCGAGCGAGGGAAGGCTTCGTAATTCATGCGTCATGACAGGGTCTCCTGTTACGGCATGCATTTCCGGGATGGGTGTCCGCATTGCCATCGGTAGCATGCCGCGCGGCGTGACCGTGTCGAAAAGAGAGACTTCACCGAAGCTTGACGCTCGCGGACGGCAGGGGCCCTCGCCCGGCGCCTGAAATAGGGGAAACGACGCAGGCTGTCAAACGCGCGGGGCCGCCGGCGATGCCACTTGCACGCAAGCGACCGCCATGGGACGACTTGGCGTCGCCAAGAGCGGATGAGGAAAAGTGATCCAGGGAGCACATCATGAGCGAAGTCACCATTCTCGCATTCGCGCTTGTCGCCTTCATCGGCATTGCAACGCCTGGACCGACCGTGCTTCTCGCCCTCACCAATGGTTCGCGTTATGGCGTGAAACGGGCAACGGCAGGAATGATCGGCGCGATGCTCTCGGATTTCGTGCTGATCGGCGCGGTCGCACTCGGGCTCGGCGCACTGCTCGCAGCGTCGGAATTCTGGTTCTCCGTGATCAAATGGCTGGGCGCCGCCTATCTCGCCTATCTAGGCGTCATGCTGCTGCGATCGCGCGGGACGCTGGAACTCCCGTCGCAAGCGTCGCAGGCCATGGATGCCGGGGCGACGCGCTCCATCTTCGCCAAGAGCCTTCTCGTGGCCGTCACCAATCCCAAGGGCTATCTGTTCTTTTCGGCCTTTCTGCCGCAATTAATCGATCCCGCCCTGCCACAGGCGCCGCAATACGCCATGCTGGCCATCGTCTTCGCGTCGATCGATTTCGTGGTGATGTTCGGTTATGCCCTGCTCGGGTCGCAGGCGGTACGCTTCATGAGGCGCTCCGGCGCGATCTGGCTCGACCGCATCTGCGGCGGCGCACTGCTGGCGCTCGCCGGTTCTCTGGCGCTCTATCGCCGCGCTGCGAATTAGAGGGCTTCGGCACAGCGTGTGGCATGGTCATTCGAAGGGAATGGCCGTGCTTTAGAGCATTTCAACATGTCATAGAAACACTGAGCTGCTTCGACCGTTTGATCCAACAGACTTCCGCGAGGGAAAACCGTTACACACTTTTCCTGGAAGTGCTCTGAAGGGCCACAGCGCTGCCGCCGCGAAGGGCGGCAGGAGCGCTGCTGATAATCCACCTCCGCAGGGTGCGAGGCGGAAGAAATTCAGGCCGCGCGGCGAAGCGGCAGCAAAGCGAGTTTCCGGCCGCTGGGAACCAGCATCCCGGCAGCACCGTCGAGCCAGCCTTCCTTGAGTTCGAGCGCCAGGAAGCGGTTGCGTTCGAAAGGACCGGGCATCACGAGATGCTGCGCGCGCTGCGCGAAGAAGCCGAAACGTTCGTAATAGGCGGCGTCGCCGACGAGCAGGACAGCGCCATGGCCGCGGTTCTTGGCTTCTTGGATCGCCGCGCGCATCAGCATGCCGCCGATACCTTTGCCCTCATGCGCCGGATCGACCGCAAGCGGGCCGAGCAGCAGCGCCGGCACCGCCTGGCCCTCGCGGTTGACGCCGGCCTCGACGTTCCAGAGGCGCACGGTGCCGATGACGTGACCGTCCGCATCCCGCGCGACAAGGGCAAGGCCCTCGGCAGGCACGCGGCCGCGGCGCAGCTTCTCCGACGATTTCCTGCGGCGACCCGCGCCCATGGCACGGTCGAGCAGGTTCTCGCGCGCAACGACATCGCCCGGGTTTTCCGAGTCGATTATAAAGGTGGTTGGCGCGAAGAACGCGCGCAGGGAATCAACAACAGCGGCCATCTGGACCTCCCGTCATCAAAACCGCTTCAGGCGGACCGGACATGAATTGTGAAAGCCGCTCCCGCTTGAGCGGGAGCGAGCAGGATCAGATGACATAGGCCTTCAGAGGCTCGAAGCCGTTGAAGGCGACGGCCGAGTAGGTCGTCGTGTAGGCGCCCGTGCCTTCGATCAGAACCTCGTCGCCGATCGTCAGCGAGATCGGCAGCGGATACATGTTCTTCTCGTAGAGCACGTCGGCCGAGTCGCAGGTCGGGCCGGCGAGCACGCAGGGTTCCATCGCATCGGCATCGCGGGCCGTACGGATCGGATAGCGGATCGCCTCGTCCATCGTCTCGGCGAGACCGCCGAACTTGCCGATGTCGAGGAAGACCCAACGGTGGCTGTCGTTGTCCGACTTCTTCGACACGAGAACGACTTCCGCCTTGATCACGCCGGCATTTCCCACCATGCCGCGGCCCGGCTCGATGATCGTCTCCGGAATGTTGTTGCCGAAGTGCTTCTTCAGCGCGCCGAAGATCGCCTGGCCATAGGCTTCGGCCGACGGAACGTCCCTGAGGTACTTCGTCGGGAAGCCGCCGCCCATGTTGACCATCTTGAGCTCGATGCCCTGCTTGGCAAGCTGGACGAAGACACGCTTGGCATCGGCAAGAGCCGCATCCCATGCATCGAGCTTCGTCATCTGCGAGCCGACATGGAACGAGACGCCGTAGGAAACGAGCCCGAGCTGGTGCGCATAGACGAGCACGTCGACCGCCATCTGCGGTACGCAGCCGAACTTGCGCGACAGCGGCCATTCGGCGCCTTCGCCATCGGTGAGCACGCGGCAGAAGACACGGGCACCGGGAGCGGCGCGCGCGATCTTCTCGACCTCTTCGTGGCTGTCCACCGCAAAGAGGCTGATGCCCAGCGCATGGGCGCGCGCAACGTCCCGCTCCTTCTTGATGGTGTTGCCATAGGAGATGCGGTTCGGCGTCGCGCCTGCATCGAGCGCCATTTCGATTTCGGCGACCGACGCGCAATCGAAGTTGGAGCCGAGGCCGGCGAGAAGGCGCAGGACTTCCGGCGCCGGATTTGCCTTCACGGCATAGTAGATCGCGCTGTCGGGCAGCGCATGACGGAAGGCCTTGAAATTGTCGCGCACGACGTCGAGGTCGACAACGAGGCAAGGACCTTCGGGTCGTCGGGTGTTGAGGAAGTCGATGATACGTGCGGTGGTCATGGCCATATTCCCCGATCCATTAGACTCCACATTTGTGGAGGACAAAGGGCATACGCACGCCTGCACTGGAACCAGCCGGTGGAGACCCCGGAACCATGCATGCGCTCGATGCGCGAATGTGAATCAAAGCCCGCAAAGGCTAGGATTCGGCTTTGTCTGCCATGGATTGGAGGGAATAACCCAACCGCACTTCCGGCAATGAAGGTGTGCCTCTTCAGTAACCCCGGCTGTTGGAAAGCCGGCAGACACCAGAAAGGCCCGCACCGTCGTTGCTTCAAGATGTCCTCGCATTTCCCGGTTGGCCGGAATAGCGACTGGAGGGGTTAGTTCCAGGTACCTTACCGATAACCTCACCTAATCGAGGGTCGGCGGACACCCACAGGCACGTGCGACTTTGGGCAAGGCGTAGGTAAGAAAAATCATCGTCGTAATCAAGAGGTTTTTCCATCTCGCCGCTAATTTTTTCTGGACCGGGCAACGGCGCCAGTGTTCACTTTGGCTGAACGATCGCAGCAGGCCGTGCGTGCGTGCGGGAACCGAGACCCGCCTACCCAAGCGCGTTTTCGCCTGCACGCCAGAGAAAGACGAACCATGGATACCTTGACCCGCATCCGCGCCTTCATCGATGTCGTGGACGCGGAAGGCTTTTCGGCCGCGGCCCGGCGCATCGGCAAATCCAAGGCGCTGCTGTCGAAATATGTGCGTGAACTCGAGGACGAGCTCGGCGCGCTGCTGTTGAACCGCACGACGCGCCAGTTCTCGCTGACCGAGGCCGGCCACACCTATTATCGCAGCGCATCGGAAATCCTGAAGGAGATCGACAACCTCGCCGATCTCGTGCGTGCCAACAATTCCGACCTCAAGGGCCGATTGCGAATCACCGTGCCGAGGACTTTCGTCGATGCGGATATCGGCCAGTCCCTGATCGACTTCGGCAAGGAGCATCCCGAACTGTCGCTCGACATCGTCTCGGACGACCGGTTCATCGACCTCGTCGAGGAAGGATTCGACGTCGCCATCCGAATCACCCGGCTCGAGGACTCGACGCTGATCGCCCGCAAGCTCGACGACTTCCAGGTGCTGGTCTGCGCCTCGCCGGATTTCATGGCCAAGGCCGGCGCCCTCGGGCATCCGAGCGAACTTTCCAAGCTGCCGTGCATCCTCGACACCAACGGCCGATCCTATTCGAGCTGGCGTTTCGTCGAAAAGGACGGTTCGCCATTCACCGTGCCGGTCAGCGGGCAGATCGAGGTCAACAGTCCACTTGCCGCGGCGCGGGCCGCGGTGAGCGGCATCGGAGTGGCGGTCCTTCCCGATTTCATCGCCCGGCCGAAGATCGCTTCCGGCGAGCTCGTGACGTTCTTCGACGATTTCCTGCCCAAGGATCGCGGCATCTACGCCATCTATCCGCATCGTCGTTACCTCCCGACCAAGGTTCGCACCTTCGTCGACTTCCTCCACAGCTGGTTCCGCAGCACGCGCTGATGCGACTGCGATCCTTCCTCACGCGTTGGAACGACGCGCTGCAAGTCCCAATTCCGTCTCATTTACGGTACATTCGGGGACGATTCGCGCGGCCCCGGCCGAAAGGATTCCCATTCCCATGAAAATACAAAGCCTCGTCATGGCCGGCCTTGCGACGCTCCTCGCGCCCACGCTCGCCTTCGCCCACCCGCATATATTCGCGGAAGCCCGCCTCGAGATCGTCTCGGACGACACGGGCGGGATCGGCGAGTTGAGGAATGTCTGGCGGTTCGACGAGCTGTTTTCGGCAAGCGTCGTTCTCGACTTCGACAAGAACGCGAACGCCACGCTCGACCCGGATGAACTGAAGGAAGTCGGCCAGACGGTGCTCGAGTCGCTGGCGGAGTACAACTATTACACGTCGATTTCCGACAACGGCAAATCCGTGAAGGTCAGCAGACCCGACAGCATCACCGTCGATTACAAGGATAACCAGCTCCTGATGATGTTTGCGGTCAAGCCTGCCGAGACCATGCCGCTTAAGGGCAAGCTTTCCTTCGGCGTCTACGACCCGACCATGTATACCGCCATGGATTTCCCCACCGACGAGGACCTCTCCGTCGTCGGCGAAAAGATCGAGGCCTGCCAGCATCAGGTGGTGCGGCCCGATCCCGACGAAGTGCTGGCGGAGAACAAGGACACGCTGACCGACGCCTTCTGGAACGATCCGACCGGGACCGACACGTCGAAGCTTTTTGCAACCAGGATCGAGATCACATGCTGAATGCCCGCGACGCCGGCCGCCTGATAGCGGCCGCCTTCCTGTTGACGGTCTTTTCCGCAACCGTCGCCGCCGCACAGTCGCCTCTCGGCATCGGCACGGCCGAGCCCTCCATCCGGACGACAGGCTTTCTTGGCGGTTTCTTTTCCTGGGTGAACATGGAGCAGCAGGGCTTCTACCGAATGCTGACCGACGCGCTCAAGGACATGCGCGAGAACCCGTGGCAGCTCTGGTCCTTGATCGGCCTTTCCTTCACCTACGGTGTCTTCCACGCCGCCGGTCCGGGCCACGGCAAGGCAGTCATCTCCTCCTACATGATCGCCAATGAGACGGAACTGAAGAGGGGCGTGCTGCTTTCCTTCCTCTCCTCGATCCTGCAGGGCGTCGTTGCCATCCTCCTGATCGGCGCCGTCTATCTCGTGCTGCGCGGCTCCTCGATCAGCATGACGAACGCCACCCGTGCACTCGAAATCGCGAGCTATGCGCTGATCGCTGCCTTCGGCGGTTGGCTGGTCTTCCGCAAGCTGCGATCGATGCTGCGTCCGGCCCCTGCCCCTGCCACGATGCATGCCGATGACGTTCATGGCCACAGCCACGAGCATCATCATCATCATCATCATCACGATCACCACCACGCGCATGGGCCTGGCGAGGTCTGCGCCACCTGCGGCCACGCCCACGCACCCGATCCGGCGCTCCTGAAGGGCGACCGCTTCGCGCTCAGCGAAGCCTGGTCGGCGATTGTCGCAGTCGGCTTGCGGCCTTGCTCCGGCGCACTGATCGTGCTGTCCTTCGCCCTCCTGAACGGGCTCTATCTCGGCGGCGTGCTTTCGGTCTTCGCCATGTCGATCGGTACGGCAATCACCGTTTCGATCCTGGCGACCATGGCCGTCACGGCCAAGGGCATTGCCGTGCGCTATGCCTCCAGCGATTCGGCTGCGGCGCGTATCTCGAACGCCATCGAGATCGCCGGTGCCTTGCTTGTCCTGCTGCTCGGGCTGGTGCTTCTGGGCGCGTCACTGCAGAGCTGAGGCGCGCCGTCAGCGCATGCGGGCGCGTCGATCGCGAGAATTACAGTCCCTTCCGGCGCTGATGGCGGGCGCGCAGCCAGAAGATCAGGAAGAAGCCTATCACGAATAGGCAGCCGACCGCGGCCGCAAGCCATGGGGATATGTCGCCGAGCCTCACCATGATCGACGGCAACGCGAAGAAGCCGATCCCGACCACCAGCAGAATGATGGCTGCCGCGACGGCGGGCGATTTCTCCTTCTCGGGCGTGCTCACCTTCGCTCCTCCCCAGCGCCAAGCGTTGCGCGGATATCCTCGAGGCGCTGCTTCTGGCGCCCATCGCGATCGAAATTGTCGGGCGAAAGCCAGTGCTCGAAAGCGGCCTTGATGAGCGGCCATTCGCGATCGATCATCGAGAACCAGGCCGTATCGCGATTGGCGCGCTTCGAAACCATGTGCTGACGGAAAATGCCCTCGAAGGTGAAGCCGAGGCGCGCCGCAGTGGTGCGGCTCGCCTGATTTTCGCTGTGGCACTTCCATTCGTAACGCCTATAGCCGAGGTCCTCGAACACGTGCCTCGCCATGAGATAGTGCGCTTCCGTCGAAAGCGGCGACCGCGCCATGGCGGCCCCGTGCGCGACGCCGCCGACCTCGACGACGCCGTTGGCGGGATCGGCGCGCATGTAGTTTGCCATGCCGACGACCTTGCCGCTCGCCTGTTCGCGAAAGACTTCGGTCACCCAGCCCGACTTCTGCTGGACCGCGGAAAGCCAGGCGTCGAAATCCTCTATGCCCGAAAAATCGTCCTGGGAGAAATATCTGAGCAGAGGGTTGATGGCCATGCCGCCGAAGGCATCGTTCCAGAGAGCATTCAGATGCTTCGCCCGGTCATAGGGCTCGACGATAACGTATCGTCCCTCGATGAGCACCGGTTTCGGCGCCGGGCATCCCTTCCAGTCGGCAAGGTCACGCATCAACTGCTCCCGCGTTTGCATTCGTGTTTGGCAATAGGACAGACGCGGGGCGGTGACAAATTCAAACTCGTGATGCGACCCATGAGCGGAACGGATCGGCGCCCGCCCTTGAATCCGTTCAAGCCGGAATCTTTGCCGCAGAAACCGTCGCCTCTATGTGGTCGACGAGCGCATCGGCCAGGCCGAGCCGTCCGGCAAGCAGGTCGAGATAGCCGCGCTCGGCCCGGCCGTCCGGCTCGATCGCGAGACGGGATGCCGTATAGATCTCCACCCGCTCCTCCTCCGTCTTCCCGGCGGAGATGATGGCGTCGAGATCGATCGGATTGACGAGTTCCGCCTCCAGGAAGGCCGCCGCATCCGCTGAAAGTCCCGAAACGGACAGCTTGTCCATGATGCGGCCGCGCTCGGCGCCGTCGATATGGCCATCCGCGCGCGCAGCGGCGATCATGGCGCGCACCAGCACGAGCGCGAAGTCGTCGCTCAGCGCTTCCGGCGCGGCGAAGCCGGAGTCGGCGGGAGGCGCGGGCAACTGGGCCGGTGCGCGTGGTGCGGGCTCGGCCACCGGCTCCTTGCCGGACTGGTAGTTCTTGTAGGCCTGGTAGCCAAGGCCGGCGATGGCGGCGAGTCCGCCGAGGACGGCGGCATTTCCGGCCAGCTTGCGTCCGGATTTCGTGCCGAGCAGAACCGCGGCGATCGCGCCGGTGGCAAGCGGATTGTCCTTCGCGACTTTGGTCACCTGATCCGCCCGGCCGCGGACAGACCCTCCGGCGCCGGGCACCTGCGATCCCAGGAACTGATCCAGCAATTTCTTCGCGTCGAACATCAGGCTTGCTCCTTTTCGGTCCATGCGCGGTGGCGAGCATGAACGCCCCACCCCGCTCCGTCGTTGGCCGATTGAGACATAGGAACGTTGCCGCGGAAATACAAACCGGCGGGAAGAATGAAATGGCCGGACGACTGCCGGCCCTCCTCCATCACGTGCCGTCTGGGATCAGCCCTTGAGCGCGAAGGCCTCGGCCGCAAGCTTGGTGATGCCGGCCCAGTCGCCCCTGGCGACCAGGTCCTTCGGCGCCACCCAGGAGCCGCCGACGCAAACGACGTTGGGAAGCGACAGGTAGTCGCGCGCATTGGCAAGCGAAATGCCGCCGGTCGGGCAGAACAGGGTGCCCGCGAGCGGCGATGAGAGCGACTTCAGATAGGCGGCGCCTCCGGCCTGCTCGGCCGGGAAGAACTTCATCACCCCGTAGCCTTCTTCGCGCAGCCCCATGACCTCGCTCGCCGTCGCCGCACCCGGAAGCAGCGGCACCTCGTGATCGTTGGCGACGTCGATCAGTTCCTGCGTCGTGCCGGGGCTGACGATGAACTGCGATCCGGCCGCGACGGCCTCTTCGAACTGGGCGGCATTGAGGATGGTGCCGGCACCGGCAACGGCGCCCTCCACCTCATCCGCGACCGCACGGATCGCTTCCAGTGCGGCCGGCGTGCGCAAGGTGATCTCGATCGCCTTGAGGCCGCCGGCGACCAGCGCCCGCGCGAGCGGTACCGCCGACGCCGCATCGTCGATCACCAAGACGGGAACCACCGGCTGCAGCTTGAGGATTGAGAGAAGCTTGTCCGTTTTCGCGCTCATGCCGATCGTCCTTTTAAAACGATTGAATAATGCCCCTCGCATAGCGTGCCAGTCTGCGGTTGTCGAGCCCGGCAGATCGGGGCGCGGAAAACTATTCGCGCTGTACCGCCCGCTTCCGCGCTAACTTGTCAGGACCGGTCACGTTCACGATTTCAGGTCGATCCGATCTAAAATCATCGTGATCGAAGGGACAAGACTTGAGCGACATCGATTAAACGGTAGTCTGTGCCGGCCGACATCTCGAAATGGCAGGAGATCCATGGCAAAGGAGATTGAGCGCAAGTTTCTTGTCGCCACCGACGGCTGGCGGCAACACGCGGACAAGGGCATCAGGCTACGTCAGGCCTACATCGTCACCATGGAAGACCGCTCCGTACGCGTGCGCATTCACGGCAACAAGCGGGCACGCCTGACCATCAAGATCGGCAAATCGGCCCTCGTCCGCAACGAGTACGAATACGATCTCCCCATGCACGACGCGCGGGAATTATTGACCCAGGCAATCGGCATCGTCATCGAGAAACGGCGTTTCCGGATACCGCACAAGGGTTTCACCTGGGAGGTCGACGTCTATGAGGGCGCGCTCGAAGGGCTCACCGTCGCCGAAGTCGAAATGAAGCGGGAAACGGACCTGCCCAACCTGCCGGCCTGGCTGGGGCGCGAGATCACCGGCGATCGCCGCTACTCCAATCAGGCGCTTGCCACCGAAGGACTGCTGGAAGCGCAAACATGACCTTTGCCTTCCATCCGAAGCGCCCCTTTACAGAGGACTTCCGCGCCGTCGGAGGGGAACAGATCGAACGCGCGATTGCGATGCTCGAGGTTCAACCCGAAGGCGTGCATGAAGCGATTCACGATGCGCGCAAGAGCTTCAAGCGCCTGCGCTCGCTCTATCGCCTCGTGGTCGCGGATGCGCCACTCTTCCAGAGGCAGGAAAACGCACGCTTCCGCGCCATGGCACGCAATCTCTCGACATTCCGCGACGCTGCAGCGCTTGTCGAGAATGCCGGCTATCTGCGCCAGCACGCGGCGAGCGAGGAGCAGCAGCTGGCCCTCGACAAGGTCTGCTCGATCCTCGCAAGCCGGCGCGACCGGATTGCCGAAGAACGAGGCGATCTCGACCGGAAGATCGAAGAAACCATCGTCAATTGCCGAAAGGCGCACGCTGCACTCGCTCATGTTTCCTTCCATGACGGCAGGCGGAAATCCGCCCGGCGCCTCGCAAAGGGCTGGCGGCAGACATTGCGGCGCGCCGCACGCGCCAGGGCAGCCTGTGCGGCCAGCACCGATACGGCGCTGTTTCACGACTTGCGCAAAAGCGCACAGGATTACCGGATTCAGCTTGCCCTGCTTCGCGAGGCGTGGCCATCGGGGATGCGGGCAAAGAGAACGGAGGCCAGCGACCTGGTCGACGTGCTCGGCCATCTGAATGACATCGCCGAACTGATGTCGCTCGTCGACGAGCGGCCCGACCTTGCCGGCAACAGCAGGGAACATCTTCTTTCGAATGTCGCGGCCAGGCAGGACGCGCTGAGGCGTGAGGCCTTGAAGCGCGCTGATGCGGTCTTTCTCGACCGGCCGCGGAGGGAGAGCCGAACCCTCGAACTGCTCTGGCTCGAAGCCGGAAGGTAGAACGCTTCCCGAAAGTCAGGCTCAGGCGTGATTCGCCGCAATTGCACTTGGCGCCCGAAAGCTGTATTTGCGTGCCGCATGACCGACATGCTCACGACATCGCGCCGCCCGGAGACGCCGGGCCAGTTTCTGGTGGCCGCCCTCTACCACTTCGTATCCTTTCCGCGCTTCGCCGGTTTCCGCGAGCCGCTGCAGGCGATCTGCGACGCCAATGGGGTGAAGGGAACGCTGCTTCTTGCGCATGAGGGCATCAACGGGACGATCGCCGGCACCGAGGAAGGCATTGCGGCGGTCCTGGCCTGTCTGCGCGCGCAGCCGGAATTCGCCGGCCTGGTACACAAGGAGAGCCGGGCCTCGGCCATGCCCTTCCTGCGCATGAAGGTGCGCCTGAAGAAGGAGATCGTCACCATGGGCGTCGAAAACATCGACCCCAAAAAGGTGGTCGGCACCTATGTGGAGCCGAAGGACTGGAATGCGCTGATCTCCGATCCGGAAACGCTCGTCATCGACACGCGCAACGACTATGAAACGGCCATCGGCCTCTTCCAGGGAGCCGTCGACCCCAAGACCAAGACGTTCCGGGAATTTCCCGAATGGGTGCGCAACAATAGCGGCCTGCACAACAAGCCGAAGATCGCCATGTACTGCACAGGCGGTATCCGCTGCGAAAAAGCGACGGCCTTCATGAAAGAGCAGGGCTTCGAGGAGGTCTATCACCTCAAGGGAGGCATCCTCAAATATCTCGAGGAAATACCGCCGGAAGAGAGCCTCTGGGAAGGCGCCTGCTTCGTCTTCGACGAGCGCGTGTCCGTAACGCACGGGCTGCAGGAGGGCGAGCACACGCTCTGCCATGCCTGCCGCCAGCCGCTGACGCCCGCCGACCTCCAGTCGCACCTTCACGAGGAAGGCGTCTCCTGCGTTCACTGCCACGACACCCGCACCGAAGAGGATCGCGAGCGTTACCGCCAGAGGCAGAGGCAGATCATGCTTGCCAAGAAGCGCGGCGCGCGGCATCTCGGAAGCTAGAGCACGTCCAGGAAAAGTGCGTAACGGTTTTCCGTCCGGGAGTGCGTTGGACCAAATGGTCAGAGCATTTCAGTGTTTCCATGAAACGTTGAAATGCTCCAGTCCAATCGACTCACCCGGTCGATGCCCCTCATCCGCCTGCCGGCACCTTCTCCCCGCGGGCGGGAAGAAGGGACCCGTGGCAAGCGCCTCCACTGCCATTGACACCGGCCTTTCGCGGGGCATGTATCCGCTTCCCGCCGGTGCGATCTTCACCAGCTCGGGATAAGCGCACCTTTGAAGTGCTCTACGATGAAAGCCTTGATCTTGTCGTCGTGGTAGGATTCCACGAGCGTCTTCACCCAGGGCGCATCCTTGTCTGCGCTACGCACCGCAATGACGTTGGCGTAGGGGGACTTCTCGCTTTCGATGGCGATGGCGTCTTCCTTCGGGTGGAGATCGGCCTCGAGCGCGTAATTGGTGTTGATCACGGCCGCGTCGACATCGGCCAGCGAGCGCGGCAGCTGCGCCGCATCGAGCTCGGCGAACTCGATGTTCTTCGGATTTTCCGTCACGTCGGCCGGGGTGACCTTCAGCCCGGCATCCGGATTGACCTTGATGAGGCCCTTCGATGCGAGAACCAGGAGCGCGCGGCCGCCATTGGTCGGATCGTTCGGGATGGCGATCGTGGCGCCGTCCTCCAGCTCATCGAGGCTCTTCACCTTGTTCGAATAAACGCCCATCGGCGTGGTGATGGTCAGGCCCACGCTGACGATGTCGAAGCCACGATCGGCGATCTGGTTGTCGAGATAGGGCTGGTGCTGGAAGGAATTGGCATTGAGGTCTCCGTCGGCGAGCGCCTGGTTCGGAACCACGTAGTCGGAGAATTCGAGGATTTCGATGTCGAGGCCCTTGGGGGCGGCGACTTCCTTCACCTTCTCCATGATCTCGGCATGCTCGCCCGGGGTCACGCCGACCTTGATGGTCTCTGCAAGCGCCGTGCCGGCAGCCAGGACGGCGAAGGCCGCCGCGAGAATGAGGTTCTTCATGGATGTCTCCTTGTTGCTGGTGGTGTGTTGGAAAGATCAGGTCTTGCGGCTGCGCTTGTCGAAGCGCCGCGCCATCCGGTCGCCGGCGCTCTGGACGAGCTGTACGAGTACGATAAGCACGACGACCACGACGAGCATCACGTCCGGCATGAAGCGCTGATAGCCGTAGCGGATGCCCAGATCGCCGAGACCGCCGCCGCCGACCGCGCCGACCATCGCCGAATAGCCGATGAGGCTGACGATCGTCATGGTGAGCGCCAGCGTCAGCGCCGGCCGCGATTCGGCGAGCAGGACCTTGAAGACGATCTGCAACGGGGTGGCGCCCATGGCGCGCGCCGCCTCGATCAGCCCCTTGTCGACGTCGCGGATCGCCGCCTCGACAAGGCGGGCCACGAAGGGAATGGTCGCAATCGTCAAGGGCACGATCGCCGCTTTGGTGCCGATGGAGGTACCGGTGATGAGGCGCGTCAACGGAATGATCGCCACGACGAGGATGATGAAGGGCGTCGACCGCGTCGCGTTCACCACAAGTCCCACCGCGCGATTGAGATTGGGTGCGGGAAACAGCTCGCCCTTGCCGCTGGTCGCTAGGAAGATGCCGATCGGCAGCCCGATCAGCGAGCCCACGAGGCCAGCGATCGCCACCATGTACATCGTGTCGAGCGTGGCGCTGCCTATGCGAAGCAGAAGATCAGGCGACATAGCCGAGCACCTCCGTGACCAGTCCGTTTTCGGCGAAGAAGCGCTCCGCCTTGCCCGAGGTTTCGGCATCGGCGCCATAGGCGACGACGAGCGAGCCATAGGGCTTGCCGCCGATCTCGTCGATCGTGCCGGCGATGATGTTGACCTCGGCACCGACCGACTGGATGAGCTGCGAGATCAGCGGGCGCTCCGCCGCTGCCCCGAAAAAGGTGAGGCGCACCACGACGCGATCGCCGCTTGCCGCCGCCGGCTTCAGGCCTCTGGCAACGGCTTCCGGCAGTTTCGAACCCGCCAGACCGGAAAGCAGCGCCCGCGTCGTCTCGTGCCTGGAATGCGTGAAGACATCGAAAGTGTGCCCTCGCTCGACGATCTCGCCCTTGTCGATCACTGCCACGTCGGAGGTGATCGCTTTCACGACCTCCATCTCATGGGTGATGAGCAGAACGGTAAGGCCCAGCTCCGCATTGATCCGTCTGAGCAATTCCAGGATCGACTGCGTCGTTTCCGGGTCCAGCGCCGAGGTCGCCTCGTCCGAAAGCAACAGCTTGGGTTCGGTCGCAAGCGCCCGGGCGATGCCGATGCGCTGCTTCTGGCCGCCCGACAGTTCCGCCGGATAGCGCCCGTGCTTGTCGGCAAGACCAACGAGTTCGAGAAGCGGGCGCACACGCTGCTCGATCGCGCGCCGATCCATACCGGCGATTTCGAGCGGCAGCGCGACATTGCCGAAGACGGTGCGGGAGGAAAGCAGGTTGAAATGCTGGAAGATCATGCCGACGGAGCGGCGGAGATCGCGCAGGCCCGCCTCGTCCAGCGCACCCACATCGACGCCATCGACGAACACCTTGCCGCTCGAAGGCTTTTCGAGGCCGTTTACCAGCCGGATCAACGTCGATTTGCCGGCGCCGGAACGGCCGATGATACCGGTGATCGAGCCGCGAGCGACCGTCAGGCTGACATTGTCGAGCGCCGTGAAGGCCGTATTTCCGCCGGAGGCGGCAAAGCGCTTGGACACGGCATCGAAGACGACCGCATCACCGGCCGATATCTCGGATCGAGGGAGTGTCATTGTCCGGTCGCCCCCGCAGGAGGGATCAAAACGATGGGAGGATACATGATGCTCTCGGATGTTCGAAACTCCGGTCCCTGCTAAATAGGGCCGGCACGGAAAAAATGTCGCCTCGTCAGACAAACATTCGGCAAGGCATTCGAAACGTGGAGCAACTCTCTATCATCGGCCAACCGGTCAGTTCAACGCCTCCCCGGCATGACTGCCATGCCGAGGAGCATGTGGATCTTATGGCGCGCGAGCGCGCCCTTTTACAGGTACGTTTTTCCGGAGCCCCAAAGTGCGACGCAAAAGTCTACTCTTTTTGTGCAGAACTGCCGTCCGCCCGCTCCGGCATCATCCCGGCTTGTGGTTGCCCCTCGGAAACCGTTCCGCCAGATCCTTATACCAGCGACCGCTTTTCTTGATCGTGCGGACCTGTGTCTCGTAATCGACGTGAACGATGCCGAAGCGCATCCGGTAGCCCTCGGCCCATTCGAAATTATCCATCAGGCTCCAGGCGAAATAGCCCCGCATCGGATAACCCTTGGCAATGAGATCGGCGGTGACGGCGAGGTGGTCCGAGATGTAATCGAGCCGAGGCTGATCGTCGACGGAGCCGTTCTCGACGCCCATATTGTAGCAGGCGCCATTTTCGGTGATGTAGCAATCGGGGAGCCTGTAGCGCGCATTGAGCGTCTCCACCAGGCTGCCCAAAGCCGGCGCATAGACTTCCCAGCCAATATCGGTCTTCACGTCGCTGACAGGTTTGGCATTGACGGTCGCCGGATATTCGGCGCCTTTCGCGGAGTCTGCCGAAACGCGCATCGGCGTATAATAGTTGAGCCCCCACCAATCGAGCGGCTGGGCGATCGTTGCCATGTCGCCGTCCTCGATCGCCGGCATGCGCTTGCCGAGCGCGGCGAGGAAACCCTCCGGATACTCGCCCTTGAAGATCGGATCGAAGAAGACGCCGTTGTGGAAATCGAAGGCGCGCTCTGCAGCGGCCTTGTCCTCGGCGCTGTCGCTGCCGGGATAGACCGAATGGGCATTGATGACGATGCCGACCGGCAGCTCCGGCCGTTCCGAGCGGATCGCCGCAACCCCCAACCCATGGGCGAGATTGGTGAAGTGCAGTGCGGCAAGTGCTGCATCCATGTTGCGCTCGCCCGGTGCATGGACACCGTAGAGATGGCCGAGCCAGACGGAACACCACGGTTCGTTGAAGGTCGCGACCGCATCGAGACGATCGCCGAGACGCGCAATCACGGTCTTGGCGTAACGCTGATAGGCATAGGCGGTCGTGCGCGCCGTCCAACCACCGTCGCCCATCAGCGCCAGCGGCAGGTCCCAGTGATAGAGGGTTGCAAACGCCTTGATGCCACGCGCCTTCAGGCCGTCGACGAGGCGGTCGTAAAAGTCGAGCCCCTTCTCGTTGATCGGCCCGGTGCCCTCCGGTACGATCCGCGGCCAGGCGATCGAGAAGCGGTAGGCCTCGACGCCGAGGCCGCTGATGAGGTCCAGATCCTGCTCCAGCCGGTTGTAATGGTCGCAGGCGACGTCCCCGTTGTGGCGCCCGTAAACGCGCCCCGGCATATTGGAGAAGGCGTCCCAGATGGAGGCTTTGCGCCCGTCCGCCTTGCTGGCTCCCTCGATCTGGAAGGATGCGGTCGCAACGCCGAAGACAAAGTCGCCGGGAAAACGCTCTGCCAGTTTCTTGGCTTCGATCATCGTTTGAGCCTCATCGTCTGCGCAGCCGGACCGAAGGCATGGCTGCGTTCGGGTCAATGGTAAGGCGGGCCATGGAAGTCTCGCCCTCGTCTGTGGATGTGGCCTAAGGCCGCGGCGGCAAATGTCAATGAAAAAGGGCGAGGTATCCCCGCCCTTCTCCGGAACATCTCCATTTTCACCGGTCGCGGAAATGCTCCGGCTTGAATGGTTCAGACCTTGATCCAGGCGCCGTTGCGCTCCGAGGAACGCACGCAGGCATCGACGAAGGTCATACCCTTCATGCCATCGTCTATCGTCGGATAGATGACGGAAGGATCCGCCTTCCCGCCGTTGCGCTTGGCATAGATCGCCCGTGCCGCTTCCGTATAGATATTGGCGAAGCCTTCGAGATAGCCCTCGGGGTGGCCGGACGGAATGCGCGATACGCGTGCCGCCGCCGGCGAAGCGCCGGCGCCGGCGCGCGTTAACAGACGCTTCGGCTCGCCGAAGGGCGTGTACCAGAGGTAATTCGGATCCTTCTGCGTCCATTCGAGACCGCCCTTGGTACCGTAGACGCGCACCATCAGACCGTTCTCGTGGCCGGGCGCCACCTGGCTGCACCACAGCATCCCCTTGGCGCGCGTTCCGTCCTTTTCCCTGAAGCGCATCAGCACATGCGCATTGTCGTCGAGCTGCCGCCCGCCAACGAAGCTGTCGAGATCGGCGGAGAGCTCCTCGAGTTCGAGGCCGGATACGAAGCAACCGAGATTATAGGCATGCGTGCCGATGTCGCCGGTCGAGCCGCCGGCGCCGGAGCGCGCCGGATCGGTGCGCCAGGCGGCCTGCTTCTGACCGGACTGCTCGATATTCTCGGTCAGCCAATCCTGCGGATATTCCATCTGAACGAGGCGGACGGCTCCGATGTCGCCATTCTCCACCATTTCGCGCGCCTGGCGCACCATCGGATAGCCGGTGTAGTTGTGCGTGAGCACGAAGAGCGCATCGCTTTCGTCGGCCGCCTTCTTGAGCTTCTTCGCATCGGCGAGCGTCGACGTCAGCGGCTTGTCGCAGATGACATGGATGCCGCGCTTCAGGAATTCCTTGGCAGCAGCATAGTGAACATGGTTCGGGGTGACGATCGCCACCGCCTCGATGCCGTTCTTCAGCTTCGCCTCACGGATCGCCATTTCCTTGAAATCCGAATAGACGCGCGACGGGTCGAGCCCGAGCTCGCGGCCCGAAGCCTCGGCCTTTTCCGGTGTCGACGAGAGCGCGCCGGCGACAAGCTCGTAGTGATCGTCGAGCCGGGCGGCGATCCGATGCACCGCGCCGATAAAGGCGCCCGAGCCCCCGCCCACCATTCCGAGCCGAATGCGCTTCTGACGCGTTTCCGTACTGCTTCCCTCGATAGCCATTCTGTTTCCTCTTCTGAAGTGTTTGGCGTGGAACCGCCCCTCATCCCGCTGCCGCGACCGTCTCCCCGCAGGCGGGGAGAAGGGACTCGTGGCGACGCCTCCTTTTGTCACGGCGGGACCGCGGGGCAAGTCCCCTCTCCCCGCTTGCGGGGAGAGGGTTCGGGTGAGGGGCAGACAGTGAGATCACGAACTAGATTCCCAGCATCCGCCGGTTCGCCGCCTCGTCGGTGCCGCTGTCGGCGAAATCGTCGAAGGCCTTTTCGGTGACGCGGATGATATGCGCCTTCACGAACTCGGAGCCTTCGCGCGCGCCGTCTTCCGGATGTTTCAGGCAGCATTCCCACTCGACGACCGCCCAGCCGGCAAAATCATTGGCGGCCATCTTCGAGAAGACGGCCCCGAAATCCACCTGACCGTCGCCGAGCGAGCGGAAGCGGCCGGCGCGGTTCACCCAGCTTTGATAGCCACCATAGACGCCCTGGCGTCCGGTCGGGTTGAACTCCGCATCCTTGACGTGGAACATCCGGATGCGGTCCTTGTAGATGTCGATATTCTCGAGATAGTCGAGGCACTGCAGCACATAGTGAGACGGGTCGTAGAGCATGCAGGCGCGGGCATGGTTGCCGGTGCGCTCCAGGAACATCTCATAGGTGATGCCGTCGTGCAGGTCCTCGCCCGGATGGATCTCGTAGCACACGTCGACGCCGCAATCCTCCGCATGGTCGAGGATCGGCTTCCACCGCCGCGCGAGCTCGTCGAAGGCGGTCTCCACCAGGCCCGCCGGGCGCTGCGGCCACGGATAGACGAAGGGCCAGGCGAGTGCGCCGGAAAAGCTTGCCATCGCATCGAGGCCGAGGTTCTTCGAGGCGGTCAGCGCCAGCTTCACCTGCTCGACCGCCCACTGCTGGCGTGCGCCGGGATTGCCGCGCACTTGCGGAACGGCGAAACCGTCGAAAGCCTCGTCATAGGCGGGATGCGCCGCAACGAGCTGGCCCTGGAGGTGGGTCGAAAGCTCGGTGATCTCGACGCCGTTGTCGCGCGCCTTGCCGGCGACCTCGTCGCAGTAGGTCTTCGATTCGGCAGCCTTCTTCAGGTCGAAGAGCCGGCCGTCCCAGCTCGGGACCTGCACGCCCTTATAGCCGCAATCGGCTGCCCATTTGGTGATCGAATCCCAGGAATTGAAGGGTGCGGCATCGCCGGCGAATTGCGCAAGAAACAGCCCCGGTCCTTTGATCGTCTTCATACAACTTCCTCCCTGATGGAGCGGTGTCCGATGTGCCGGCACTGCGGCCGACCGTTGACTTCCAGTGCTTCCGGCCCGCGAATTCGCAGCAGCTGATACACCTGCAACGTTGCAGGAGCCAGAAGCTAGCAGATTCTTCGCGAGGGGCAATCGGCTTGTGCCCCCCTCGCGAAAAAGGATCCCCGTGCCCCTTCAGACGTAGCGGTTGACCACGTTTTCCAGAAGCTCCTGCCTGCCGGATTTCGGCTGCGGGTTGACGTCGGCCTTCCGCACCCAGGCCTCGATCTCCTCGAGCGAGAAGCCGCCGTCGAGCATCTTCTTCGCCTCCGGCACGTTCCAGCCGGCATAGCGCGCTTCGAGCGGTGCGGAGAGCGCCTTGTCCTCGATCATCTTCGCGGCCGCCTTCAGGCCGCGCGCGCAGCAATCCATGCCGCCGATATGGCCGATCAGCAGATCTTCGGGGTCGATCGACTGGCGGCGCAGCTTCGCGTCGAAGTTCGTGCCGCCGGTCTTGAAGCCACCGCCCGCAAGCACGTGGTAATAGGCGAGCGCCATTTCCGGCACGTTGTTCGGGAACTGGTCGGTGTCCCAGCCGGACTGGTAGTCGTTGCGGTTCATGTCGATCGAACCGAAGATGCCGAGCGCATTGGCGAGCGCCAGCTCGTGCTCGAAGGAATGTCCGGCAAGGATCGCGTGGCCCTGCTCGATGTTGACCTTCACCTCGTTTTCGAGGCCGTATCTCTTGAGAAAGCCATAGACGGTCGCCACGTCGTAGTCGTACTGGTGCTTGGTCGGCTCCTGCGGCTTCGGCTCGATCAGGATCGTGCCCTTGAAGCCGATCCTGTGCTTGTATTCGACGACCAGATTGAGGAAGCGGCCGAGCTGATCGAGCTCGCGCTTCAGGTCGGTGTTGAGCAGGGTCTCATAGCCCTCGCGTCCGCCCCAGAGCACATAGTTTTCGCCGCCCAGCCGCTGCGTCGCGTCGATGCAGGTCTTCACCGTCGCGGCGGAAAAGGCGAAGACGTCCGGGTCCGGGTTCGTCGCAGCCCCGGCCATGAAGCGGCGGTTGGAAAAGAGGTTCGCCGTGCCCCACAACAGCTTGACGCCGGTCTCTTCCTGCTTCCCGGCGAAATAATCGACGATCTCGTTGAGATTGCTCGTGTTCTCGGCGAAGTTCCGCCCCTCCGGGCGCACGTCCGCGTCGTGGAAGCAGTAGTAGGGTACGCCGAGAAGCTGGAAGAATTCGAAGGCGACATCCGCCTTCAGCTTGGCGGCATCCATCGAATCCTTGAACCAGGGGCGTTCGAAGGTCTGCCCGCCGAAGGGATCGCCGCCCGGCCAGACGAAGGTGTGCCAGTAGGCGACGGCGAAGCGCAGATGATCCTCCATCCGCTTGCCGAGGACGACGTCGTCCGGATTGTAATGGCGGAAGGCGAGCGGATTGGTGCTTTCCGGTCCCTCGTATTTGATCTTGGCGATATCGCCGAAAAATCCCGTGCTCACGACAGTCTCCTCTCATGGATTGTGAATTGGCGGCACCGTTCGCGACGGAGCCGGCTATCGGGTGGAAGGCAGGTGGTGGATGCGCCGAAACTGCTCACAGCGCCGCTTCCTTTATCGCCGGATAGAGCCGGCGATAGCGCTGGTAAGCATCTTCATAGGCGGGCACGAGCGATGCCTCCGGCGCGATCGTTTCCGCCGTCTCGGGTGCGGTGCAGACCGCGGCCGGGTCAGCTCCGGTGGCGGCGATCAGGCCGAGCCGAGCCGCGCCGAAAGCAGCGCCGAAATCGCCGTCCGCGGGCAGGTCGACCGGCAGGTTCAGTGCGGTCGCGATCGAGCTCAGCCAATAACGCGAGCGCGAACCGCCGCCGATCGCCGTCACCCGCGTGAGCTTCGTGCCGGCCGCGCGCAATGCCTCGAGACTGTCGCGGATCGCGAAGGAAACGCCTTCGAGCACCGCCTGCGTCAGCACCGCCCGGGAGCTCTCGTGCCCGAGGCCGGCGAAGACGCCGCGGATCGCCGCGTCGTTGTGCGGCGTGCGCTCGCCGGAGAGATAGGGAAGAAACGTAACCGAGCCCGGCGCCTTGAGGCTCTCGCCGAGTTCATTAGCGAGTTCCGCAGCACTCCGGCCGGTGATGCCGGAATGCCAGTTCAGCGCGTCCGTCGCCGAGAGGATCACGCCCATCTGGTGCCAGGTGTTGGGCAATGCGTGGCAGAAGGCGTGGACCGCGCTCTCCGGGTTGGGGAGATAGCTTGCATTGGCCGCGAAAAGGACGCCGGACGTGCCGAGCGAGACGAAGGCCTGCCCCTCCCCGACCGTCCCCATGCCGCAGGCCGAGGCTGCGTTGTCGCCCGCACCGCCGGCGACCACGACGCCAGGCCCCATTCCCCAACGCGCGGCGAGCTCCGGCCGCAGCGTGCCGGCCACATCCGTGCCCTCGACGAGGTCGGGCATCTGCCTCTCCTCGAGCTGCGTAGCGGCAAGCAGGCTCGCCGACCACTTGCGCTTGCCCGTATCGAGCCATGACGTGCCGGCCGAATCGGACATTTCCGACATATGCTCGCCGGTCAGCCAGAGGCGCAGGTAATCCTTCGGGAGCAACACCCAGCGAACCCTGGCGAACAGCTCCGGCTCGTTTTCACGCACCCAGGCGAGCTTCGGTGCGGTGAAGCCCGGAAAGACAATGTTGCCGGTCAGCGCCCGAAACTGCGGATCGCCGTCGAGCGCTGCCGCCTCGCGGAAGCTGCGGGTGTCGTTCCACAATATGCACGGCCGCAGGACCGCATCGCCTTCGTCGAGCAATGTCGCACCGTGCATCTGGCCGGAAAGGCCGACGCCGCGGACGGCGGCAATCGCTTGCGGATGCGTTTCCCTCAATCGGGCGATCGCCTCCTCGGCGGCACGGATCCAGTCAGCCGGATCCTGTTCCGACCAGCCGGGATGCGGCCGGTCGACGTCGAGCGCGCCGCTGGCGGAGCCGATGATCCGCTGCTCGCCGTCCATCAGCATGGCCTTGACGCCGGACGTGCCGAGATCCAGTCCGAGATACATGGTGCCCTCCTATTCCTGCTCGAGCGGCAGGTTGTCCTTCAGGAAAATATCGATGCGGATGCGCTCCTGCGCCGCGATGACCGGCAGCCCGTCCGCCTTTGCTTTCAGCACCCGGATGGCGCTCCTGACCTCGTGGCCCGCATTCTGGTTGAGCAGCGCGTCGATCGTGCCGGAAAGAAGCCCGGCGCGGCTGTGCGGCGTCAACTCATGCGCGATCGTGCAAACGGCCCTTCCTTTGCCCGCCTTTTCGAGCGCCGCGACAAGGCCGCGATTGCCGGCGCCGCAGCTGTAGATGCCGGCAAGATCGGGATGCTGCCCGAGAAGGGCGCCGACGAGCGTCTCGACCAGCGACGGATTGTCCTGCCCCTCGATCACCGGCAGGACCTGGCGCGAGGGGAAATCCTCGCTCATGACAGTCTGGAAACCCTCCAGCCGGTCGCGGTGGTCGCGTACCAGCATGGAGCCGGCGAGCACCGCGACGGGTCCTTCGCCGCCGCCGAGAAACCGGCCCATCAGGCTGCCGGCGGTGCGGCCCGCGGCGACATTGTCGACCCCGGCGAAATGGTCGCGCCCCGACCCCGGCAGATCGGAAACCAGCGTAACGACGGCAATGCCGTCTTCGCGGAGCCGCTTTACCGCCTCCGTCACGTCCGGCGCGTCGACGGCAACCACCGCGACACCCGCCGGCCGGCGCTTACGCGCCTCGAGCAGCGCGGCGGCGAGCGCCGCTGCGTCGAAGGCTGGAACGGAGAGGATGGTGATATCCAGCCGCTCTGTCGCGGAACGCGACATTGCCGAGCGAACCTCCGCCTCGAGACCGCGCATGAAGGAGTTTTCGCCGGCGGGCAGGATGAAGACCAGAGGATAGCTGCGGCTCTTCGCAAGATTGGCAGCGGCGACATCGCGAACATAGCCGAGCGTGGCGATCGCCCGTTCCACCCGCTCGCGCGTGACGCTTCTCACGCCCGGACGATTGTTCAACACCCGGTCGACCGTGGCGAGGCTGACGCCCGCCTCGGCGGCGATATCGTGAACTGTCGGTCGCATCTCTTCCTCCCGGCAAACCCATTAGAGGAATTTTTGATGTACGTAAATCAGAAAACTCCGGGCGGACGATCGAACGGACGATTTCCGGAATGTCGCTTCAGTCGAAACGCTTGCTGAAGGCCTGCGTGAACACGACGTGGCCATGCTCGCCCTCGGCCTCGCCGAAGGCTACATCCATGAAGCTGCCGGTCACGCGCACGACCGCGAAACCGCCGAGAAAGGCCGCCTTGGGCTTGAAGACGTCGATCCCGCCGACCCTGTAGACCATGACGCGGTCATGCTCGTGCCCATGGAAGAGGCCGACGACGTTGTAACCCTGCAAATGGTCGAGCAATGCCTGGCGCTCGTCGGCGCTCCACCAATGCGGCTCGCCCTCCCCCTTGTCGTCAAAGGTCTTTGCCGCCGGATCCCAGGCCTCGGTCGAAAACGCGTCCCAGCCATAATGCTGGAAGAGGACGACCGGCCGGCCATCGGCGGCACGGGAGGAGAGATCGCTCTTGAGCCACGGCAATCCGCTCACCGCGCCCTTGTTCTCGTCGCCTCCGAAACGCTGCAGGTGTACGAGATGAAGACCGCCCCAGTCCCAGGAATAGCTGTCCGATAGCGGATCGTAATTCGCGACCGGCACCGGCGGCTTGTAGAAAACGGTCTGGCGATGGGTAAGCTCGACATAGTCCCGCAGCTCCCGGCGATACCAGTCGGCATTCGGCGGCGGCCCGTCCTGGTCGAGGTCATGGTTTCCAAGGCCGACATAAACGGGAATGTGGATATGGTGCGGGCCCGGCGCCTGCTCGTATCGGCTCTGGAACTGCTGTAATTGCCGCCCTTCGCGGGGCTGGCGAACCTGGCCGCCGCCGTCGTCGGTGATGTCGCCGCCGAGCACCAGACCGAGCGGACGCGAAATCCTCGTGCCCGCACTGGCAAGGCCGCTCGGCTTCCCTGCAACGGCATGCGGCCAGTGCTGTGCCGTCAATGCGTTCAGCGCGGCGATGTGGCGCAAGAGGCTAGCGTCGGTCTTGCCCTCCGCTTCGCAGTTCGGCGCCAAGCCGTCCGTCGAAACGAGGCAGGCATGGATATCCGCGGCAAAGAGAAAGGTCACGTCAACCGGAGGGCCGGCCGCCCTCGCAGGTCTGCCGCCGACGGTCATCGAGAGACCGTATCCGACCGCACCGGCGAGGAACATCCGCCGCGAAGGCCGTAGGCAAGGATGATCGTTCATGCGCCGCCCGCGCGTTGCTCCGCGCGCCCTCCGACAGCTTCGACGAGACGGAATATTGCAGCGAACTCGAAACCGCGTAAAGCGCTGGAGCGGAATAAGGGCAGCCACCCCGCGGCATCGGCGCCCTGCGGATCACGTCGATCTTAGGCGGGTCGACCTAAGATCATGAACGTGATCGATTCCAACAGGTAGAGCGGGACGCGGGGGGAAAACCGCGCACACGTTTCCTCATTCCCGCTCTAATGCCCGCCGCCTCCTGGGCCGGCGCCTTGTGGCTTGGCGATCATCAGGACGCCGGCGATCATCGACAGGAACAGGACGGTGAGCAATACGAACACGTCGATAAAGGACATGATCGCCGCCTGCTGCTGGACCATCGCCGCCAGTTGCTTGACCGCAGCCGTGGTTCCGTCGAGGCCATGCGCAGTGAAGGTCGTGGCGATGTTACGCATCCGTTCGACGGCCTCCGGGTTGCCCCATTCCACGTGCTCGGCGAGCCGGGCGTAGTGGAAATCCTGGCGTTGCGTGAGGATCGTGTTGATGACCGCCAGCCCGACCGCGCCACCGAGGTTACGCGTCAGGTTGTAGAGTCCCGACGCATTGCGGATGCGCGCCGGCGGCAGGGTGCCGAGCGCGATATTGTTGATCGGCACCATGCAGAGCATCAGCGAGCAGCCGCGCAGGATCTGCGGAACGAGCAGCTCCCAGAAATCCCAGTCGGCGGTCATCTCGCTCATCAGCCAGGTGCCCGCGGCAAAGCCGGCAAAGCCGATGGTCATCATCGCTCGCGGATCCATTCGCCCGGCGAGGAAACCCGCAACGGGCGCGGTCAGGAACATGGCGAGACCCGAGACGAACATGGTTTCGCCGATCATCAGGGAGTCGTAGCCGCGGTTACGTCCGAGATAGAGCGGATAGAGATAGGTGAGCCCGTAAAGGCCGATCCCCATGACGAAGGAGAAGAGCGAGCCGAAGGTAAAGTTGCGGTTGGCGAAGGCCTTGAGATCGACGACCGGGAAATCGACTTTGAACGCCCGATAGAAGAAGACGGCGGCGGCGACGGTGGCGGCGACGGCACCCATGACGATGTGCTCGTCGTTGAACCAGTCATTGGCATTGCCTTCCTCCAGCACGTATTCGAGCGAGCCGAGAAAAATCGCCATGGAGAGAAGTCCCCACCAGTCGAACTTCTTGATCAATCCGAGTTCCGGCTTGTCGAAATCGATGAAGATCCAGGTGACCGTCGCGACGATGATGCCGGGAATGACGTTGACGAGGAACAGCCAGTGCCAGGAAAAGGCATGGCTCAGATAACCGCCGACCGTGGGGCCGATGGTCGGCGCAAGCGTCGCGATGAGCCCGATGATGGGCGAGACGACGTTGCGCTTCGACGGCGGGAAGATGGTGAAGGCTGCGGCAAAGACCGACGGGATCATGCCGCCGCCGATAAATCCCTGGATCGCCCGGTAAACGATCATCTGTTCGATGTTGGTGGCCGTGGCGGCAAGAGCGCTGGCGGCCGTGAAGCCGGCCGCGGCCACGGAGAAGAGCACCCGCGTCGAGACGATGCGGGCGAGCGTGCCCGAGAGCGGGATCATGATGACTTCCGCGATCAGATAGGCGGTCTGCACCCACCCGATCTCGTCAGATCCGGCCGACAGGCCCGCCTGGATCTCGGCGAGCGAGGCGGAGACGATCTGGATGTCGAGGATCGCCATGAACATTCCGACGACCATCGCGAAAAAGGCGATGAGCCGCCGCGGGTCCATATGCTCCTCGGCCTTGGGTAGGCTCGGCGCAGCCGCGCCCGCTGTTGCTGTTGCGGCCATTTCCGCCACTCCTCGGGCCTTGAGCCCTTTACTTCGCGGCCGCGACCTTCGACTGTTCCGGTGCGGTGCGGGTATCGACGTCGACCACGACGCTCAGCCCCGCGCGCAGGTGCCCTTCCGCCAGCACGTCGGCCGGCAGCGTGATGCGCACCGGAACGCGCTGGATGACCTTGGTGAAGTTGCCGGTCGCGTTTTCCGCCGGCAGCAGCGAAAAGACGGAGCCGGACGCCGGCGAGATCGATGCGACGGTGCCTTCGATCGGATGATCCTCATAGGCGTCGACATGGATCTGGACCTTGGAACCCGGCACCAGATGCGCGATCTGCGTTTCCTTGAAGTTGGCGTCTATATAGAGCTCATCCGTCGGAACGAGCGCGGCCAGCCGCTGGCCCGCCGAAACGAGATCGCCGACCTGAACCGCCACATTGCCTATCACACCGTCATAGGGCGCCTTCAGCACCGTGAAGGCCAGGTCCCTGTTTGCCTTGTCGCGGGTAAGCTCCAGAGAGCGGATGGTGCTTTCAGCTTCCATCCGCTGGGCTTCGAGGACGGTGATGTTGGACTTGGCCGCAGCAATGTTCGCCTCCGCGCCGGCGAGATTCGCGCGAGCCTGATCGAGTGCGACCTGTGCGCTGTCGAGGGAAGCGTCCGTGCCGAAGGACTTCGACTGCAGCTCGCTGGCGCGTTTCTGGGCCAGTTCCGCGCCGCGTACCGTCGCCTCAAGCGCCTTCTTCTGCGCTTCGGTTTGAGTAAGGCTCGCCTTGGCGCCGGCGATCTGGGCATCGAAGCGTTCGAGCGCAAGCTTCTGCGTGGCGATCTGCGCCTCAGCCTGTTCGGCCGCGATACGATAATCGCCGTCGTCGAGGGTCACCAGGGGATCTCCAGCCTTTACATGCTGGTTGGCGACGACGTCGACCTTGGCGACATAGCCGGACACCTTGGGCGAAATGGTCGCGATGTCCCCTTCTATGTAAGCGTCGTCGGTCGAGACCAGGAAACGGCCGTTGGTCCACCAATCATAGCCGTACCAGCCGGCAGCACCGAGAAGCACGAGACCCAGCACCGGAAGGATTTTGCGGCGCTTCTTCGGGGGCGCAGCGCTCTCGGTCCCGGTTTGCTCTGCGGCTGCAGCGTCGGTTCCGGGCCCCTTGGCCTCGGCCTTCTGGGTATCCATTTCGAAATCGTCGCCTACGGGACGAACACGGGCAGCACTGGAAGAGCTGGAAGCGGACATGGGCCACCGATCTGGTTGGAATTGAACTGAACCGTTCGGTTCGATGACGCTTGACATAATGCCTTTCACACCGCATATCAAGAGCAAATCGAACCGGTCGGTTCGATTTGTAAGGTGAAGATGATTTGTAAGGTGAAGATAAAGTGTGCGCGTTCTCTCCGCGCCCGCTATTCTCATTGGAATCGGATCTGAACGCGTTCCCGTGACGCAAGCTAGATCAAAAGGAGTGGATACGTCCGGCAGCCATGACGTCAGCGAAAAGCGCAGAGCAGGAAAGATCCCTGCAGGACCAGCACGAACACCCGTCGACCGGCGGGCGTCACGCCGCCGGCGAGGATCCGGTCAAACGCGAGCGGATTCTCGACGGCGCCAAACGCGTTTTCATGCGGAGCAGTTTCGACGCCGCCAGCATGAACGACATCACGCGCGAGGCCGGCGTTTCCAAGGGCACGCTCTACGTCTATTTCGAGAACAAGGAAGACCTGTTCACGGCGCTCATCGCGCGCGAGCGCAACATTATCGTCAACAGCGTCAAGCAATCGTTGAACGGCAATGAACCGATCGAGGAGGCGCTTCACGCTTTCGGCGTGAAGCTGGTGACGAGCATTACGTCGGATTACACGATCCGCGCGATGCGCACGGTACTCGGGGTGATCGACCGGATGCCCCGGCTGGCGCAGCGTTTCTTCACTGCGACGCCGGAGAACGGATACACCGTGCTCAAGACCTATCTCGACCAGCAGGTGTCGGCAGGCACGCTCTCAATCGAAGACACGGAAATGGCCGCAAAGCAGTTCATCGATCTCGCCATGGCCGGAATGTTCAAGGGACGGCTTTTCGGCATGTGCGATGCGGTCTCGGCCGAAAGCATCGAAAAGAACGTCAGATCCGCCATCCGTGTTTTCCTCGCCGCCTACGGAAAGACGACGGACACGGAGTAAACGCCACGGCGCCTTGCCGGCGAAACATGCCGCACCATCTTCTTGCAATCCAGCAATCGCGATCAAACGCGCTCGCCTGAAAGGCCGTAAGACCTTGCGTGTCCACAAAGGGAGTGACGATGAGTGCCATCGGAAGGGCGATCTGGTTCATTGAAAGCCATTTCGCCGAGGATATATCGCTGGATGATATCGCCGCGGCCGCCGGCCTTTCGCGCTATCATCTTTCGCGCGTATTCGGGCTTTCGGCCGGTCGCTCGATCAGTGCCTATATCCGCGGCCGACGCCTGAGCGGCGCCGCGCTTGCCCTCGCCAACGGCACATCCGGCATTCTCGAAGTGGCCCTCGAGGCGGGCTACGGCTCGCACGAGGCTTTCACCCGTGCCTTTCGCGAGCAGTTCGGGGTGACGCCCGAGACCATCCGCAAGCAGGGGCACGTCCGCAATGTCGAGCTTTTGGAGCCGATCAGAATGGACGACGCACGCACTTTGAAGATCGAACCGCCGCGCTTCGAGGAAAGCCCGGGGCTTCTTCTCGCCGGTCTCGCAGAGACCTATGACTACAACCGCACCGAAGGCATCCCTTCCCTCTGGCAGCGTTTCAACGCTTATTTCGGCAGCATTCCCGGTCAGCACGGCAACGTCGCCTATGGCGTCTGCACCCAATCGGACGGCGAGGCGGGCCGCTTCCGCTACATGGCTGCGGCGGAGATACGGGACGCCGAGGCCCTGCTCACCGGCTTTTCGACACTCAAGCTGCCCCGGCAGCGTTACGCGATCTTCGTCCACCGCGGGCACATTTCCGGAATCGCCAACACGGCCCACCACATCTTCACGACCTGGTTTCCGCAGTCCGGCCACCGACATGGTGAATTGCCCGACCTGATGGAACGCTACGACGAGCGCTTCGATCCGCATTCCGGCATGGGTGCGGTCGAGATCTGGGTGCCGCTGAAGGGCTGATTTCCGGTGCACGGACAGGTGCAGCCGGCTTTCCTTCGACAATTCCACCTTTTCGATCACCTGGAGCCGACAACGTCGCCGCGAAACGCGCGGCGGCGCTTGCGACTTTCGCAAGTATGCCTAAATACTGCGCCATCTGTCGTGTCTCGAAAAGGAAAAGTTGCCGATGCAGGAAATCCTCACGCTTGCTCAAAGCCCGGAGGCTTGGATCGCCCTCATCACACTCATCGTCATGGAAGTGGTCCTCGGCATCGACAATCTCATTTTCATCTCGATCCTCACCAACAAGCTGCCGCCGGAAAACCGCGTCAGCGCCCGGCGCATCGGCATCGGCCTTGCACTCGTCATGCGGCTGGCGCTGCTCGGCACCATCGCCTGGATCGTTAAACTGACGCAGCCGGTCTTCGAGGCCTTCGGCCACGGCTTTTCCTGGAAGGACATGATCCTGATCGCCGGCGGGCTCTTCCTCGTGTGGAAGGCGACCAAGGAAATCCATCACAGTGTCGATCCGAGCGATCATGAGGAGGATTTCATCGCCAGCTCCGCGATCAACAGCTTCGCGGCCGCCATCGGCCAGATCCTGCTTCTTGACCTCGTCTTCTCGGTCGACAGCATCATCACCGCCGTCGGCATGACCCCGCATCTGCCGATCATGGTCGTCGCCGTCGTCGTCGCCGTGACCGTCATGCTGGTTGCAGCGAACCCGCTTGCAAACTTCATCGAGAGAAATCCGACGATCGTCATGCTGGCGCTGGCCTTCCTCCTGATGATCGGCACGACCCTGATCGCCGAAGGCATGGGCTTCCACGTGCCGAAGGGCTACGTCTATGCTGCGATGGCCTTCTCCGCACTGGTCGAGGTGCTCAACATGGTCGCCCGCAACGCGCGCATGAAGCGACAAGCCGCAAGGACGAAATAGAAGCGCGACACAACAGGCCCGCATCGCACCAATGCGGGCCTTCGCCGCGATCTTTGCTCTTGGCCTGCGGCGAGACGACGACATTGCCGCTCGCGGCTTTCCGTTGACATGCAGGGCTTTCTATGGTCTCACGCCTGCCGACTGGAATTGCCTGGCTAAACCGCTGGTGCGGAACCCTTGCGGGCCTTTCCTTCCCATAAAATGCGCGCCCGCAAGCTGGAAAGCACTCCGGCAAAGGGCCCCGAAAGCACGTCAAGACGGGCAAAGACAATGGCAGATTCTGCAGTCCGGGTGCGTATCGCACCTTCCCCCACCGGCGAGCCGCATGTCGGCACCGCCTATATCGCGCTCTTCAACTATCTCTTCGCCAAGAAGCACGGCGGCAAATTCATCCTGCGCATCGAGGACACGGATGCGACGCGCTCGACGCCGGAATTCGAGAAGAAGGTGCTCGACGCGCTGAGGTGGTGCGGACTGGAATGGTCGGAAGGTCCCGATATCGGCGGCCCCTACGGCCCCTATCGCCAGAGCGACCGCAAGGACATCTACAAGCCTTACGTCGAGAAGATCGTTGCGAACGGCCACGGCTTCCGCTGTTTCTGCACGCCCGAGCGGCTGGAGCAGATGCGCGAGGCGCAGCGTGCCGCCGGCAAGCCGCCCAAATATGACGGCCTCTGCCTCAGCCTCTCGGCCGAGGAAGTGACGTCGCGCGTCGACGCCGGCGAGCCGCATGTCGTGCGCATGAAGATCCCGACCGAGGGCTCCTGCAAGTTCCACGACGGCGTCTATGGCGATGTCGAGATCCCGTGGGAAGCCGTCGACATGCAGGTACTGCTCAAGGCCGACGGCATGCCGACCTATCACATGGCGAACGTCGTGGACGACCATCTGATGAAGATCACCCATGTCGCACGCGGCGAGGAGTGGCTCGCCTCGGTGCCGAAGCACATTCTGATCTACCAGTATCTCGGCCTCGAACCGCCTGTCTTCATGCATCTGTCGCTGATGCGCAATGCCGACAAATCGAAACTGTCGAAGCGCAAGAACCCGACCTCCATCTCCTACTACACGGCGCTCGGTTACCTGCCGGAAGCGCTGATGAACTTCCTCGGCCTGTTCTTCATCCAGATCGCCGAAGGCGAAGAACTGCTGACGGTGGAGGAGCTGGCGGAGAAATTCGATCCGGAAAACCTGTCCAAGGCCGGCGCGATCTTCGACATCCAGAAGCTCGACTGGCTGAACGCGCGCTGGATCCGCGAGAAGCTTTCCGACGAGGAATTCGCAGCCCGCGTCCTCGCCTGGGCGATGGACAACGAGCGGCTCAAGGAAGGTCTGAAGCTCTCTCAGACCCGCATTTCGAAGCTCGGCGAACTGCCTGATCTCGCCGCCTTCCTCTTCAAGTCGGATCTCGGCCTGCAGCCCGCCGCCTTTGCCGGGGTGAAGGCCTCGCCCGAGGAGATGCTCGAAATCCTGAACACCGTCCAGCCGGATCTCGAAAAGATTCTGGAATGGAACAAGGAATCGATCGAGACGGAGCTGCGCGCCAGCGCGGAGCGGATGGGCAAGAAGCTGAAAGCCGTGGTGGCGCCGCTCTTCGTCGCCTGCTCGGGCTCGCAGCGCTCGCTGCCGCTGTTCGATTCGATGGAACTGCTCGGCCGTTCGGTCGTGCGCCAGCGGCTGAAGGTCGCCGCGCAGGTCGTCGCCTCCATGGCGGGCAGTGGAAAGTAAGGACAAGACCATGACCGACAAGACACAGGCAGCCGGCCTTTCCTCCGACGCGACGGAAGTGCGCTCCCAGAAGCTCGACCTTCTGCGCCAGCAGATCGGCGATGTTTATCCCGCGCATTTCCACCGTACGCTCACCAATTCGGAACTCGCGGAGAAATATGCCGGGCTGGAGCCCGATACCGAAAGCGGCGAAACGGTAACCGTTGCCGGCCGCGTCTTCTCCTCGCGCAATTCCGGCATGTTCATGGATCTTCATGACGCTTCCGGCAAGATCCAGATCTTTTCGCACAAGGATACGGCACCGGAGGAGGCGCGCGCGCTTCTGCCGATGATCGATCTCGGCGACATCATCGGGGTGACCGGAGAGGTGCGCCGCACCAAGCGCGGCGAACTGACGGTCAACGCCAAAGAGATCACCATGCTCTGCAAGTCGCTCCTGCCGATGCCGGAGAAGTATCACGGGCTTGCCGACATCGAGACGCGCTACCGCAAGCGTTACCTCGACATCATGGTCAACGAGGAATCGAAGCTGCGCTTCCAGCAGCGAAGCCGCATCGTATCGAGCCTGCGCCGATTCCTCGAGGACGAAGGCTTCATGGAAGTCGAGACGCCGATGCTGCAGCCGATCTATGGCGGCGCGACGGCCGAGCCCTTCAAGACGCATCACAACACGCTGAAGCTCGACATGTATCTGCGCATCGCGCCCGAGCTTTACCTGAAGCGCATTCTCGTTTCCGGCCTTACCGACAAGGTCTTCGAGATCAACCGCAACTTCCGCAACGAAGGCGTCTCGACCCGGCACAATCCTGAATTCACCATGATGGAGTGCTACTGGGCTTATGCCGACTACGAGGACGTGATGGGTCTCGTGGAACGCATGTTCGAGACCCTGGCGCTTGCGGTTCACGGCAAGACGGAATTCGAGTTCGGCGACAAGCAGCTCTCCTTCAAGGGGCCGTTCCCGCGCGTCTCCATGCCGGCGGCGGTCAAGGATGCGACCGGAATCGATTTCCTTGCCATCAAGAGCGACGAGGAGGCCCGACAGGCGGCTCGCGACGCCGGTGTCGAGATCGAGAAGGACGCGACCTGGGGCGAGGTGCTCGCCTTCCTCTTCGAGGAGAAGGTCGAAGCGACCTTGATCCAGCCTGCTCACGTCATCCACTTCCCGAAGGACATCTCGCCCTTCGCCAAGGAGGTGCCGGGCGAGCCGCGGCTCGTCGAGCGCTTCGAGACCTATTGCAACGGCTGGGAGATCGGCAACGCATTTTCCGAGCTCAACGACCCGGTCGAGCAGCGCGCCCGCATGGTCGAGCAGATGGAACAGGCGCATGCCCGCGGCGAGAAGGAAAAGACGCTAGACGAGGACTTCCTCGATGCCATGGACCAGGGCATGCCGCCGGCCGGGGGGTTGGGGATCGGTGTCGACCGGCTGATCATGCTGCTCACCAACTCGCCGTCGATCCGCGACATCATCCTCTTCCCGGCCCGCCGTCAGAAGGCCGAATGATACCCTGGAGCAGGCCCTCCCCAACGGGGGGAGGGTTGGGGAGGGGCTCTCCCTTAATGACTCGCCTGTTCCTCGGCCGGCGCAGCGGCCGCGACATCGCCCGCTGCGGACGGATCGTTGCACATGGAGCGGTCGTCCATCTTGGCCATGATGGCGCGGACGTCGTCCAGTTCGAGTGTCACGACCTTGCCGTGGAACCTGCCGGCAGCGTTGGCCGTGGCCTCGTTATAGGAGGCGCGGAAGGGTTCATCCAAACCCGGCACGCTCCGCGGACCGGGGGCGAAGAGCACCTCCGCGCCGATCGCCGAACCGCGCACGCCTGCGCGATCCTCCGGACCTGCCGCATCGAGCACGACCACCTGGTAAAGATCGGCCTCCTCCTTTTTGGCGAGGCCGCCTGCGACGCGCAAGGCGGTCCTGATCCGATCCGGCCCGGTTGCCCGGTCCGTCTTCACATGCATGCGGATCCACCGCTGCCCCTTGTTGTCGAGCTTCAAGGTCCGGAGCGCGGTGCATTCGAGGCCGGAGGCGGAGGGCTCCGCGAAGCGCGTCAGTATCTTGTCGCGACCGACATAGACCGCGGCACCGCCGGATGCGGCGGAGACCCCGAAGGCAGCGGACAGGATGATCACCAGCCGCTTCGAAGGGCGCAATTTGCTGAGAATGGCCTTCAAGGGATGGCTCCGCTGTCGTCGTAAAGGATCGCAAGAAAGGCCCGAAGGCGTCTTCGAAGATAGACGAACCATCTTTCGGAAAGTTTAAACGGAGGCCTCCTGCAGGCGGCCAGAGATTGACTTTCTTCCGCAGCTTGTCCATTGCGCCATGCACAACGTCGCTGTAGGCGGGAATCCCCCGTAACCAGGAAGAGGCGGTATGCACAAGGTTATTTTCGATACGGATCCGGGCGTCGACGATGCGATGGCCCTCCTCTTTCTGCACCGTCACCCGGCCATAGAGCTGCTCGGCATCACCACGGTCTTCGGCAATGCCTCGATCGAGACGACGACGCGCAATGCGTTGTTCCTCAAAGGGGCATGGAATATTGCCGCACCGGTTGCCAGGGGCATGGGCGAGACGTTCGATGCCGGCCGGCCGCATGTCGAATGGCCGACGGGCATTCACGGCGATGACGGGCTCGGCAATATCGGCGTGCCGGCGCAGATGGACCTGCCGCTCGACCCTCGTCCTGCCCACCGCTTCATCATCGACACCGTGCGCGCCAATCCCGGCGAGGTGACGCTCGTCGCCGTCGGCCGGATGACCAACCTGGCGCGCGCCTTGCGCGACGATCCGGAGATTGCCGCGCTCGTCAAGGCGGTGGTGATCATGGGCGGCGCCTTCGATGTTCCCGGCAACATCACGCCGGCGGCGGAAGCCAATATCCACGGCGACCCGGAAGCGGCCGATGTGGTGATGACGGCGCCATGGCCGGTGACCGTCATCGGTCTCGACGTGACGACGAAGACGGTGATGAGCCGCGCCATGCTCTCCGAGATCGCCGAACGCGGCGGTTCACCGGCGAGGCTTCTTTCCGACATCTCGCAATTCTACATCGACTTCTACGAGCACCATGTGGATGATGGCATGATCGTGCACGACAGCTGCGCCTGCGCCTATGTCGTCGCGCCCCAATTCTTTCAGACCCGTGGCGGCGCCATCCGGGTCCTTTGCGGCGGCATCGCCGACGGCCAGACCGTTCAAAAACCGGATGGGCGACTGTTTCCCCCGAACGCCTGGGACGGCTTCCCAAGCCAGCAGGCCTGTATCGACATCGATGCCGAAGCGGTGCTGAAACTCATCGGCGATACGCTCGCGGGCGACAGCTAACCTCCAGGGAGCGCCCCTCCCCAACCCCTACCCACAAGTGGGAGGGGCTTGACCCGTCGCACTGCCGCTTCCTGACGCCGGCGCTGGGGAAGGGTTTTATCCGCGGACGGCCCGCAGCCGCCTTACGGCGAAAATCTTTTGCAGATAGCTGGCAGATGCGCCGCCGCCGGCTATCTTTATCCGTATGAAGCCGGACGCCTTGCTCTTTCCCGCCCCCAAAGGTCTCTACTGCCAATACGGGGATTTCTATATCGACCCGGTGCAACCGGTCGAGAGGGCACTCATCACCCACGGACATTCAGACCATGCGCGCGCCGGGCATGGCCATGTGCTCGCGACGCGCGAGACGCTCGACATCATGCGCCTGCGCTATGGTGACGACTTCTGCGGCGCGAGCCAAGACGCGCGCTTCGGCGAGACGATTTCGGTCGGCGGCGTGCGCGTCCGTTTCCACCCGGCCGGCCATGTGCTCGGCTCGGCGCAGATCTCCGTCGAGGCAGACGGGACGCGGATCGTCGTTTCCGGCGATTACAAGCGACGACCCGATCCGACCTGCCCGTCGTTCGAGCCGGTCGCCTGCGACGTCTTCATCACGGAAGCGACCTTCGGCCTGCCGGTCTTCCACCACCCGGACGACAAGGGAGAGATCGCGCGGCTCCTCCAGTCTCTCCGGCAGTTTCCGGAGCGTGCGCATGTGGTCGGCGCCTACGCCCTCGGCAAGGCACAACGCCTCATCGCGCTCATACGCCAGCAGGGCTACGACGCACCTATCCACATCCATGGCGCACTCGCCAGGCTGTGCGAATATTACCAGAGCCAGGGCATCGATCTCGGCGATATCCGTCCGGCAACGCTCGGCCAGGAAAACCGGCAGGACCTCGCCGGCGCTATCGTCCTCGGGCCTCCGGCGGCTTTTGCCGAGCGATGGGCGCGCCGTTTCGCCGATCCGCTCGCCATCTTCGCCTCCGGCTGGATGCTCATCCGACAGCGCGCCAAGCAGCGCGGCGTCGAGTTGCCGCTCGTCATCTCCGATCATTGCGACTGGGCCGAGCTCACGGCCACGATCCGCGAAATCGCGCCTGCCGAAGTCTGGGTGACGCATGGCCGTGAGGAGGCGCTGGTCCGCTGGTGTCAGTTGCAGGGCATACCCGCACGGCCATTGCACCTTGTCGGCTACGACGATGAGGGAGAGTGAGCGATGAAAGCATTCGCCGAATTGCTCGACCGGCTCGTGCTGACGCCGCAGCGAAACGGCAAGATTCGGTTGCTCGTCGACTATTTCCGCGGCGCACCCGATCCGAGCCGCGGCTACGCGCTGGCCGCGATCGCGGGCACGCTCTCGCTCAACACGGTAAAGCCGGCCCTCATTCGCGACCTCTTGCTCGAGCGCATGGACGACGTGCTGTTCCACTATTCCTACGACTATGTCGGCGACCTCGCGGAAACGGTCTCCCTCGCCTGGGAGCCGCCGCCGGACGTCGCCCCCGAGGACATTCCGCTCGGCGAGGTTGTCGAACGGCTGCAGCGGGCCGGCCGCTCCGAGGTTCGCTCGCTCGTCCGCGACCTTCTGGACCGGCTCGACACCTCCGGCCGCTTCGCACTCCTCAAGCTCGCGACAGGAGGCTTGCGGATCGGGGTCTCGGCGCGGCTCGCAAAGCAGGCGCTTGCGGAGATGGGCGGCAAGGAGGTGAGCGAGATCGAAACGCTCTGGCACGGATTGGAGCCGCCATACCTGCCGCTTTTCCTCTGGCTCACCGGTGAGGCGGAGATGCCGGTGCTCAAGACACCTGCGGTCTTTCACTCGGTGATGCTCGCGACGGCGGTCGGAGAGGGCGATCTCGAAGGACTCGACCCGTCCGACTTCGCGGCCGAGTGGAAATGGGACGGCATCCGCGTCCAGCTCGCCAATGTCGGCGGGACTCGACGCCTCTATTCACGCAGCGGCGACGAGATATCCTCCGCCTTTCCGGAGATCATCGAGGCTGCCGATATCACCGGTGTCATCGATGGCGAGCTTCTGGTCGGCGGAACGATGCGCAGCAACCGCGCCACCGCGACATTCGCCGACCTGCAGCAAAGGCTGAACCGCAAGACCGTCAGTCGCAAGCTGATGGACGAGTTTCCGGCCTTCATCCGTGCCTACGATATTCTCTTTTCAGGCGAGCGCGATATCAGGCCCGAGCCCTTTCACCTCCGCCGCGAGGCGCTGTCGGCGCTGATCGAAGCGGCCTCGCCGCAGCATTTCGATCTCTCGCCGCTCGTCGGCTTTTCAAGCTGGAAGGAGCTTGACGAGCTGCGCTCCAACCCGCCCGATCCGGTGATCGAAGGCGTCATGCTGAAACGGCTGGATTCGCCCTATATGGCCGGACGGGCCAAGGGGCCCTGGTTCAAGTGGAAGCGGGCGCCCTTCAATATCGACGCCGTGCTGATGTATGCCCAGCGCGGCCATGGCAAGCGGTCCAGCTATTACTCCGATTTCACCTTCGGCGTCTGGGCGCAGGGTGAAGACGGGACGAGCCTCGTTCCCGTCGGCAAGGCCTATTTCGGCTTCACCGATGCCGAACTGGAGGTCCTCGACCGGTTCGTGCGCGACAATACGGTCGAACGCTTCGGCCCCGTGCGCGCGGTGCGCGCCGAACCCGACAGCGGCTTCGTCGTCGAGGTTGCCTTTGAAGGCCTCAACCGCTCCACGCGCCACAAATCCGGGGTCGCCATGCGCTTTCCGCGGATCGCACGCCTCAGACCCGACAAGCTGCCCCGCGATGCCGACAGGCTCGAAACACTGCAGGCGATGATCGGAACGCAACGCTGAAGCGCTTGCGACCACGCGTTACCGCAAGTTATTTCAGAAACCCCGAATGAAGGTTTGTTAAGGAGAGTCTGGAATTATCCGGGCTTGCTGCATGCCGTCCCCGCCCCCTTGTGGGCCACGTCCTGGAATTGCTCTTTTGAAGCCGCATCATGCCATGTCCCGTCTGTCGCGCTTTCTCACCCCCAGCTACCTTCCGGCCCTCATCGCGGCCGTTGTGGTAGTCGCCGCCGGGGTTCTCGCCGACAATCAGAACCGGATCGTTTCGGAAGCGCGGCTGCGCTCCGAGGTTGCCGACGCGCTCAACCCGATACGCTCGAGCCTCGAGAGCAGCGTCAACGGCAATATTCAGCTGGTCCGGGGCCTGATCGCCACGATCGAGACCGAACCCGACATGCAGCAGCAGCGCTTCGGAGAGCTCGCACGCAGCGTCTTCAGCGGCGGCTCGCAGCTTCGCAACATCGCCGCCGCGCCCGAACTGGTGGTCGCGATGGTCTACCCGCTGACGGGCAATGAGAAGGCGATCGGTCTCGATTACCGCGCGAACGACAAACAACGCAGTTCCGTCATGCGCGCAGTGGCATCCGGAGAGATGGTGCTCGCGGGCCCTGTCGACCTCGTGCAAGGCGGTCGCGGGCTGATCGGCCGCTTCCCCGTAACCACCGGTCCGGAAGGTGGCAGGCGCTTCTGGGGCGTTGTATCAGCGGTGATCGATGTCGATCGCCTTTATCGCGACAGTGGCCTTTCATCGCCGGCGCTCGACATCGACATCGCCATTGCCGGCCGCGACGGCCCGCATTTCTTCGGCGACCCGGCAATCTTCGAAAGCGCCCCTGTCGAGATGAGCGTATCCTTGCCCGGCGGTTCCTGGCGCATGGCCGCGATCCCCAAAGGCGGTTGGCCGACGACACCGCAGAATGCGTGGCAGGTCCGCTTCCTCATCATTTTCGGCGGCCTGATGATCGTCGCTCCGATGATCGTTGCCGGCCGCCTCATGGCCGAGAGGCAAGCGAACTTTCGCGCATTGAGGCAGAGCAAGGATCAGCTTCAGGAGCTTTCGCACCGGCTGAGGATCGCGCTCGACACTTCGAAGATCGGCATATGGGAGCTCGACGTCGACAGCGGCACGCTCCTGTGGGACAGCCGCATGAAGGAGCTCTACGGCATCGGATCGTCGATGCGCGCGATCTACGAGGACTGGCGGAACACGCTTCATCCCGACGATCTCGCCCGTGCCGAGGCGGAATTCGCCGAAACGCTCGCCACGGGCGGCGCATACAACACGGAATTCCGCATCCGCCTTCCGGATGGGGAAGTCCGCCACGTCCGTGCGATCGGCTCGACCTATGCCGGAACGAACGGCAACAGGAAGATCGTCGGCGTCAACTGGGACGTGACGGCCGACGTGAAGACACGCGCGACGCTGTCGGAGGCCAAACGTCTCGCGGAAGCTCACAGTGCCGAGTTGGAGGCGGCACGCCATCGCATGGAATTCAACGCGCTGCACGATCCATTGACCGGTCTGCCCAATCGCCGCTTCCTGGACCAGATTCTCTTCGACCGCAGCCGGCGGGCCGACGCAAATGCGAAGATCAGCATCTTCCATATCGATCTCGACCGTTTCAAGCAGATCAACGACACGATGGGCCATGCAGCCGGAGACGAAATCCTGAAGCATGCGGCAAGCCTTTTGCGGGACAATGCACGCCAGGACGACTTCGTCGCCCGGATCGGCGGCGACGAGTTCGTCATCATTCGCGCAAGCGGCGGCGGCGACGAAGACGCGGCTCTGGCTTCCCGCGTGATCGAGGCGATGAGCGTTCCGGTGCGGTACGAAGATCAGGAATGCCGCATAGGCGTGAGCATCGGGATTGCCGCTCAAACCGATGCGACGGATGACCTTTCCCAGGTACTGGTCAACGCCGATATCGCCCTCTACGAGGCCAAGCGCCGGGGCCGCAACCGGCAAGAGACCTTTACGGGTGCGCTTAAGACCGCCGTGCTCCAGACGAAACAGACGGCCGACGAGATCCTGCGCGGTCTCGAGCAGAACGAATTCGTCGCATATTTCCAGCCGCAGTTCTGTCCAAGCTCGCTCGACATCATTGGCGTCGAGGCACTCGCACGATGGGATCATCCCACCAAGGGGCTCCTCGGCCCGCACGCCTTTCTCAAGACGGCGGAGGACATCAACGTCGTCGCGGCGATCGATCAGAAGATTCTCGAACAGGCGCTCTTTCAGATCTATCGCTGGGAGGCAAACGGGATCTACGTGCCGAAGGTATCGGTCAATCTCTCCTATCCGCGCCTGAGAGACGAGGGACTGATCGACCGGCTGGAGGAGCTTTCCATACCCGAGGGGCGGCTTTCCTTCGAACTGCTCGAATCGATTTCCTTCGACGAGAACGATGTGACGGTCATGTCCAACATCCGGCGCATCAAGGAACTCGGCATCGACATCGAGATCGACGACTTCGGTACCGGCTATGCCTCGATCCTGAGCCTGCTGAAGCTGACGCCACGCCGCCTGAAGATAGATCGGCAACTGGTGCTGCCTATTCTCGCCTCTCCGGCGGAGCGCCGGCTGGTGGCATCGATCATCGACATCGGCACATCGCTCGGGATCGAAGTGATCGCCGAAGGTGTCGAAACGCTCGAGCACGCCCGCATCCTCAAGGAAATGGAATGCCATGGTCTGCAGGGCTACGCCTTCGCCCGGCCGATGAACGCCAACGATCTTGCCACTTTCGTCTTCGAGCGGCGGTGGTGCGCCGCTTGACCGGGATCCGGACCCCGCTTTCAGAGGCGGACTGCACATACGCGGCATTTTCTTGCTGCTAAGGCTTGGCAGCCGTCCGGAAAATAGTCATAAAAACATATGCCTCCTGCCGCTGATGCGAACGCGCGGAACTCGTCCGCGTGACCCGTCCGGCGTCAGTCCTCGGGGGACCGAAGTCCCGACCTCCAATACACTCGGAAGGAGATAAACGATCGAATACGCGGAGAAATTGCTTTCTGTTTTCATTCTTGTCCCCTTCGCGGGAAGCCTCATTGCAATCTTCTTCCCGTCCGATCAGCGCGGTGCGATCTCCTGGTTCGCAGGTGCGATCGCGCTTGTCTGCTTCCTGGTGACCGCCGGCCTCTACCCCTACGTCGCCTCGGGCGGCGTCCTCCATTACCGGATCGACTGGGTTCCGCAACTCGGGCTGAACTTCACCCTCCGGATGGACGGCTTCGCCTGGCTGTTTTCGGCACTGATCACGGCGATCGGCGTTCTCGTCGTCCTTTATGCCCGCTACTATATGGCCGAGGAGGACCCGGTCCCGCGCTTTTTCGCGCTGTTCCTCGCCTTCATGGGATCGATGCTGGGCGTCGTTCTTTCCGGCAACCTCATTCTGCTCGCCGTCTTCTGGGAGCTGACCAGCATCGTCTCCTTCCTGCTGATCGGCTATTGGCACCATAACGCACACGCCCGCGACGGCGCCCGCATGGCGCTGACGATTACCGGCATGGGCGGCCTCGCCATGTTCGTCGGCCTGATACTCATCGGCAAGATCGTCGGCAGCTACGAACTCGACGCGGTTCTCGCCTCGGGCGACGCGATCCGCAACCATCCGCTCTATGGCACGGTACTTGTCCTCGTCCTGCTCGGGGCGTTGACGAAGAGCGCCCAGTTCCCCTTCCATTTCTGGCTGCCGCACGCGATGGCGGCCCCGACGCCGGTTTCGGCCTATCTGCATTCGGCGACGATGGTGAAGGCCGGCGTCTTCCTGCTCGTGCGGTTCTGGCCGGTGATGGCCGGCACGGATGCCTGGTTCTGGATCGTGGGCCTTGCGGGCCTCACAACGCTCCTGCTCGGCGCCTATTTCGCGATTTTTCAGCAGGATCTGAAAGGACTCCTCGCCTATTCGACGATCAGTCATCTCGGGCTCATCACCGTTCTCCTGAGCCTCGGCAGTCCGCTGGCGGCCGTCGCCGCGGTCTTTCATATCGTCAACCACGCGACCTTCAAGGCCTCCCTCTTCATGGCGGCCGGCATCATCGACCACGAAAGCGGCACCCGCGACATGCGCAGGCTGAGCGGGCTTTTCCACTTCATGCCGATCACCGCGACGCTCGCCATGGTGGCGAGTGCCGCCATGGCCGGCGTGCCGCTGCTCAACGGATTTCTCTCCAAGGAGATGTTCTTCGCCGAGGCGATCGAGACGCATCTCGTCAACCCGCTCGACACGGCTACGCCCTATGTGGCGACGATCGCGGGCATGTTTGCAGTCACCTATTCCCTCCGCTTCATCCACGGCGTCTTCTTCGGCCGGCCACCGGCGGACCTCCCGAGAAAACCACATGAGCCACCCCGCTGGATGCGGGCGCCGGTCGACTTCCTCGTTCTTGCCTGTCTGGTCGTCGGTATTATTCCCGCCCAGACGATCGGTCCCTTCCTTCACACGGCCGTTCTCTCGGTCCTGCGCGAGGGAACGCCCGATTACAGCCTTTCGGTCTGGCACGGCTGGAACATTCCGCTGATCATGAGCTTCGTCGCGCTTTCGGGCGGCATCGGCCTCTACTTCCTGATGCGCTCCTATCTGGCGACGGCCGTCGAGGGTCCGCCGGTCTTCCGCCTGCTCCAGGGGCAGCGCATTTTCGAGCGCGTGCTGGTAACGCTTTCCTGGAAGTGGGCCCGATGGCTCGAACAGCGGCTCGGCACGCGTCGCCTCCAGCCGCAGATGCGTCTCCTCGTCTTTCTGGCGCTTGCGGCAGGGGCATCGCCGCTTCTTCTCGGCAATTTCGAACTGCCGCCGCTCGTGATCCGCGGCATCGATCCCGCCTTTGCCCTGCTTTGGGCGATAGGCATCGCCTGCGCCATCGGCTCCGCCTATCAGGCGAAATTCCACCGTCTCGCCTCGCTGGTCCTCCTCGGCGGAGCAGGGCTCGTCACCTGCATCACCTTCGTCTGGCTTTCCGCACCCGATCTTGCGGTCACGCAGCTCCTCGTGGAGATCGTCACCACCGTGCTCATTCTGCTCGGATTGCGCTGGCTTCCGAAGCGCATCGAGGAGCCGATGGCGGCGGAGGACATCTCGATCAGGGTCCGCCTGAGACGCTTGCGCGACCTGCTGCTGGCGATCGGCGCCGGCGGGGGAATGATGCTCATCGCCTACACGGTGATGACGCGGCCCCTCCCCGAAACCATTGCCAGCTATTTTCTCGAGCGCGCCTATCGGGAGGGCGGCGGCACAAATGTCGTCAACGTCATCCTCGTCGATTTCCGCGGCTTCGATACGCTTGGCGAGATCGCCGTGCTCTGCATCGTCGCGCTCACGGTCTTCGCGCTTCTCCTGCGCTTCCGCCCCCAGTCCGACAGCCTGGAGACGCCAGAGCAGCAAAGGGTGCAGAACGCCTTCGACGACGATCATCCCGACCGCGCCGCCGGCGACAGCGTCGCCGAATATCTCTTCATCCCGGCAGTGATCATGCGCTGGATGTTTCCGGTCACAGGAATGCTCGCGGCCTTTCTCTTCCTGCGCGGACATGATCTGCCGGGGGGCGGCTTTGCCGCCGGCATCGCCATGTCGATCGGCTTTATCCTGCAATATATGTCCGGCGGAACCCGCTGGGTCGAGGAACGGCTCCGCATCCATCCGCTTCGCTGGATGAGCATCGGCCTGCTGGTCGCGACGGCCACGGGCGTCGGGTCCTGGTTCTTCGGCTATCCCTTCCTCACCTCCCACGCGCAATATGCAAGCCTGCCGGTCGTCGGCAAGTTTCCGCTCGCAAGCGCGATCCTCTTCGACCTCGGCGTCTTCTCGCTGGTGCTCGGCGCCACCGTTCTCATCCTCATCGCGCTGGCGCACCAGTCGGTCCGTGCGCCGCGTGCGCATGCGAAGGCCGCACGCTCGGACAAGGAGGCGGCACGCTAATGGAACTCATTCTTTCGGCCGGGATCGGCACGCTGACCGCATCGGGCGTCTATCTTCTCCTGAGGCCGCGAACATACCAGGTGATCATCGGGCTTTCGCTGCTCTCCTTCGCCGTCAATCTCTTCATCTTCGGCATGGGCCGGTTGCGGGTGAACGGCCCTCCGATCCTCGATCCCGGCGGCGTCGGCGATCTCGCCCGCTATACCGACCCGGTGCCGCAGGCACTGGTGCTGACGGCGATCGTCATCGGCTTCGCCATGACCGCACTTTTCCTCGTGGTGCTGCTCGCCTCCCGCGGCTTCACCGGAACCGACCATGTGGACGGAAGGGAGCAGCGCGGTGACTGATTGGCTCGATCATCTTCTCATCCTGCCGATCCTCCTGCCGCTTGCCGTGGCTGCGGTGCTGATCCCGATCAACGAGCGCGACCGCACATTGAAGGGGGCCATCGGCTTCGCGTCCACGCTCGTCGTCTTCATCCTCTCGATGATCCTCATGCGACTTGCCGCGGCCGGCACCGGCAGCCTGCCCGGATCAGGGGTCTATCAGCTCGGCAATTGGCCCGCCCCCTTCGGGATCGTCCTCGTGCTCGACCGCCTGTCGGCCCTGATGCTGTGCCTGACGAGCGGCCTTGCACTCGCCGCGCAGGCCTATTCCATGGCGCGGTGGCACACGGCCGGGCATCACTTCCATTCGCTTTTCCAGCTTCTCGTAGCCGGTCTCAACGGCGCCTTTCTCACGGGCGACCTCTTCAATCTCTTCGTCTTTTTCGAAATGATGCTGGCCGCCTCCTATGGCCTGCTCCTGCACGGCTCCGGTCCGCTGCGCGTGAAGGCGGGGCTGCATTATATCGCCGTCAACCTCGCCGCCTCGGCGCTGTTCCTGATCGGCGTCAGCCTGATCTACGGCGCCGCCGGCACGCTCAACATGGCCGACCTCGCGACGAAGCTCGCAGCCCTCGAACCGAGAAGCAGAACACTCGTCGAAATGGGCTCGGCCATCCTCGGCGTCGCCTTTCTCGTCAAGGCGGGCATGTGGCCGCTCAGCTTCTGGCTGCCGACGGCCTATGCCGCGGCGACGCCGCCGGTCGCAGGCGTCTTCGCGGTCCTGACCAAAGTCGGCATCTACGTCATCATCCGCCTGCATCTGCTCGTCTTCGGCACTGCGGCGGGCACATCGTCCGGTTTCGGCCAGGACTGGCTCGTCACCGGGGGAATGCTGACGATCGCCTTCGGCGGTATCGGCGTGCTCGCCTCGCAGGCGATGGGCCGTCTTGCGGGCTACTCCGTTCTCGTATCCTCGGGGACCCTGCTCGCCGCGGTTGGCCTCGGCCACGACGGAATGCTCGCCGGCGCACTCTTCTATCTTGTCAGCTCGACACTGACGATCGGGGCCTTCTTCCTGTTGATCGAGCTCGTCGAACGCGGCCGGGACGCCGGCGCCGACGTTCTGGCCGTGACGATGGAAGCCTATGGCGATTTTGACGAGGACGAGGAGGATGAAGAGGTCGGCGTCGCCATCCCCGGCACGATGGCCGTTCTCGGCCTCTGCTTCTGCCTCTGTGCCCTGCTGCTCGCCGGCCTGCCGCCTTTCTCCGGCTTCATCGCCAAATTCGCGCTCATCAGCGGCCTCTTCGACATGCCGGGCGCCGAGCTCGCGACCGCGATATCCGCCGCCGACTGGACCTATGTCACTCTCCTCATCCTGTCCGGGCTCGCTGCCATGATCGCGATGAACCGCATCGGCATCCGAACGTTCTGGGCGTCGATCGAGGGTACGATCCCGCGGGTCGTGGTGATCGAGATCACGCCGGTCGTCGTCCTGCTCGCAGCCTGCATCTTCCTGAGCCTGCAGGCGGGGCCCGCGATGCGCTACATGCAGGCGACGGCTGACGATCTGCTCGCGCCCCTCACCCACAGCGAGCGCGTGCTTTCGGCGCCGCGGGCCGGGAGCCAGTAGCGATGCGTACCTGGTTCCCCTACCCGCTGCTCTCGATCGCGCTCCTCCTCATGTGGCTGCTTCTGAGCCAGTCCGTGACGCCGGGCTCAATCGCCCTCGGCCTGGTGGTCAGCACGGCTCTCGCATGGGTGACGCTCAACCTGCAGCCCGCCCGCTCGCGTCTCCACCGCTGGAGCCGGATCGCCGGATTCATCCTGCGCGTCGTCGGCGACGTCATCCGCTCCAATATCGCCGTCACGCTCATCATCCTGCGCGCAGGCAGGCGTCCGGTGAATGCGGGCTTCATGACGGTCAGCCTCGATCTCGCCGACGAGAACGCCCTGGCGCTGCTCGCCTGCGTCGTCACGGCGACGCCGGGCACCGCATGGCTCGAATATGACCGTCGCCGGAAGATCCTGCTCTTCCACGTGCTCGACATCGACAACGAGGACCTGTGGCGGAAAACGATTACGCGCTATGCGGCCGATTTGAAGGAGATATTCGAATGATGGAGCTTGCCGTCGTCTGGTCCGTGCTCGTCGCACAGACCATGCTTGCGCTGGCCATGGCCTTCGCGCTCTACCGCATGGCCAGAGGACCGAGGGCCCAGGACCGCATTCTCGGTCTCGACACGCTCTACATCAATGCGATGCTGATGCTCATCACCTTCGGTATCCGTACGGCGAATACGGTCTATTTCGAAACGGCGCTGATCATCGCAGTGATCGGCTTCGCCTCGTCCATCGCGTTGGCAAAATTCCTCATGCGCGGCGAGGTGATCGAATGAGCCATCTGACCGACCTTCCGCCATGGGCGGCGCTGCTCGTCTGCGGGCTGATGCTTATCGGTGCCGCGACCACCCTGATCGGATCGCTCGGGCTCCTGCGCCTGCCCGATTTCTACGCGCGCCTGCACGCCCCGACGATCGCGACCAGCGGCGGCACCATTCTCCTCTGCCTCGCGTCCATCCTCTGCTTCGCCGTCCTGCAGAGCCGCTGGGTGTTCCACGAAGTCCTCATCATCTTCTTCGTGACGGTGACGACGCCCGTGACCCTGATGCTGCTTGGCCAGGCGACCCTGTACCGCGACCGCTTCGAGGAACGGCCAGGCGTGCCGCCCAAGCAGAAACCCGCACCGGGTGAAGAATAGCTACTCGCCCGCCTGACGAAGCGCCTCCCGCGTCTCATCCAGGTGAAGCGCAAAACCGGACGCAGTCTGGTCTTCCAGTCCGGGGCGGAGCTGCATGCTTGGAATGAGATAGTCTCCGCCATTTTGCTGCCTATATGGAATGGGTGAGACGGTCCCGATCGTCCGCATCCTTTCCCGAAGACCCTCAGCGGCCTCAGTGAATCCGGCTTCGTCGAGGCGATCGGCGCGATAAGCCACGAAGGGAGGAAGCACGTCATAGCCGGGATAATAGAGGATGCCGTGATTGATCGGGAACAGAAGGTCGTCGATCGGTCCGTTCACCCCGCGGGCCGAATAGTGCTCTTCCCAACCCCCGGCGGTGACGATCAGCATCGCGCGTTTGCCTGCCAGGTTGCCTTCGCCATAGCGGTCGCCCCAGCGCTTGTCGCTATGCTCGCCGACGCCATAGGCGAAACCGTAGGCGAACACCCGATCGACCCAGCCCTTGAGAATGGCAGGCATGGAAAACCACCAGAGCGGGAATTGGAGGATCAGAACGTCGGCCCACAGCAGCTTGTCGATCTCCGCCCTTACATCTTCCGTCAAAGCACCGGTTTCGAAGGCGTTCTTGGACGCCGCGACCGGCACCAGCCGCGCATCCGGCGGCAAAAGGGGGAAATCGGCGTGACCGACTTCGGACTTCCAGCCGTCGGCATAGAGGTCAGAGATCCGCACTTCGTGACCTTGGGTCATGAGCTCCTCGACGGCGACGTCGCGGAGCGCTCCGTTGAGCGAACGCGATTCAGGGTGGGCAAAGACGAGCAGAATTTTCATGGATCATTCTCCTGATAGTAGGTCGCCTCACTGTAGCCGGAGCATCAGTATTCCACTATATGTCTGGAATGGATATGATTGAGCCATATAATGGATAAATCGGACGTCACCCTCGAACGGATACGCACCTTCGTTCGCGTCTCGGAACGGGGCAGCTTGTCGGCAGTGGCGCGAGAGCTCGGCATCGGCCAATCCACCGTGACGCGGCATCTGCGCGAACTCGAGGAGGCCGTCGGCGCGCCTTTGCTGAGCAGGACCACCCGGCGCGTCACGATGACCGACGAAGGCAGCCGCTACTATGCTCGAAGCGTCGAGATCCTGCGCCTGGTGGAACAGGCCAGCGACGAGGTGCGCGTTACGCGCGGCGCCCACGCCGGCACGATCCGCATCTCCTGCACGGCAGCTTTCGGTGTGCTGCATGTAAGCCGGCTTATCTTCGAATTTCAGGACGCCTATCCGGATATCGGCGTCGATTTGAGCCTTACCGATGAGCGGATCGACCTCGTGCGGGAGGGAATTGATGTGGCGCTCCGCCTGGGGCCTCTTACCGACAGTTCGATGCGGATGAAGGCGCTTGGCCAAAGCCGACGGCTGCTGGTGGCAGCGCCGGCCTACCTGGCGAAGCGAGGAAGACCGGCCACTCCACAGGAGCTCATCGGGCACGAAGGCATCCGGATGTCGAATGTGGCAGGCAGCGAAACCCTCGCCCTGCAGGGGCGGGATGGCAGGTACCACGCCGTTCCCTTCGGCGGTCGCTTGAAAGTGGACCATGGCCTCGCCGCACGCGAAGCGCTCGTCTCCGGACGCGGCATCGCGCCTGCGCATCGATGGCTTGTCGGCGATCTTCTGGAGGCGGGAAGGATCGAGGTCGTGCTGCCCGACTATTCGCTTCCTTCCGTGCCGCTCAACATGCTGGTCGTACCGGAACGCGCCGGCATCTCCCGGGTCCGCCTTCTCATCGACTTCCTCGCAAATGAGATCGGCAAGCTTCCGGGAATGGACCGTTCGCCGAACGGGCAATGATCAGCCGGCGCTTTTCTGCGGCGCCGCGTGTCTTATCAGGAAAGCTCGCTATAGCACTTTGAACGATGCCCGCCCGTTCAATCGCGCCCGCGGAAGCGGCGCTGATAGGCGGGGTCGTAGAGCGAGCTTTCGCGGAAATCCGATGCCTCCAGGCCCGGTCCGACGAAGATCAGCGCGGTGCGTTCGATCGGGTCCGCCGCGACCCTGGCTGCGATATCGCCGAGCGTGCCGCGGACGACGCGTTCGTCCGGCCAGGAGGCCTTGGCCACGATCGCGACCGGGCAGTCGGCGCCGTAAAGCGGCGTCAGCTCCTCGACCACCTGACCGAGCGCGTGAATCGCAAGATGGATCGCAAGCGTCGAACCGGTGGCGCCGAAGGCGGCAAGCGTCTCGCTGTTCGGCATCGGCGAGGCACGACCCGAGACGCGGGTCAGCACCAGACTCTGCGCGACCGCCGGGATCGTCAGCTCGCGGCCGAGCGTCGCGGCAGCGGCAGCGAAGGCGGGGACGCCCGGGGTCAGCGTGTAGTCGATCCCATTCTTCTCCAGCCGGCGGATCTGTTCTGCCACCGCGCTCCAGACGGAGAGATCGCCGGAATGCAGCCGGGCGACATCCTCGCCGGCTTCGGCGGCGCGGACATATTCCGCCTCGATCTCGTCAAGCGACATCGGCGCCGTATCGATAATGCGAGCGCCCGGCGGGCAATATTGCAAGAGCTCGGCCGATACGATCGAACCGGCGTAGAGGCAGACGGGGCAGCGGCCGATCAGGTCCCTGCCCCTGATCGTGATGAGGTCTGCCGCGCCCGGGCCTGCGCCGATGAAATGAACCGTCATGATCTGTCCTCTCGAAAAAAGCATGGCTCATAGATCGGCTCACGCCTTGATCCACGACCATTGCGTGACCGGCATCGCCGGCCGCCAGCCCGTCATGGCGCCGACGGGCGAGGCCCGGGCGATGTCGATGCGGATCAGCGAGCCGCCGAACCGCGCGTGCCGGGCGAGCAGCACCGCTTCCATCTCCGTCGTCACGGCATTGGCGACGAGACGTCCGCCGGGCGCGAGCGCCGCAACCGCCGCCTCCATTACCCCGGGCTTGCTGCCGCCGCCGCCGATGAAGATTACGTCCGGCTGCGGAAGGCCGCGCAGCGCCTCCGGCGCCTGCCCTTCGGCGACCACAAGCCCCGGAACGCCGAAGCTGGCGGCGTTGCGGCCGATCCGCGCGGCCCGTTCGGACGACGCCTCTATGGCGACGGCGCGCATCGCCGGATCGGCAAGCATCCATTCGATCGCGATCGAGCCTGAGCCGGCGCCGATGTCCCAGAGGAGTTCGCCCTTGCGCGGCGCGAGTGCCGAGAGCGTCAGCGCCCGCACCTCCCGCTTGGTGATCTGGCCGTCATGTTCGAAAAACCGATCGTCCAGGCCGCTGGCAAGCGTCAGAACGCGTGCATCGGCATCGGCCACCACCTCAAGCGCGCAGACGTTCAGAGCGTTGAGTTCCTCCATCGCGAAGCCGGAAGCGAGATGCCGGGAGACACGCTCGCTTGCGCCGCCGAGCGCTTCGAGAACCGTAAGCCGTGACTGACCGAATCCGCTTTCTGCAAGCAGCCCGGCAAGCGCCTTCGGCCCGTTCTCGTCCGAGGTCAGCGCCAGAACGCGCGCGCCCGGCTGAAGATGCGGCCGTATGAGATCGAGCGGACGGCCGTGCAGCGAAACGGTCGCGACCTCCTGCAGCGCCCAGCCTAGCCGGGAAGCGGCGAGGCTGAAGGCGGACGGCGCGGGGATGGTGCGCATTTCCGCGGCATCGACGCGGCGCGCCAGCGTGGCGCCGACGCCGTAAAGAAACGGATCGCCGGAGGCGAGCACAACGACAGGGCTGCCGCGCCGGGCGACGATCGCCTCCACCGACTTTTCAAAGGGGCTCTGCCAGCTATGGCGTTCGCCGGCGATCAGCGGCGCGGCGAGTTCCAAATGGCGGGCCCCGCCGAAGACGACGGGAGCTGCCTCTATCAGGCGCTTGGCCTCGTCGCCGAGACCGGCTACACCGTCTTCTCCGATACCGATCACGGTGAGCCAGGGAGCGACGATGGCCGAGCCACTGTTCGACATGTCAGCCACGGGCAGACCTCGCATTCTGATCCTGGGTGGAACGACCGAGGCGCGGCAGCTCGCAGAGCGCCTGGTCTGCGAACGGCATTACGATGCGGCGATCTCGCTTGCCGGCCGTACCGCCGATCCCCGCCCGCAGCCGCTTCCGACGCGCATCGGCGGCTTCGGCGGCGCCGAAGGGCTTGCCGCCTTTCTGCGCGAACGAAAGATCGCCCTGCTGATCGATGCGACGCACCCCTTCGCCGCCCGCATCTCGCTCAACGCCGCCGCAGCGGCCAAGATGACCGGAACGCCGCTCCTTGCGCTCCGCCGCCCCGCCTGGGCGGCAGAGCCCGGCGATCGATGGACCTGCGTCGGAAGCGTCGCGGAAGCGGTGTCCGCGTTGGGCGAGGAGCCGCGCCGCGTCTTGCTGGCAATCGGCCGGCAGGAGGCTTACCATTTCGAGAAGGCGCCGCAGCACAGCTACGTCGTGCGCAGCGTCGATCCGGTGATGCCGCCGCTCGATCTGCCGGATGTCACCGCCATCCTCGCCTCCGGCCCCTTTGCGCAGACCGACGAAACAGAACTGCTCGAACGCCACGGGATCGACGTCATCGTCGCCAAGAACAGCGGCGGTGCGGCCACCTACGGCAAGATAGCGGCGGCGCGTCACCTCGGGATCGAGGTGGTGATGGTCGAGCGCCACAAGCCTGCCGACGTTCAATCGGTCGGCGACTGCGACGAGGCGCTCGAACGCATCCGTCAATGGCTTTCTCCGGTGAAGGACCGCGGCGTGTAGACGAGGTCGTGCTTACCCTCGCGGGCGATGGTGCGCGTCTCCGGCGAACCGATGATCACGCAGGTCGCCATGTCGGCGCGGTCGGGATCGGCCTCACCGAGCGGCATGACCGCTATGCGCTCGTCCGCCCGCCCGGCGGCGCGGCCGAAGATAACCGGAACGCGGGCCGGCAGCACCTGCCGAAGAACCTCGAAGGCCTCGCCGAGTTGCCAGGGACGCGCCTTGCTGATCGGATTGTAAAGCGCGATGACGAGCCCCGCTTCGGCGGCAAGCCTCAGTCGTCTGGTGATGACATCCCATGGCTTCAGGTTGTCGGAAAGCGACATGGCGCAGAAATCGTGTCCGAGCGGTGCCCCGATCCGGGCTGCGACTGCGAGCATCGCGGTGACGCCGGGGGTGATCGTGAGATCCACCTCACGCCATTCCTGCGGCCCCTTGTCGATCGCCTCGCAGACGGCGGCCGCCATCGCGAAGATGCCGGGATCGCCGCCGGAGACGACGCAGACATCTGCCCCGGCTGCGGCGCGCGCGAGTGCTGCCCGGGCACGGTCCAGTTCCTCGCGATTGTCCGAAGCGATGCGCCGTTGATCCGCCCGAAGATGCAGGCGATCGAGATAGGGGCCGTAGCCGAAGAACTCGGTCGCGACCGCAATCGCATCCTCGGCCTCGGGCGTCATTTGCGCCGGATTGCCGGGGCCGGTGCCGACGATGAAGAGCTTTCCGGTCATGCGCTGCCCTCCGATCCGGGCCTTTCCTTCCGGCCGGGCCTGTCCTTACCGCCGGGCCTGTCCTTCCAGCCGGGAACGAGCACCAGCGAGAAATAGGGCGCCTCGTCGTCCGGCTTCTCGCCGAGCGGAACCATCGCCGCATTCCTCATGGTGCCGCGCTCCACATAGACGGCCGCCTCGAGCCTGCCTGCCGCCGCCAGCGCCCGGCGGATCTTCGGCAGGTTGCGGCCGACCTTCATGATGACCGCGGCTTGCGTGTCGGCGAGGCGGCGCTGAAGCTCGCCCTCGCCCATCGTGCCGGGGAGAACCGAGAGCACGTCGTCGCCCTGCACCAGCGGCAGCCCCGCCAGCGACCAGCAGCCCGACATTGCGGTGATGCCCGGAATGACCTCGGCCGGGAAGCGGCCGGCAAGCCGCACATGGAGGTGCATGTAGGAACCGTAGAAAAGCGGATCGCCCTCGCTCAGCACCGCGACCGTCCGTCCGGCGAGAAGATGCGCCGCGACGACCTCGGCCGAGGCGTCGTAGAAATCGGTGATCTGGCGCTTATAGGCGTCGTGATCCTTGTCGATCTCGGTCGTCACCGGGTAGTAGAGCGGCAATTCGGTCATGTCCGGCTTCAAAAGACCTTCCACCACCGCGCGGCCGTTGCCGTTGCGTCCGGCCTTGGCGAAATAGGCGACGACATCCGCTTCGCCGAGTGCCCGGACGGCCTTTACGGTCAGGAGTTCAGGATCGCCGGGACCCGTTCCGACGCCGATAAGCCGGCCTGATACCACCCCGCTCACAGGCCCGGCCTCGCGAGAGAATTCAGCGCGGCGGCGGTCATCGCACTGCCGCCCAGACGGCCGCGAACGATCGCAAAGGGAACGCCATAGGAATTTTCGGCAAGCGCGTCCTTCGATTCGGCCGCACCGACGAAACCGACGGGCATTCCGAGGATCGCCGCCGGCTTCGGCGCGCCGTCGCGCAGCATTTCGAGCAGATAGAAGAGCGCTGTCGGCGCATTGCCGATCGCAACCACGGAGCCAGCCATCCGCTCGCCCCAGAGCTTCAGCGCCGCTGCGGAACGCGTATTGCCGATCTCGGTGGCGATCTCCGCGGTACGCGCATCGCGAAGCGTGCAGATCACCTCGTTGCCGGCGGGCAGCCGGGCGCGCGTCACGCCATGGGCGACCATTTCGGCGTCGCAGAAGATCGGCGCGCCGTCTTTCAGCGCCGCGCGCGCGGCGGAGACGAAGCCGGGCGAGAACACGAATTGTCGCACCGCCTCGACCGATCCGCAGGCATGCACCATGCGTATGGCGAGATCGGCTTCCTCTTCCGAAAATCCGGAAAGGTCGGCTTCCGCGCGGATGATCGCGAAGGAACGCTCATAGATGGCGTTGCCATCGCGGATGTAATCGTAATCAGGCATTTCTATCCCTGTTCAAACGCGGCGGCGATGCGCGCGGTCCCGAGCCGTGTAAGACAGGACAGCGCCGATTCGCCAGCGTCTTTGTTTTCCCGCACGAGCGCGTTCAGCGCGCCGAACGCAGATCCTATTCCGTTTTCATCCCTGTAGGCACTCGACGCGACGGAAGCAGTGCCATTTACGACAAGCGCATATCCTGATGGCGCACCGACGAGCGTCAGCGGCGACGCCGTGGGTCTGGCGCAACCCTTGAGACAGCCGGAGAGATGCACCGTCACCGAACCGTCGAGGAGATCCGGCGCGGATTCGACCAACAGCCTCGCCGTCGCCTTTGTGTCCATGCGCGCCGAGGCGCAGGCGAGGCCTGCGCAGGCGGCTATGTGATTGCGCGGATCGTCGGAGGCGACCAGAAAGCCGTGCGAGCAGGCAAGGCGTTGCACGACGGCCGCCGTTTCGCCCGAGAGACCGAGGACGAACAGACCGCGCGGGGGTGCCAAGCGTATCTCGTTTGCGCCGAGTTCCTCCGCCTGTCTGAGGAATGCGACGAGACTGCCCGCATCGGTTTGCGCGAAGGCCAGGCCGACGCCGAGCACGGTGCCGGCGCCGCCGAAGTGGTGAATGCCCGCCGGTGGCGGCGAAAAAGCGGGACCGTCCGCGCGCGGCAGGGCATCGCCGGCCGCCGCGCGCCGCCGAAGAAGATCGGCATCAAGGTCGCGGGCCCGGCTAGCGGGGCCGAGTGCAGCGAGATCTCCCAGGATTTCGAGAACGATAGGCACGATTTCGTTCGATTCCAAGAGCGCGACGGGCTTTGCCGAGCGCGCCGTCCCGCCGAGCGAAAGCAGCCATCGCACGCCGTCCTCATGCTCGAACGCAGAGACACGCAGGTCGGCAGTCAGGCTTCCCAGGTGGAAGCGGCCGCCTCCATCCACGACGATCGAAAGTTTCGGCGCGAGCCTGAGCGCCTCACCCGCGCCGGAGATCGCCATGCGCAGCGCGCGGGCGAGCGGGCGAGGATCGGCGATTTCGTCCGGGTCGAAGCCGGCAAGCGGCGGCGTCTCGATCGCCACCCCTTCGGCAATGGCTATCTCCGCCGCCCCGATCGCTTCGGCGAGCGCCGGAACGCTTTCCGGCGTCAGGCCGCGGATCTGCAGGTTGCCGCGTGCCGTGACCTCAATGATCCCGCTGCCGCATGTCGCAGCCGCACCGGCAATCGCCCTCATCTCGGCCGGCGTCAGGCCTTCGCCTGCCGGTCGCAGCCGCACGAGCAGGCCGTCCCCGGTCTGCATCGGCGCCGCCAGCGAAGGACAGCTCCCGCGGCGCATCGATGCGCCGGTCGCAGATCGGTCGGCTCGTGGGGCGGCGCAGCTTTTCATTCGTCTCGGTAATCCTTGGGTATCTGCGAGCCAACCCGGCACGCCTGATCGATCGAGCCTATATCACAGGGCGAGCGTCGAGAGAGATCAAAGATCTGCCGCCGAGAGCAGGGGCAACGCCCGACTACTCTTCGAAATCGGCGCCCTTGCGCAGCAGATAAATATCCATGATCCAGCCCATCCGCTCGCGCGCCGCGGCCCGCGCTTCGAGAATCCGCTCTTTCACCTCGGCGAGGCGCCCTGAAATGACGATCTCGTCGGGCGTGCCGAGATAGGCCCCCCAATAGATCTCGGCGTCCGGATCCTCGATCGTCCGGAACGCCTGCTCGCCGTCGAGCATGACGACGGCCGTCTCGCTTTTGTGCGGAAAACTTTCGGCGAGCCGCCGGCCGGTGGTGATTTCCACCGGCTTGCCGACGAAGTTCAACGGGATGCGATGGCTGGCACAGAGCGCCTGCAGGCTGGTAATGCCCGGAATGACGTCGTAGCCGAAGGCCACCCGACCGCGCGACTTCACGCGTTCCACGATGCGGATCGTGCTGTCATAGAGCATCGGATCGCCCCAGACGAGGAAAGCGCCGGTCTGGCCTTCCGCAAGCTCGCTCTCCAGCAGCGCCTCGTAGGCGGCGGCGATGCCCGCATGCCACTCGTCCACGCTTTCCACGTAGCTGCGGCCTTCGGTGCGGCGGACGGGCACCGCGAATTCGACGGTGCGGCTGCCGGCCCGCGTCACGTAACGGGCGCATATCGCGCGGCGCAGCTCGGCCAGCTCGGTCTTTTTCTCCCCTTTGGTCGGGATGAAGAGCACATCGGCCCGATTCAGCGCATTGATCGCCTGAACCGTCATGTGCTCGGGGTTGCCGGCACCGATACCGATGATCAGGATGTGTCGCATGCCGTCTCCCATTGCCCCACCCGCATAGTCGGGCAATCCCACCCGCATAATCGCGTCAGTCACACCCGCATAATCGGGCCAGTCCCGCCCGCATTATCGGGCCAGTCCCGCCCGCATTATCGGGCCAGTCTTTGACGGATCGCCGCGGCGGGTGCAAGGCCCATTCGCGACGGCAAGCGCTACGGCCGCGTCAGCAGTTCGGCGCCAGCTGCCGCTCGACGGCCAAAGGGGGATCTTCCGGCAACCGCCAATCGATCGGATCCAGCCCCTTGGACGTCAAAAACGCATTCGCCTTGGAGAAATGCCGGCAGCCGAAGAACCCCGCATGGGCCGATAAGGGTGACGGATGCGGTGCGGTGAGCACGAGATGACGCGAACGATCGACAAAAGCGGCCTTGCGTTGTGCGTAAGAGCCCCAGAGCATGAAGACGACAGGCTGCGCCTGCTCGTTGACCGCCCGGATTACGGCGTCGGTGAAGCGCTCCCAGCCCTTGCCCTGATGCGAAGCCGCGCGGCCGCGTTCGACGGTCAGCACGCTGTTCAGAAGCAGCACGCCCTGACGCGCCCAGCTTTCGAGGAAGCCGTGGCGCGCCGGCGGAATGCCGAGGTCTTCCTGCAATTCCTTGTAGATGTTGACGAGTGAGGGCGGCGTGCGCACGCCCGGACGAACGCTGAAGCAGAGCCCATGCGCCTGCCCGTCGCCATGATAGGGGTCCTGGCCGAGGATGACGACGCGTACCCTGTCGAGCGGGGTCAGATCGAGCGCACGGAAATATTCGACGCCCCTCGGAAAAATCTGCCGACCCTGCTGCTTCTCCTCCAGCAGGAACCGCTTGAGCTCGGCCATGTAACCGTGGCGGAATTCCCCGCCCAGAACGGCTTTCCAGCTTTCTTCCAGCCTGATCGTCGCGTCCATGTGGATCGTCCACCTCCTTGGGTCTCGTTCCGGAATTTAGACGCATGAGCGCCTATCGCAAGCGCTCGCGTCGTCTCCGCCCCATCGGTTCACCGATTTTGACTGCAGCGCAACGGCCGCATTGTATTTCCACGAATATAGCGGTAACCAAAATACCGGAGCGCTATATCTTGGAAAATATCACGAACCGGGAGACTTGGGTGTGACAACGAGAAGAGATTGGCTCAAGGGCGTGTCACTGGTGCTCGGCGTGGTTCTGGCGGGAACGACCTTTGCACCGGCTCAGGCGGCGGAGAAGGTCACCGTGTTCGCCGCGGCGAGTCTCAAGAATGCGCTCGATGCGATCAACGGCGAATGGCTCAAACAGACCGGCAAGGAAGCCACCGTTTCCTATGCGGCGAGTTCGGCGCTGGCGAAACAGATCGAACAGGGCGCGCCCGCCGATGTGTTCATCTCGGCCGACCTCGCCTGGATGGATTACCTCGCAGACAAGAAGCTGATCAAGGCCGGCACGCGCTCCAACCTGCTCGGCAATCGTATCGTCCTCGTCTCCGGCAAGTCGGATGCCCGGGCTGTCGAGATCGAGCCGGGTCTCGACCTTGCCGGTCTTCTCGGCGACGGACGATTGGCCATGGGAGCCGTGGAATCCGTCCCCGCCGGCAAGTGTGGCAAGGCCGCGCTGGAAAAGCTCGGGCTGTGGCCGAACGTTGCCGGAAAGGTCGCCGGCGCCGAAAGCGTGCGCGCCGCCCTCCTCCTCGTGTCACGTGGCGAGGCGCCCTACGGCATCGTCTACCGAACCGACGCTGCAGCGGACGCCAATGTGAAAGTGGTCGGCACCTTCCCCGAGGACAGCCACCCCCCAATTGTCTACCCGATCGCGATCACCGCGGACAGCAGGAACGCCGATGCCGCCGCCTACCTCGAATTCGTCCGCTCGCCGAAGGCGGCGGCGCTTTTCCAGGCCGAGGGCTTCACCGTTCTGGAATAGAACTTGCCGAATGATTGCACGACACGGCGCGTCAGGAACGGGAGTACGAGCTTGGACTGGATGGCATTGAGCGACGCGGAGTGGACGGCCGTCCGCCTGAGCCTGCGGGTCGCCACCGTTGCGATGCTTGCGAGCTTGCCGCCGGCGCTCCTTGTCTCGATGATACTTGCGCGCGGCCGCTTCTGGGGCAAGTCGCTCCTGAACGGCCTCGTCCATATGCCGCTGATCCTGCCGCCGGTCGTAACGGGCTTCGCTCTGCTGCTCCTTTTCGGCCGACGCGGCCCGATCGGTGCATTTCTTGCGGAGAATTTCGGGCTGGTCTTTTCGTTCCGCTGGACGGGAGCGGCGCTCGCCTGCGCGGTGATGGGCTTCCCATTGATGGTCCGCAGCATCCGGCTGTCTATCGAAGCAGTAGACCGCAAGCTCGAAGAAGCGGCGGGAACGCTTGGCGCGAGCCCCGCCTGGATTTTCCTGACGGTCACATTGCCCCTGATCCTTCCCGGCATTCTCGCCGGCATGGTCCTCTCCTTTGCCAAGGCCATGGGCGAGTTCGGCGCGACCATCACCTTCGTTTCCAACATCCCCGGCGAGACCCAGACGCTTTCCGCCGCGATCTATACCTTCACACAGGTGCCGGGCGGCGACGCCGGCGCGATGCGCCTGGCCGCGATCTCCGTCATTATTTCGATGGCGGCCCTGATGCTTTCGGAAGCCATGGCTTCAGCCGCGGCGCGGCGGACGGTGGCGGCATGAGGCTCGAGGTCGAAGCGCGCCTTCGTCTCGGCTCCTTCGCGATCGACGCCGCCTTCGGCTCGGAGGGCGGCGTGACCGCCCTTTTCGGCCGCTCCGGCTCCGGCAAGACCTCGCTCGTCAACATCATCGCCGGCCTCCTCCGGCCCGATCAGGGCCGCGTCGTGCTCGACGGCGACACGATCGCCGACAGCGAGCGCCGGCTTTTCACCCCCGTCCACCGCCGCCGCTTTGCCTATGTGTTCCAGGAAGCCCGCCTCTTTCCGCATTTGAGCGTCCGCAGAAATCTCGCCTATGGCCGCTGGTTCGCAGGCGCGGCCCGATCGGGGCCCGAATTCGGCAGGATCGTCGAAATGCTCGGCATCGGACATCTGCTCGATCGGATGCCCTCGACGCTCTCGGGCGGCGAGCGGCAGCGCGTCGCCATCGGCCGGGCCCTGCTCGCTTCCCCCCGCCTGCTCCTGATGGACGAGCCGCTCGCCGCGCTCGACGACGCCAGAAAGGCCGAAATCCTGCCCTATCTGGAGCGGCTGCGCGACGAGACGCGGATTCCGATCGTCTATGTCAGTCATTCCGTGGCTGAAGTGGCGCGGCTGGCGGAGCGCGTCGTCGTCATGGAAAACGGCCGGGTCAAGGCCTTCGGCAAAACGGCGGCCGTTCTGAACGAGCCGTTTCCGACATCCGCCGCCGACCGGCGGCAAGCGGGCACGTTGATCGAGGGCACCGTCGACAGTCATGACGAAGGCCACGAACTGACCATGGTGCGCGCCGGAGACTGCCTGATCCGCGTGCCGCATCTCGTCGCCGAGGCCGGGCAAAGTCTACGCCTCTACATTGCCGCGCGCGACGTCATGCTGGCGACCCGTCGCCCGGAAGGCATCAGCGCCCTGAACGTGCTTCCGGGAACGATCGTCGGCGTCTCGTCGCCGCGGCAAGGAAGCGTCGACATGCGCGTCGATTGCGGCGGCAACGTTATCGCCGCGCGCGTGACGACCGTCTCCCGCGATGCGCTCGCGCTTTGCCCGGGAAAGCAGGTGCACGCCATCATCAAGACCGTCGCGCTCGATTATTAGAGAAGCCAATGGTTAGAGCGGCTTTCCGGTTGGCTCCTCTTGCGGAGCACCTTTGCAGTCGCGCATGGCGTCGAGCCAATCGAGATCGTCCGCGATCGCGGCCTGCGCCTTGGCCTCCATCGCCCGGAAGCGCTCGATCAGCATCTCGCCAAAAGCGGTGACGACGGCGCCGCCGCCCTGCTTGCCGCCACGCTGCGAGTCCACCGCCGGCTCCTTGAACATGCGGTTCAAGGCGTCGACCAGCAGCCAGGCACGGCGGTAAGACATATCCATGGCCCGCCCGGCAGCGGAAATGGAGCCGGTCTCGCGGATGTGTTCCAGAAGCATGATCTTGCCGCGCCCGAGACGGCTGTTCGGCGGCAAGTCGATGCGGAGGATCGGGCGGGGGTCGGCTTCGGTATCGTGCATGGAGCGAACATAAAGCCTGGCGCAGGAGACGGGAAGGCGCGGCCGCTCAAAGACGATGCGGGAGCTTCGGGCACGGGAACTGTGCATCGCCGGCCGAAACCGGCCAAGCAGGCTTGATCGAAGCCGACATTGGATGCAGCGATAGACATAGCTGAACAAACCCAAGAGATGATCATGCCCGGCCCCGCTCTCGACCCCGTTGAAACCGATGCTTCACTGCCCGGTAGTGCCGACGTCGTCATCATCGGCGGCGGTATCATCGGAGTGAGCACGGCGCTCTTTCTCGCCGAGCGCGGCGTGAAAGTCGTCCTGTGCGAGAAGGGCGATCTCGGCGGCGAGCAATCGAGCCGCAACTGGGGCTGGGTGCGCGTCATGGGCCGCGATCGGCGCGAGATTCCGCTGGCGCTGGAGGCGCTGAAAATCTGGGATACCCTCGATGCGCGCGTCGGCGGCGAGACCGGATTTCGCCGGAGCGGCATTCTCTATATTTCCGAAACGGAGCAGGACGTCGCCAACCGCGATGCCTGGCTCGCGCTTGCGAAACCCCATGGCGTCGACAGCCGCCAGCTCACCGCCGACGAGACCCGGGAGCGTATGGCCGGGGCGGCGATCCGCTACAAAGGCGCGCTCTATACGCCCAGCGACGGCCGAGCGGAGCCGCAGAAGGCCGTTCCCGCAATCGCGGCCGGAGCACGCCGAGCCGGCGCACATATCGTTACCGGCTGTGCGGTGCGGGGGGTTGAGAAGAGTGCGGGTCGGGTAAGCGCCGTCGTCACCGAAAAGGGCCGCATCGAAACCTCGACGGTGGTGCTTGCGGGCGGCGCCTGGTCGCGGCTCTTCTGCAAGGGCCTCGGCATTCGGCTGCCGCAGCTAAAAGTGCGCAACACCGTGCTCAGGACCGCTCCGGTCGAGGGCGGCCCGGCCGGCGCAGGCGCAACGGCGACTTACGCCTATCGCAAACGCCTCGACGGCGGCTACACGATCGCCACCGCGGGTGCCAATCTGCATCCGCTCGTGCCGGACACCTTGGCATTCTTCCGCGATTTTCGCGCGGCGAGAAGGGCCGAGGGCGAGGCCGTGCAGGCGGGCTTGAGCGCCCAGAGCTGGCGCGAGCTTTTCGAAATCGCATCCGTGCCCCTCGATCGGCCCGGCGCCTTCGAGCGCCACCGCATCCTCGATCCTCGGCCCGATCCGAAATCCGTACTCAAGGCATTCGAGGAAGCAAGAAAAGCTCTTCCGAAGCTGCGTACCGTCGAGCCGGTTCAGATCTGGGCCGGCCTGATCGATGTCACGCCGGACGTCGTCCCGGTCATTTCGCACGCGAAAGAGGTGCCGGGCCTCGTCATCGCCACCGGCTTCTCCGGTCACGGCTTCGGCATCGGCCCCGGGGCCGGACATCTCGTCGCCGATCTCGTCACCGGAGATCCGCCCATCGTCGATCCCTCCGAGTTCCGCCTTTCGCGCTTTTCCGACGGCAGCCCGATAGAGATCGCGCCACCGGTCTGAAGGCCGGGTCGCCCGCCCGCCTCACGAAAGAAAATTGCCCGCCGCCGGCGCCGGCACCGGCCCGGCGTTCGGTGCCGCATGCGTGCCGGCACGAATCTGTCTTTCTTCGCGCAGCAGCCGGGCACGGCGGCAAAAGCGCTTCATCTGGCCCCTGACTCGTGGCAGTCTGTGCCCATATCCTGTCGGGAGAGCGGGATGCCGTATCGGTATGGCAGGCGGGGCGGAGGACACCCCAGGCGCCAGCCGGGAACCGCCGGGCGGCGGCGCCGTTCTTCCGGGAATGGAGTTGCGCGACGCGCAATCCGGAAGGGAGGCCGGAATCCGCATGGATGAATTCAGCCGATTGAGCCTGCATGTCCCCGAACCGGCCGTCCGGCCGGGCGATCTGCCCGATTTCTCCAACGTGAAGATACCGAAGGCGGGCTCGGTGCCGCGGCCGGAAGTCGATGTGGACCCGGAGGAGATCCGCGACCTCGCCTATTCGATCATCCGGGTTCTCAACCGCGAGGGCGAGGCAGTCGGCCCCTGGGCCGGTTTTCTTTCCGACGAGGAGCTGCTGAGGGGTCTCAGGCACATGATGTTGCTGCGCGCCTTCGACGCGCGCATGCTGATGGCGCAGCGCCAGGGCAAGACATCCTTCTATATGCAGCATCTCGGCGAGGAGGCGGTGAGCTGCGCCTTCCGCAAGGCGCTTCGCAAGGGCGACATGAATTTTCCGACCTACCGCCAGGCGGGGCTCCTGATTGCCGACGACTACCCGATGGTCGAGATGATGAACCAGATCTTCTCGAACGAACTCGATCCCTGCCATGGTCGGCAGCTGCCCGTCATGTACACTTCCAAGGAGCACGGCTTCTTCACGATCTCGGGCAACCTCGCCACTCAATATGTCCAGGCCGTCGGTTGGGCCATGGCATCCGCCATCAAGAACGATACGCGGATCGCCGCCGGCTGGATCGGCGACGGCTCGACCGCCGAGTCGGATTTTCACTCCGCGCTGGTCTTCGCTTCCACCTACAAGGCGCCCGTCATTCTCAACATCGTCAACAACCAGTGGGCGATCTCCACTTTCCAGGGCATCGCCCGAGGCGGTTCCGGCACCTTCGCCGCAAGGGGCCTGGGCTTCGGCATTCCGGCGCTCAGGGTGGACGGCAACGATTACCTGGCCGTCTATGCGGTGGCGCGCTGGGCGGCCGAGCGGGCGCGGCTCAATCTCGGTCCGACGCTGATCGAATACGTGACCTACCGCGTCGGCGCCCATTCGACTTCCGACGATCCGAGCGCCTATCGCCCGAAAACCGAATCGGAAGCCTGGCCGCTCGGCGACCCGGTCCTGCGCCTGAAGAAACACCTGATCCTACGCGGCGCCTGGTCGGAAGAGCGGCATGCGCAGGCGGAGGCGGAAATCATGGACGAAGTGATCCAGGCGCAGAAGGAAGCGGAACGCCACGGAACGCTGCATGCCGGCGGCAGGCCGTCGGTGCGGGATATCTTCGAAGGTGTCTATGCAGAGATGCCGCCGCATATCCGCCGTCAACGGCAGAAGGCGGGGTACTGACATGGCCAGAATGACGATGATCGAAGCGGTGCGCAGCGCCATGGACGTCTCGATGGCGCGCGACGAAAATGTGGTCGTCTTCGGCGAGGATGTCGGTTATTTCGGCGGCGTTTTCCGCTGCACCCAGGGGCTTCAGGCGAAATACGGCAAGACGCGCTGCTTCGATACGCCGATCAGCGAGTCCGGTATCGTCGGCACGGCCATCGGCATGGCCGCCTACGGGCTGAAACCATGCGTCGAGATTCAGTTTGCCGACTACATGTATCCCGCTTACGACCAGCTCACGCAGGAGGCCGCGCGGATCCGCTACCGCTCGAACGGCGACTTCACCTGCCCGATCGTCGTGCGCATGCCGACGGGCGGCGGCATCTTCGGCGGCCAGACCCACAGCCAGAGCCCGGAGGCGCTCTTCACCCATGTTTGCGGGCTGAAGGTCGTCGTGCCTTCGAATCCCTATGACGCCAAAGGCCTGCTCATCTCGGCGATCGAGGATCCGGATCCCGTGATGTTCCTGGAGCCGAAGCGGCTTTATAACGGCCCCTTCGACGGCCACCACGAACGCCCGGTCACGGCCTGGTCCAAGCACGAACTCGGCGACGTTCCGGATGGCCACTATGCGATCCCGATCGGCAAGGCCGAGATACGCCGCAAGGGCTCAGGCGTGACTGTTATCGCCTATGGTACGATGGTGCACGTGGCGCTCGCGGCAGCCGAGGAGACCGGTATCGACGCGGAGGTGATCGATCTGCGCAGTCTGTTGCCGCTCGACCTCGAGACGATCGTGCAATCCGCGAAGAAGACCGGGCGGTGCGTGGTCGTGCACGAGGCGACGCTGACCTCGGGATTCGGTGCCGAGCTCGCCGCTCTCGTTCAGGAGCATTGTTTCTATCACCTCGAGTCTCCGGTCGTCCGGGTAACGGGTTGGGACACGCCCTATCCGCACGCGCAGGAGTGGGATTATTTCCCCGGTCCGGCACGCGTCGGGCGTGCGCTCGCCGAAGCGATGGAGGCCTGACCGGTGGGTGAATTCATCATCAAGATGCCGGATGTCGGCGAGGGTGTCGCGGAGGCCGAGCTCGTCGAGTGGCATGTGAAGCCCGGCGATCCGGTGCGCGAGGATATGGTGCTCGCCGCCGTCATGACCGACAAGGCCACGGTCGAAATCCCCTCGCCAGTCACCGGCAAGGTCCTGTGGCTCGGAGCGGAGGTCGGCGACACGGTCGCGGTGAAGGCGCCGCTGGTCAGGATCGAGACCGCCGGCGAGGCGGGCGATGCTGTCCCGGACAGCGTCCCGGAGGCGCTGGCCGAAAACGTGCTGGACGAGCCCGTCGCCGTCTCCTCCCGGCCTGCGGCCAAGGCGCCGCCGCAGCCTGAAAAACCTGCGCCGAGAACCGCGCCGGCGCCGCGCGAAACGACGGATCTTTCGCCAAAGCCACTCGCCTCCCCGGCGGTGCGGCTGCGCGCCAGAGAGAGCGGCATCGATCTCAGGCAGGTGGCCGGCACCGGGCCGGCCGGCCGGATCACCCATGAGGATCTCGATCTCTTCATCAGCCGTGGCGCCGGGCCGCTGCCGGCGCAGGCCGGCCTCGTCCGCAAGACCGCCGTCGAGGAGGTCAGGATGACCGGCCTCAGACGCCGGATCGCCGAAAAGATGTCGCTCTCCACCTCACGCATCCCCCACATCACCTATGTGGAAGAGGTGGACATGACGGCGCTCGAGGATCTCCGCGCGACGATGAACCGCGACCGCAAGCCGGAGCAGGCCAAGCTCACGATCCTGCCTTTCCTGATGCGCGCGCTGGCGAAGACCGTCGCCGAGCAGCCCGGCGTCAACGCCACGTTCGACGACCATGCCGGCGTCATTCACCGCCACGCTGCCGTCCATATCGGCATCGCCACCCAGACGCCCGCCGGGCTGACCGTTCCGGTGGTGCGCCATGCCGAGGCGCGCGGGATATGGGACTGCGCGGCCGAGCTCAACCGGCTGGCGGAGGCGGCCCGCACCGGAACGGCGACGCGCGACGAGCTTACCGGCTCGACCATCACCATCTCCTCGCTCGGCGCCATCGGCGGAATCGCCACGACGCCGGTCATCAACCATCCGGAGGTGGCGATCGTCGGCGTGAACAAGATTGCCGTCCGGCCCGTCTGGGACGGCGCGCAATTCGTCCCGCGCAAAATCATGAATCTCTCGTCGAGCTTCGATCACCGGGTCATCGACGGCTGGGATGCCGCGGTCTTCGTCCAGCGCCTGAAGACGCTGCTCGAAACGCCGGCGCTGATTTTCGTTGAAGGATAGGCATCCATGAAGGAAATCTCCTGCAAGCTCCTGGTTCTCGGCGCCGGACCCGGCGGCTATGTCGCGGCGATCCGCGCCGGCCAGCTCGGCGTCAACACGGTGATCGTCGAGAAAGCGAAGGCTGGCGGCACCTGTCTGAATGTCGGCTGCATTCCGTCGAAGGCGCTGATCCACGCGGCGGACGAATATCACAAGCTCCGCACGGCTGCCTCGGGCAAGAACCCGCTCGGCCTTTCGTTGAGTGCTCCGGCGATCGACCTCCGGCGAACGATCGCCTGGAAGGACGGCATCGTCGGACGGCTGAACGGCGGCGTCACGGGGCTCCTGAAGAAGGCGGGCGTCAAGGCGGTCATCGGCGAGGGACGCTTCGTCGACGGCAAGACGGTGGATGTGGAAACGGAAACCGGGCTTCAGCGCATTCGGGCGGAAGCGATCGTTATTGCGACCGGTTCGGCGCCGGTCGAGCTTCCCGACCTTCCCTTCGGCGGAAGCATTATTTCCTCGACCCAGGCGCTGGCGCTGACGGACGTGCCGCAGACGCTCGCGGTGATCGGCGGCGGCTATATCGGTCTCGAACTCGGAACCGCCTTCGCCAAGCTGGGCTCCAAGGTCACCGTGCTCGAAGCGCTGGACCGGATCCTGCCGCAATACGACGCCGACCTCTCAAAGCCGGTGATGAAGCGGCTCGGCGAACTCGGTGTGGAGGTCTTCACCCGCACCAAGGCCAAACGGCTCTCCGCCGACCGGCGGGGCCTGCTTGCCGAGGAGAACGGCCGCGCCTTCGAGGTCCCGGCGGAGAAGGTTCTCGTCACCGTCGGCCGCCGGCCGGTGACCGACGGCTGGGGGCTTGAAGAGATCGATCTGGACCGGTCGGGCAGGTTCATCCGCATCGACGACCAGTGCCGCACTTCGATGCGCGGCATCTATGCGATCGGCGATGTGACCGGAGAGCCGATGCTTGCGCACCGGGCGATGGCACAGGGCGAAATGGTCGCGGAAATCGTCGCCGGTCATAAGCGGAGCTGGGACAAGCGCTGCATTCCGGCGGTCTGCTTCACCGACCCGGAAATCGTCTCCTCCGGCCTCTCGCCGGAAGAGGCGCGCGCTGCCGGCATCGACGTCAAGATCGGCCAATTTCCCTTCCAGGCGAACGGCCGCGCCATGACGACGCTGTCCGAGGACGGCTTCGTGCGGGTCATCGCCCGCGCCGACAATCACCTGGTCCTCGGCATCCAGGCTGTCGGCCATGGCGTTTCGGAACTGTCGGCGACTTTTGCGCTGGCGATGGAGATGGGCGCGCGGCTGGAGGACATCGCCGGTACCATCCATGCGCATCCGACGCAATCGGAAGCCTTCCAGGAGGCGGCCTTCAAGACGCTCGGGCACGCTCTGCATATGTGAGCGGACCCGGCGTCCCAGGCCCCTTGCGGAGCCCGGCGACCAGGCCTCAGCCCATCCGTTCCGAAGCGTAGGAACCCGGGCTCGGCGGGAAGACGACGACGCGGTTGCCGTTGATGAAGCAGCGGTGATGAATATGGGCATGCACGGCGCGGGCCAGCACCTGGCTTTCGACGTCGCGGCCGATCGAGACGTAATCCTCGGCCGACTGGGCATGGGTGATGCGGGCGATATCCTGCTCGATGATCGGACCCTCGTCGAGATCGGCGGTGACGTAATGCGCCGTCGCGCCGATCAGCTTCACGCCGCGCTCATAGGCCTGCTTATAGGGGTTCGCCCCCTTGAACGACGGCAGGAAGGAGTGGTGGATGTTGATGATCTTCCCCGACATCTTCTTGCAGAGCGCATCGGAAAGCACCTGCATGTAGCGGGCAAGCACGATCAGCTCGGCGCCGGTCTGTTCGACGACGTCCATCAGCTGGGCTTCGGCCTTCGGCTTGTTCTCCTTCGTCACCTTGATGCAGTGGAAGGGGATGTCGTGGTTGACGACCACCTTCTGGTAGTCGAAGTGGTTCGAGACGACCCCGACGATGTCGATCGGCAAGGCGCCGATCTTCCAGCGGTAGAGAAGATCGTTCAGGCAATGGCCGAAGCGCGACACCATGAGCAGCACCTTCATGCGCTCCTCGGAATCACGGATCTCCATCGTCATCTCGAAGCGCTTGATCACCGGTTCGAAGCCTTCGCGCAGATCTTCGAGCTTGGCGCCTTCCTGGCTGATGAAGGTGAGACGCATGAAGAACAGGCCCGTCTGGAAATCGTCGAACTGCGAGCTGTCGCTGATATAGCAGCCCTTTTCGGCGAGATAGCCGGTGATGGCGGCGACGATGCCGCGAGTGGATTTGCAGCTGACGGTCAGCACATAGCTTTTCATCGATGAATCTCTCGTTTTGAGGTGTTCCCACGCCCTTACACGGGCAGTCGCGCAAAAACTAGCTCGGCGATCTGCGGCCCGCCGATCCATTCGCGACATCGGCTTGGCGGAACGGGCCACACCGATGTGCGAATGACGAAATCGCATCCGAAACGGGGTTCAAGGTTTGGCGCGGTCGGGATGCGCCCTGCGGAAGGCGTCGATGGCGGCGCAGCGGCGATCTATGGCAACGATCCGCGGGCACGCCGAAAGATCGACATCCCAGCGCCGCGCATTGTAGACCTGCGGCACGAGGCAGAGATCCGCCATCGTCGGACGATCGCCATGGCAGAATTCACCGGTCGCGGGGCGGTCCAGCATACGCTCGAAGGCAGAGAGACCCTCGCCGATGAACTTCTGCATCCACTCGCGCCGCGCAGCCTCGCCGTCGCCCGCGCCCGCCATCACATGAGCGACGACGCCGAGATTGCAGACGGGATGGATATCCATCGCCACGGCGTAGGAAAGCGCGCGGACACGTTGCCGGTCGACGGGATGGGACGGGAGGAAACCCGTCCCATCCCGCGTCTCCGCAAGATATTCGATGATGGCGAGCGACTGGGTGAGGCGCTCTCCGTCGATGTCGAGCACCGGCACCAGTCCCTGCGGATTCCGGGCGAGATGCTCCGGCGCGCCATGAGCCTTTGCCAGCAGGTCGACCGGGACGGAGCGATAGGCTTCGCCGATCAGGTTGAGCGCGATCCGCACCCGGTAGCTCGCCGACGAGCGCCAATAATCATAAAGCACGGTTTCGTTCGCCACACCCGTCTCCACGCTGTCCGACCTCAGCCGCGCTCGTATTTTCCGACCTTCTGTTCGATGGCGCCGAAAATCGAATGGCCGGTACGATCCTTCATCTCGATGCGGACGACATCGCCGAATTTCAGGAACTGCGTTTTCGGTGACCCGCCTTCGATCGTCTCGATCATGCGCAATTCGGCGATGCACGAATAGCCGGCCCCGCCCTCGGAAACCGGCCTGCCCGGCCCGCCCTCGAGCTTGTTGGAAACGGTGCCCGAGCCGATGATCGTGCCGGCCGAAAGCGGCCTCGTTCGCGCGGCATGCACGATCAGCTGCGGGAAATCGAAGGTCATGTCGATGCCGCCATTGGCTCGCCCGAAAGGCTCGCCATTGAGATCGACGTGGAGCGGCAGATGCAGCTTCCCGCCATCCCAGGCTTCGCCGAGTTCCTCCGGCGTCACGGCGACCGGTGAGAAGGCGGAAGACGGCTTCGATTGATAGAAGCCGAAACCCTTGGCGAGTTCTCCAGGAATGAGGCCGCGCAGGGAGACATCGTTGACGAGCATGACGAGGCGGATCGCGGCCCTTGCTTCCTCCAGCGTCGCGCCCGTGGGCACGTCGTCGACGATGACAGCAATTTCGCCTTCCATATCGATGCCCCAGGCATCGTCGGCCATAAGGATCGGATCGCGTGGGCCGAGGAAACTGTCGGAACCGCCCTGATAGATCAGCGGATCGGTCCAGAAACTTGCCGGCATCTCGGCATTGCGCGCCTTTCGGACGAGCTCGACATGATTGACATAGGCCGAACCGTCCGCCCACTGAAAGGCGCGCGGCAGCGGCGAGGCTGCGTCGTGCTCATGGAATCGCATGGTCGGCTGCGCCCCGGTCTCGATCCCCTCGGCGACGCGCTCCAGCCGCGGACCCGCATGCGCCCAGTCGTCAAGCGCCGCCTGCAGCGTGCGGGCGATATGACCGACCTCCGAGCAGCGGGTCAGGTCTTTCGAGACCACGACGAGCTTGCCGTCGCGGGTGGAATCTTTCAGCGTTGCGAGTTTCATGGAGTGGTGTTCCCGATGCGTTGTTGATTCTCGCCGGGGCGGCGCGGATATTGCAGCATGTCACGGTTCGGCGGCGGAAGTCACTTGATTCCCGGCGTGCCGTCGAATTTCCGTTCGAGGCCGGACCAGCAATCCATGTAGTCGTCCTGCAGCGTCTCGAGCTCTGCCGCAAACGTCGTCAGCTGCTGGGGGAAGCGGGTCTCGAACATGAATGCCATGGTGTTGTCGAGCTTCACCGGCTTCAGCTCGCCGTTCGACGCCTTCTCGAAGCCGGAGAAGTCCGGTCCGTGCGCCAGCATCATGTTGTGCAGGCTCATGCCGCCCGGAACGAATCCTTCCTCCTTGGCGTCGTAGCGCCCGTAGATCAGCCCCATGAACTCGCTCATGATGTTGCGGTGATACCAGGGCGGGCGGAACGTATGCTCGGCGACCAGCCAGCGGGGCGGGAATAGGACGAAGTCTACATTGGCCGTCCCCTCCTCTCCGGAAGGGGCCGTCAACACCGTGAAGATGGACGGATCGGGATGGTCGAACAGGATCGCGCCGACCGGCGAGAAGGTCTTGAGGTCGTATTTGTAGGGCGCGTAATTGCCGTGCCAGGCGACGACGTCGAGCGGCGAATGGCCGATCTCGACCATATGGAAGGAGCCGCACCACTTCACCTGGACCCGGCAGGGCGTTTCCTTGTCCTCATAAGCGGCGACCGGCGTCTTGAAGTCGCGCGGATTGGCGAGGCAATTGGCGCCGATCGGGCCGCGATCCGGGAGCGTGAACTTCGCGCCGTAATTCTCGCAGATGTACCCGCGCCAGACCTTCTCCTCTCCGAGGCGCGTGACCTTGAACATCATGCCGCGCGGTACGAGGCAGATTTCCGACGGCTCGACCTCCATCCTGCCGAGTTCGGTGAAAACCTGGATCGCGCCCGTTTCCGGAACGATCAGCAGCTCGCCGTCGGCGTTGAAAAAGTAGTCGTCCACCATGTCGGCATTGAAGGCATAGGCATGCGCAGCCATGCCGGCTTGCGTCAGCGCGTCGCCCGCCGTCGTCATGGTGCGGATGCCTTGAAGAAAGGTCAGGCTCTCCGAGGGCGCCGGCAAAGGACTCCAGCGCAACTGCCCGAGCGCCAGGGAATGCTCGCCCACATGCGGCGCCGTCTTCCAATGCGGATAGTCGATCTTGCGGAAGCGCCCGGTGTGGCGGACGCTCGGTCGGATGCGGTAGAGCCAGGAGCGCTCGTTGGTGCCGCGCGGTGCCGTAAAGGGTGAGCCGGACAGCTGTTCGGCATAAAGGCCGTAATTGCATTTTTGCGGGCTGTTCTGCCCCTGCGGGAGCGCCCCGGGCAGGCTTTCCGTCTCGAAGTCGTTGCCGAATCCAGGCATATAGCCGGCTGTGCGCTGCTGACCCGAACCTACTCGCCGCTGTTTTTCCGCCTTCTCCAACATGGCTTGAGCCTCCTCTTCTCTTCGCTATATTAGTTACAATCGTAACTATCGATTTTGTAACTATCAAGGAAGGAAGGCCATGGCCGAAGAGCGGTTCGAACTGGAGAACTTCCTGCCCTATCGGCTGAACCGGGCGGCGGAATTCGTCGCCTTGCGCTTTGCCGCACAATACAAAGCGCGTTACCAGCTGACGCGGCCGGAATGGCGAACGCTTGCGGCACTCGGCAGCTCCCGCCGCAGCATGACGGCAACCGAAATCGGCGCGCACTCCGCCATGCACAAGACGAAAGTAAGCCGCGCGGTCTTCAGCCTCGAGCAGCGCCGCTGGTTGAAGCGCGAGCAGGACGGACGAGACCGCCGTTTCGAGCATCTGGCGCTGACGCCGGCGGGCCGGCAGGCCTTTAGGGAGCTGACGGAGCTTGCGAGCGACTATCAAACGGAGCTGCATTCCGTGCTTGGAGCAGAGAATATGGAGGCGCTTTCGCAGGGCCTGGGCGCCGTGGAACGGGCGATGAATAATCTCTAGCGAGGCCCTTCCCTAGCGCTGCCGCCTACCCCTTCATCCGCGCCGGTATCGGCAGACCCTCGAAACTCTTGAGCGTCTCCAGCACGATCGATGTCTTGACGTGCTGCACGCTGTCATGCGGCAGGAGGACCTCGTTGACGAAGCGGGAGAGCCCGGCAAGATCCGGCGTCACGACGCGCAGGTGGTAGTCCATTTCACCGGTCAGCGCATAGGCCTCCAGCACTTCCGGCAGAGCCGAGACGAGGTTGGCGAAACGCTTGGCATTGTCGCGATTATGCGTGGCCAGCGTGACCGAAATCACCACCATCAGATCAAGCCCCAGCTTCTGACGGTCGATCTGCGCCTGATAGCCGGTGATGAACCCTTCCGCCTCCAGGCGCGTACGCCGGCGCGAACATTGCGAAGGAGACAGCGCGACGCGCTCGGACAATTCATTGTTGGTCAGATGACCGTCGCGCTGCAGTTCACTCAGGATCTTGAGGTCGAATCCGTCAAGCAGCTCCATTCATGCACCCTCGAACCATTCTCTGCACAATTCATGCGCCGATCTTCGCGAATCGCGCAAGAATACAAGCACCATGCATCGGAACTGCGCCATAATCCAGCAGAGTTTGGAGGATAAGAGGAGACTGACGATGGGCCCGTTCCCCCATGACGCACCGCCGCCGGCGATTTCGGCGGAAAACCCCGCCGGGACGGACGGTTTCGAGTTTGTGGAGTTCGCCCACCCGGAGCCGGAGAAGCTTGCGGAGCTCTTCGGCCGCATGGGCTATTCGCCGGTCGCCAGGCACAAGACCAAGGACATCACCGTCTGGCGGCAGGGCGATATCAACTATGTCCTGAACGCGGAGGCCGGATCGCATGCCGTGCGCTTCGTTGGCGAGCACGGGCCCTGCGCCCCGTCGATGGCCTGGCGCGTCGTCGACGCGAAGCATGCCTTCGAACATGCCGTTGCCAAGGGCGCCGAAGCCTATACCGGCAGCGACAAGTGCCTGGACGTGCCGGCGATCGTCGGCATCGGCGGCTCGCTTCTCTATTTCGTGGAAACCTACGGCGAAAAGGGATCAGCCTACGACGCCGAGTTCGAATGGCTGAGCGAGCGTGATCCGAAGCCGGCCGGAGTCGGCTTCTACTATCTCGACCACCTGACCCACAACGTCTATCGCGGCAACATGGACAAGTGGTGGGCCTTCTACCGCGAACTGTTCAATTTCAAGCAAATCCATTTCTTCGACATCGATGGCCGCATCACCGGCCTCGTCAGTCGGGCGATTACCTCGCCCTGCGGCAAGATCCGCATTCCCCTGAACGAATCGAAGGACGACACGAGCCAGATCGAAGAATATCTGAAGAAGTACAAGGGCGAAGGCATCCAGCACATCGCCGTCGGTACCGAGGCGATCTACGATGCGACCGACAAGCTCGCCGCAAACGGTCTGAAGTTCATGCCGGGGCCGCCGGAAACCTATTATGAAATGTCCCATCAGCGTGTTCACGGACACGACGAGCCGATCGACCGGATGAAGACACACGGCATCCTGATCGATGGCGAGGGCGTGGTGAACGGCGGCATGACGAAGATCCTGCTGCAGATCTTCTCGCGAACGGTGATCGGTCCGATCTTCTTCGAATTCATCCAGCGCAAGGGCGACGAGGGCTTCGGCGAGGGCAATTTCCGCGCGTTGTTCGAATCGATCGAAGCCGACCAGATCCGGCGCGGCGCCCTTGGCCACGAGGCCGCGGAATAGCGGCTGCGCCGCAGAGACGCCGCGCGGCAGCCCGCGCGTCAAGGCCTATTGAGATTCGGGCCACCCGCCGCCGCTTGCCTGATTTCCGGATTCCTGTGCTCGTCACAGGAATCCAACCAGACCAAGTCCTTGGGCTGAAAGAACGCTTCCCGCGCCGCGGACGCGGCGCTGCTGGATCCCTGTGACGAGCACAGGGATGAGGGTCGAGAGGGTGCAGCCCCTCGCCGCGCTTCATAAACCGTGAAGATAGCGAGGCGGAAGGTCGCGTGTCACGCCCGTGTATGTCCCGCTTCGCTTCGATGTAGTGGCCGCACATCCCGGGTCCCTCATTCCTGTGCTTGTCACAGGAATCCAGCCAGGCCAAGTCCTTGGGCTGAAAGAACGCTTTCCGCGCCGCAGACGTGGCGCTGCTCTCATCCCTATGACAAGCACAGAGAAGTTCCCTACAGCGCCGCGCGTCTTATCAGACGCGCAAAGGTCGCTGTTAGCACCTTGGACTGCTCAAGGCTCTGACGGTCAGTTGCGCCAGCGCGTCGGCGACGGCGTGCGGGAAGGGCCCACGCCTCCGTCGTTTCTGAAATAGCGGGAGGCCGCCTCGGTGCGATTGCGCACGTTCATCTTCTTGTAGATGTTGCGCACATGCACCTTGACGGTGTTTTCGGACAGTCCGAGGCGATCTGCGATGATCTTGTTCTGCGTGCCCATGCAGATGAGATCGAGAATCTGGATTTCGCGTGTCGTGAGGACGACCTGGCCGCCAAATCCTTTCCCGCGCTCCGGATCGACACTTTCAGAAGCCGTCTCGTTCGGGGTGGCGAGGTCCCGCTCTCCGGGATTCTTCGGCGCAAGGCGCCTGAGCAGTGCGGCGGGAAAATGTTCGCCGCCCTTCATCAGGAGGTCGATGGCGGTAAGGCAAACGTCGAGGTGGAGATTCAGGGGCAACACGCCGTGGATCATCCCCTCCTCGACCAGATGCGAAACCGACGCGTCGATCCCTTCCGCGTTTTCGACCAGCAGACCGACGGCCGCTTTCGGGTGGAACTCATGAATCATCCTGATGATCGATGGAAAGTTCGCCATGGGCACGCGGTAGAGCATGACCAGCGTCACACCTACGAGGTTGCCGTCCAGAAGGCTGTCGGCGTCCGAAAGCCGCACCACTTCCTGGTCCTGAAAGCGTGCGCCGATCGCCTGGGTCAGACACTCGGCGAAGAGGTCCGTCCTGGCTAGCATGACTATTTTGCTTTTTTTCGGTAAAACACTTTTGCTGTCTTCGAACCCGCCCAACCCCGAACTCGCACGATACATTATCCCCTCCTCGGACTTCCCCTTGGTTTTTACGGGTTTTTTACCCATGGTGGAGAAAGGCCCGCGTTGTGAAAATTGCTTGGATTAAAAAAATTTCTCGAAAAAAAGAATTTATATTGGCTAATGTATCGTAAATATGGGGGATGTAAAACCGCCCAAAAGGATTAGGTGGCGGCCACAATCCTGTCTAAATCGTTCAAGAACGAACCAATTTTGGGCGAATCCGCGAAATTCGTGCCGGATCGGCGACGCCACCTCGCGCCTTTCGCCCTACCCTCGCTTTTGAGGGGTGCACCGCACCCTGCGCCTCGTCAGACCCGGATGGTCTTCGTAGTAACTCGGACAACCATTCGCCACTCCGTCTGACGAGGTCGATACTCACATCGGGTTATCACGAAGGTAATGCGGGCGCGGCCAATTCGGTCGATCGCGTGCTGAGGCAGATGTCCGACGCACTTTCCGCCAAGGAACCCTGCAGCCGGCCTTCGCTCAGCAATCCAAGCGTGCCGGGGCAAACGAACTGCACATTTGAGATCGCGATTGTCGAGTGTTTTCAGTCCTTTATCTGAGCGCCTCGATCGAGGTACATGCGCAGGCATGGCGAGTCGATCGCGAGCTGCACTCGAGACGAGTGCGTCGGTCGCCGCGCAGCGAATAATGAGCGACAAATCCGAGAGGGGCCGGTGCCGAGTCTCATAACCACAATAGGTAGCTTTCACTCGACTGCGTTCCAGATCACACTCCAATGGTCGCACCAACATTCTGTGCGTCTTCGATCATTGTTTCTCGTAGAAGATCGGAAATATAGATACTTACGTTTATATCACAAATATTATGACTATTCGTTACCATACGTAGGAATTTAGGCGCTTAGTATCGCGCTGAAATGACATTGCAAGCAGAGACGGAACATTCATTTCCGCTAAACCGCCAAAAGAGCCAGCGCCTCAAGAATCCTATAAAAGATGAAGGGTTTCGGTGCTGGCTCCCCCTCTTATGAGGAAGTGCTTATGCCCGATTCCTCACAGAAGAATCTTGGGCTCCACGACAACTTCAGTGCCGATGACGAGCTGAAGACGGGTGCGCTTGCCGATGGCGTAGCGATGAACACGTCCAGCAGGTCGGTTGCCGGTGGCAGCACCAGTCTCACCGAGACCGCCGGGGGTGACTTTGCCTTCTCCCTCGGCGACGGCTTTTCCTTTTCCCTGAATGTCGACAATGTTCTGGGCAACGGCGCCAGCATCTACGAAGCCGGGTTCAGCCTGGCCCAGGCCAATAGCCTGGCCGATCAGGACCGCGCTTATGACGTCGGCAAGAGCGGCAATACCGATCCCCGCACAGGCAGCGGAGAACCTGGTGGCGACGGCCTCACCACGGACGGTTGGGATCTCAAGAGCGACGAGGGTGCATCCCACCCCTCGACGGCGACGCCGCCAGGCCCGGCAAGTCCGGACTTCCACCACGAAATCGTCCAGGGCGCGAACCTTCTCAGCAACGCCGACGTCAGCACCACCGTTGGCGATCCGGGCGTGACCCCGGCGGGGTCGGATAGCGACCTCGAATGAACGACGGGATGCACCGGCCGTGCTGGATATCGACCGCGGGCGAACGCCAGCACGTTTCCTTCAATCGTATCCGCTTGAAGAAAAAATGAGGTTTAAGGCACCCTTTGCTGCGGAAAGGGGAAGGATTGGACGATGCATTCGGAGAAGATCAACGAGATCGTTGCGCATTTCATAGGGCTGTTCAACACGGCGATCGATGACGCGCGTATAAGATTTGAATACCTGCAGGGATATGAAACCCCGAAGACTGCGCAAAAGGAGGACTCCGACTACGTGCAGTCGCCTGATTTCCGGTCTGACTTCGCGTTGAAAAGCTACGACCCCGAGATCTCCTACGAACTCCGGGCTTACGACATCGCCCGGCTCGACTCCGCCGATCATGCCGCCCCGTCACGGCATCACCTCGACCAACCGGCCGCCGCGGCGCAAGCCGGACAGGTGGATGTCCGGTCCACGGAGAACCACGGCATTTCCGGCAACGGCCCCGAAGCGTCGGATACGATGCCTCCTGCGGGTCCCGACGCGGGCTTCAGCCATATCTATCAGGCAAGCACCCTTCATGACGACGATGTCGTGAACCTGACCGGCATGCTTGCGGAGCCGCGCAACCTGACGCATGTGGACCAGACGCTCGAAGGCTTTCTCGCGGAAGCCCTTGAAGCCTCGCCCTTCGCGCAGATCGGCGCCGCCGATGCGCCCGCCTCTTTCGCCGCAGTGGCTGCGAACCTTGAAGCACTTGCCTCCATGGCGGACGCCAGCCAACAGGCCGTTCCGACCGCGCCCGCGACAGGCGGACCGGAGAACCTTCCGCAATCCGCCTCTCCGGACGAATTGGTGAAGAACGAGGCGGGCGATGCCGTTCTCGTCGCAGAACGCATCGAGGGCACCTATGTCAACGGCACCCGCGCCGACGCCGCGCCGGAACTGCGCGACAACCTTCCGGGGCGAGAGCACACTGCTCACCCCGCCGGGACGCCCCTCGACGAGCCGCTCCAGAACGGCGACCTCGACATCCATGCGGGAGTCAATGTCGTCGCCAATGTTGCCAGCGTTGTCGGCGCAGTCGAGGCCCCGCCCGTGACCGCCGTGATGGGTGACTACCACCAAATCGATGTCATCTCGCAATCCTACGTCTATGCCGACAGGGACACGCTCGACGGCGCGATCTCCGGCACATGCGCGACGATGACCACGACCGTCGCACTGAACATAGCAAGCTTCGGTGGCGGAGAAACCGGGGCATGCCTGCCCGAAGCGGAGATTCCGGCCGAATCTTCGACATTCCCGACAAGCTGGCGCGTGAACGTCGTCGAAGGCGATCTTTCCATCGTCCATTGGGTCGAGCAGTACAACTTCGCCAGCGACAATGACAGCCTGACCGTCACCAGGACGGGTGCGGAGACGACCGTGCTCAGCGGCGGCAACACGGCAGTGAACGTCGCATCGTTTCTCGGCATTACCGAGCATTACGATCTGATCCTCGTCGGCGGCCGGCTGATCGATCTCGACGTCATCAGCCAGATCTCCATCCTCTACGACAATGACGACATCGCGGGCGTATCCGCCGGCAAAGGCATCGCGCTGGACACGGGCGGCAATCTCGTCTGGAACATGGCCTCGATCGGAAACGTGAGCTCCGGCGTCCGCTTCGAGGCGATGCCGGACTACTTTCATGAGGCCGCCGACCAGATGCACGAGGGCGACGGCACATTGCCGGACGAACTCCTGCGCGACAATGCTTTCGAAGGCTATGCCGACCTGCACATCCTGTTCATCACCGGCAATCTCTATGACGTCACGATCGTCCAACAGGTCAGCATTCTCGGCGACGCCGACGCCGTCTCGTTTGCCGCGGGCAAGTTGCTCGAAGACGGACCGGAGGCCTCGGTCGCGGTGCATACGGGAAACAATGGCGTCTTCAACGTCGCAGAGATCATCGACTCCGGCGGGACGACCTATGTCGGCGGCGAGACCTATTCCGACGCAGTGCTCATCCAATCGGGAATAGTCGACGGAATGCCGGACCTTCAGCGGGACAGTGACGGTCTGACGACCGAACTCATCGCCTTTATCGGCGAGGATACGGCGCCGCAGGGCGGAGACATGGACGGCGATCACGGCACCGACCTGTCCGGCAGCCAGTGGAGCGACGTCATGCATACGATACTGGCTTGAAGCCGATCCGCTTCGAGCTCTTAGGGTTGCACAGCTTCGAACGGAGATCCGTTGGACGGTCCTGACCGAAACGACTTCAAGGGCCAAGCGCAGGGGAGCGAGCATGAACGACATGTCGAAGTGGTATGCCGGGCGAGGCAAGCCGCAGCGCCGGGATGTCGCACGGCTGGAGCTGCCCGAGATAGCCGAAGCCGAGGCTGTGGCACCCTTCGAAAGGCCGCCAGGGCCGAACGGAAAGGCAGACGCGGCAAGGTTCTCGGAGCAAAAGCAAGCATCGGCATCGGCCGATGCGTGCCGCGACGAGGGCGACGTTCCCAAGGTGGAAAGACGACAGGCCCCGGGGCTGCCGCGAACGATCGAAAATCACCCGGGCCCGATGAAGCAAGACGACCTTCGCCCGGTTGAACGCAGCGCAACAGGTGAAGGGAAAGCGAGCGAAGACGGCGGCGGCAGGAGCACGCTTCACAAGCGCATGGGACCGGCGAACTTCGCCGCCAGCCTGCACAACGGCATGGCCGCTGTCCGGCGCAACATGCTGATCGTCATCGCTTTCACCCTGGCCATCAACGTCCTCGTCCTGGCCATCCCGATCTATTTGTTCCAGATCTCCGACCGGGTCCTGACGAGCCGCTCGCAGGACACGCTGGTCATGCTGACGGTCGCCGTGCTCGGCGCCGTGGCGCTTCAGGTCATTCTCGACGCGATCCGCCGTTTCATCCTGATGCGCACCGCCGTCGAAATCGAGGTCCAGCTCGGCACACCGATCCTCAGTGCAGCAGCCCGGGCCTCGCTGCACGGAAGCGGCCGGGACTACCAGATATTGGGCGACCTGCAGCAGCTTCGCGCCTTCATCACCTCCGGCACGCTTACGGCTTTCCTCGACGCTCCGCTGACACCGCTCTTCGTGATCGTGGTCTACCTCATACAGCCACAACTTGGCATGATCGTCATCCTGTGCTGTACGGTTCTGATCGTCATCGCCTATCTCAATCAGAAGGCGACGACAAAACCATTCAGCGAAGCCAATGCCTCGCTCGGCCGGGCCAATTTCCATCTCGATTCGATGGCGCGCAACGCCCAGATCATCAATGCGCTGGCGATGATTCCGGAAGCGGTGAGAATGTGGGGCCAGGAGACGGCGGCCTCGCTCAAGGCGCAGGTCTACGCTCAGGACCGCAACATAATCTTCACCGGCGCATCCAGGGCCGTGCGGATGTTCACCCAGGTGGCGCTTCTCGGCTGGGGAGCGCATCTGGCGATGGAAGGGCAACTGACCGGCGGCATGGTGATCGCCGCTTCGATCATTGCCGGGCGTGCGCTCGCGCCCGTCGAAGGAGCCATCGAGGGCTGGAACCAGCTCAACCACTCCCGCGCCGCCTATCAGCGAATCAGGCAGCTCTTGCTCACCTCGCCCTTGAACTTCCCGCGGCTGCGTCTGCCGAAGCCGGAAGGCAGGCTCGACGTCGAGCGCATCCTCTTCGTACCGCCGCCGCAGAAGCGCGTGATCCTGAACGGCATCTCCTTTTCGCTAGCAAAGGGGGAATCGCTTGCGGTCATCGGCAATTCCGGCTCCGGCAAGACCACCCTCGCCAAGATGCTGGTCGGCTCGATTCTGCCCACATCCGGCAGTGTTCGTCTCGATCTCATGGATCTGCGCAACTGGGATCAGCGCCAATTCGGCGAAAGCATCGGCTACCTTCCCCAGGACGTTCAGCTCTTTCCGGGAACGATCAAGGCAAATATCTGCCGCATGCGTGAGGATGTGGACGACAGCATGGTTTATGAGGCGGCGGTGCTCGCCGACGTGCACGAACTGATCGCAACCTTTCCGCAAGGCTACGAGACCGTGGTCGCCGCTGACGGCGCCCCTCTGTCGGGCGGTCAGAAACAGCGCATAGCTCTGGCGCGCGCCTTCTTCGGCAATCCGAAATTCGTCGTCCTCGACGAGCCGAATTCGAACCTCGACAGCAATGGCGAGGCCGCACTTGCCCGCGCGCTGGTGCATGCGAGGAAGGAGGGCATCACCACCGTCACCATCACGCAGCGCCCTGCTCTCCTGCAATGTGTCGACAAGATCATGGTGCTGCACGAAGGAACGGTGGCGATGTTCGGCGCCCGAAACGAGGTGCTCGCCGCGCTTGGCGCAAAGGCCGAAGGCGACCGCGGGCAATCCCGCATTCACGGAGATTGACGATGCAAAGCGACAGGCGGAGCACCGAACCTCGAAATCCGACGGAGTGGTATGCCGAGGTCCCCCGTTCGATCCGGCTCCACAGTCTGGTTGGCCTGGCGCTGATCGCGATCTCCTTCGGCGGTTTCGGCTACTGGGCTTTCGCGGCACCGCTTGCCGCGGCAATCATCGCCCAGGGAAGCTTCGTCGCCAACGGCAACAACAAGATCGTCCAGCATCTGGAGGGCGGCATCATCGAGGAACTGCTGATCGCCGAGGGCGACAAGGTCAAGGCCGGCGACATTCTCGTGAAGCTCGATCAGACGGTCGCCCGGGCCAACGCCCGTATGCTCAACCTCAAGCGCCTCCGCCTGGAGGCAGTCGTCGGGCGGTTGAGGGCGGAGGCGGTGGGCGAAGATGCCTTCAGCGTACCCGAAATCGTCGCCCGGCAGGCCGACGATCCCGACATTCGCGCCATCATGGAAAGCCAGAACGTCAATTTCCAGAGCAAGAAGATCAAGCTGCGCGACCAGCTGAACCTGATCGACCAGAACATTCGTTCGCTTGAATTCCGGGCCAGGGGATACGCTCTGCAGCAGGCATCGTTCAATCGGCAGTTGGAGATTCTCAACCAGGAGCGGGAGGCCAAGAGCAAGCTCGCCGACAAGGGCCTGATCCGGCGCCCGGAACTCATGGCGTTGGACCGCGCGATCGCCGATGCGATCGGCGAGATCGGCCGGCTCGAATCCGAGGTCAAGGAGAGCTACACGCAGATAGACCGCTACCGACAGGAGGCGGTCATCGCCGTCAATACCAACAAACAGGCGGCGCTCGACGGCCTCGAAGCGGCCGAGGCCGATCTCGACAGCGTACGCGAGCAGGTTCGGGAGGCGTCCGAAGTGCTCGGCCGCGCCACCATCCGTTCGCCTGTCGACGGCACCGTCGTACGCAGCTATTTCCACACGGCCGGTGGCGTCATCGCAAGCGGAAAGCCGATCATGGAGATCCTGCCGGCCAATGTACCGCTGATCATCGAGGCACAGCTGCTGCGCACCGCCATCGATCAGCTCAAGGTCGGCGAAGATGCCACGATCCGGCTTTCGGCACTCAACCGCCGCACGACGCCGGTGCTGAAAGGCAAGGTCTTCTACGTCTCGGCGGATTCGATCGAGGAGGAAGTAGCCGGCGGCCAGCAGCGCGACGTCTATATCGTGCGCGTCGAAGTGCCGGCGAGCGAGATCGGACGCATCCACGGCTTTCACCCCGTGCCCGGAATGCCGGCCGAAGTGTTGATCACCACATCGGAGCGCACCTTCTTTGAGTATCTGACGAAGCCCATCACAGACAGCATGTCGCGCGCGTTCAAGGAGACCTGAATGCAGGACGTCTATGGAAGCCGGTTTCGATCGGCGGAATATGCAAGTGCGCAAATCCGGTTCCGGCGCATCATTCTCGGGACCGCTTGGAGATCGCCATGGCGGCTGCACAGGATGTGCTTTTGCTCGTTGGTCGCCTGAACTACGTGTGGACCAACACCGAAAGCCTGCTCATCTACGTGATCGCCCACCTCCTGGGGGTGGAAAAGGACGCGGCCATCGTCGTTTTCCTGACGCTGAATACGACGCGCGCCCGAATCGATCTGACAGAGCGCCTGGCGAAGCTGCCGCGGATCCCGGCGGCGACTCGCGACGAGGTGCTCGCCATTACCGTGCGGCTGAAGCAGCAATCGAAGATGCGCAACAAGTACAATCATTGCATCTACTCCGTCGACGAGCAGGGCGAGATTTCGAGCACGCAGTTGATGCGGCTCGTCGAAGGCGAGAAGGACGTGCGCTACGGCAAGGTCGAGCAGCTCGATGCCCGCGAGTTGGCGCGTCTCGACAATGCGGTTCGCGAGATCACCGATATCAGCAGACGTCTTTGGACGTTCATTCGATCGAGACCGAACTTCGACGAGCGCTCGATATAGGGGAGCAGCCGAATACCGGCACTCGGTAGTTGTCCTGCGCAGTTGGACGGTGTATACTGAACAGAAGCATTATTGTATTCAATTATTCACTAACGTAACGATTTTGGCGCGTATCGAGTATATTGCCGCAAAGAGACGACAATGACAGTCCACGTTATCGACTGCATCGAAGAATTTAAAAAAAATCATAGAAACTGGAACAAGATATATCGCTCAGATCCGGAAGCGCACGCTTTTCTCTCCTGGCCCTGGCTGCAGGAATACCTTCCGCACCGCGAGAGGTGGCTCATTCTGGCCTGGAAACACCGCGCCGCCGGAAAACGGTACGACGCGTTCCTGCCGCTCGAGCTGGCGACCTCTCAGGACGAGGACACGGGTCTCTTCGTCGACGAAATTCTGATGATCGGCAATCACGGAACCGGACGCACCGGCTTTCTCTGCGCACCTGGCCTTGAAAGCGAGGCGGCGGACGCATTCGCCGGCATCCTCGCGTCCGAAAACTGGACAAGCATCCGGTTCGACCGCTGCGGCGCGGCCTCGGCGCGGCTCGAACGGTTGCTCGATGCCTTTCCCGAAGGGGAGTTTGCGCGCGTCGACCCCGCCGACGAGGGAGAGAGGATCGACGCCTGCGGGCGTCGCCTCCGCAGTATGCTTCTCAGAACCCTCACGGGCAGGAACCTGCGCGACTGCCTCAATCGCCGCAGCCTGGGCATCGTCTTGGAGCGGGCGGTGGCGCTGCACGCCTTTGGCGACTTCGACGGAGCCGAAGCGGGCTATCGGCAGTTGATCCGCACCGTTCCGGGACATATCGAGGCGCGCTGTCGCCTTGCGCATCTCTTGAGCGACGTGGGCGAATATGGGGAGGCGGAGCATCTTTATCGCACTTTGCTGCCGGCAGTGCCGAACGCGGACGACGTTCTCCATTGGCTCGGCGACACGCAAATGGCGCAGGCATTCTACCGCAAGGCGGGCAAGACGTTTCAAGAGCTGCTTGCCCGCTACCCGCATCGAGGCATCCTGCGCTACAAACTCGCGGTCGCGCGCTTGGCTTCGGGCCAAAGGGATGCCGCTGTCGCCACCTTCCAGAGCTTCCACGACATCGTATCCGATGACGCGAACCACGTGCTCTGCAAGACGAGGGCACAGGAGATCCTGACCCGCCTGAGGGGTGTCGCCGGCATGGAGGAGCAGGATGAGGAGCAGGAGCAGGAGCCCGAGCCGGAGCAGGAGACGCAGGCGCAGGAGGATGCGATTCGGTTGACGGCAGCTGCGCAGCCGCTCCTGACACCTCTGCTGCCCGCGGGCTCATCCGCCCATCTGCATGCGAAACCGTCGACATATGGCTGGAAGGCCTCGAAATTGAAGCACTGAAACCGGTTTCTGTCTGCATCCCGCCACAGCGGCGCGTGCTGCCGGGGCGCGCCCGTCGCTGTGGCATCTCGATCATGTTGATCCGAAACCAACAGGTTGGAGCGGGATGCGGGCGGAAACCGCACACAGTTTTCCGCATCCCGCTCTGTTTTACGAACGCTTCTGAATGATCCCGTAGACGACGTTACGGTTCGCACCGAACTGCACGCGCGCTTCGATGGCTTCCCTGTCGGCGCTGGCATGAATGATCTGCCACATGTCGAACTCCGATCGAAGCAGCAGCGCCCAGTTCATGAAGGTTTCCATGTAGCCGTCGACATGGATGTCGCGCGCGAAATTGGCAAAAAGGAAGACCCCGTTGGGCTTCAGCATTTCCAGGCATCTCCGGGTGAGCTTCACCGCCACCTTTTCGGTCAGGTAGTCGTAAAGCCCGGCGGCATAGATGAAATCGAACTGGCCGAGCTCCTGTGACCTGGTGAGAAGACTTTTGACCGACCCGTCGACTGCCTCGATGCGAGTTCCCATGAAGTCGCGCGCGATCGAACCGACGCTCAGCGGATCCTGATCGAGGGCGACCCACCGTTTCAGGCTCCCCTCCCGCAAGGCTGCCGAGCGGTTGGCCTCACGCAGGTGCCCGGCGGCGATCGTCAGGATCTCGGCCTCCCCTCCCCGTGTCGCCGCGATCTCGTCGACATGGCGCGTCAGCAGGTCGCGCCGCTCCCGCACGGCCACCGAAGATGAGGCGTCCTTGGTGTAATCGTAGAGCGCTCGCCCGAGCGGCGTGGCCCTTGCCACATCCCCGGCAATGCTCGGATGTCCATAGATGAAGTCGAGCAACTGGGCATCGCCGGAATAACCCCGGGGCTTTTCGAACGACCAGCGCGTAAACGGGTCCTGCAGGAAGAAGTCCGACACCGCGTGATTCTGGATCAGTGGTATCAGCTCCTGCCAGACACTCGGCTGATATTTGTTGCGCACATCATGAAGAGACCCGGCAATCCGATGTATTATCTCCGCAGGGTCTCGCCGCTGTCCAAACTGTTGCTGCGCGATGTTCAGAATCAGCGCAATCTCGGCCTTTGCTGTCGCCAGCTGTTCTTCGTAAAACTCGATTCTCTGGGAATTGAATTCGGTTGCGATGGCGGCGGGCGTAATGAGGCTCTCGCCGTCTAGTACGATCTGAAATTGGCTCACGCGTTACTCATCCGTTAACTGTTTGTTAACATTATGCCCAGGACCCGGCACCGCGCCAGCCGGGTTCCAAGTTTTCGAATAATATGGTTAATAAAAACAGGTATTGGATTGTTTCAATACACTATTGAGTGCTCTTCTGATCTTTGACAATTCAGCAAAACTTAATTTGCCTCGACTATTGTGCCGGACGTTCCTGACTGTCTTCGTAGGGTGCTTGTTGGGATTGGATGGGGCGTGAAGCGACAAGAGCCGGAAAAGGAAAAGTGTGTGCGGTTTTCCGCCCGCACCCCGCGTCTCAACTTTTTGGAATCGATTACGCTCATGGTTTCAGGTCGAACCGATCTAAATCATCGTGATCCAGGACGCGTCGATCGCCGCAAGGAGTTTCAGCCTCGCGGCGGGCGGCGCAAAGCGATTGGGACCGGTGCATGAGGCACACGTTGGCCGAGGGAATTGAGATCGATCTGCAGGCGCAGCCGCCCAGACTGCAATCTGTAGAGCTTCAAACGCTCTATCGGAGAGAAGGCGACGTCGCGCGCCGGGCGGCAAGCCGCCAGGGCCTCTGGGTGGCCGTGGCCGTCTATCTGCTGTTTGCGGCCACGGATATCCTGCTCGTTCCCGACGTCGCGTTTTATGCGATCCTGGCGCGCCTTGCGGTGGGCGCTACGGCGATTGCCGCCATCGAGGTGTTGTTTCGGCTGGGTGCCGAGACGAAGTGGTTCGATCTCACCTGCGCAGGCGCACTCGTGGCGGGTTATTGGGGTTGGCTGTTCCCGTCGCTGATGACCAGCCAGGCCGAGAGTATCTCCTATTATATGATCTTTGGCGCGATATTCATGATGGGCGCCAATCTATTCTTCAGTTTTCACTTTCGCCTGTCGGTCGTAACCTCAGGAATCGTCCTCGCCACGTTCTTTCTTGCCTTGGCATTCTATATACCGAAAAGCGTATCCTATCAGGTCGCCTTCGGAACCTTCTACGTCTCGTGCTTCGTCTTCACGTCCTATGTGAACTGGAAGCTCAACCGGGAGCGCTACAAGGTCTTTCTCAATGCCTTCGAGGCGAAGATCCAGCAGAAGGAGGCCTCCGATCGCGGAAAAGCGCTGCTTCGGCTGTCGCATACCGATTCGCTCACGGGCCTCGACAACCGCCGCGCGGTCGACCAGAAGCTCCGGGACTATTGGAGCGACTGGCAAAGAGGCGGGAAGAGCTTTGCGGCAATCCTTATCGACGTCGATTTCTTCAAGAGGTACAACGACTTTTACGGCCATCAGGAAGGCGATCGCTGCCTCGTTCTGGTTGCCAATGCGCTGAAGGAGTCGATCGCGCCCTACGATGGGTCGATCGGCCGTTATGGCGGCGAGGAATTCATCGTGCTGGCACGGCTGAAGACGCGGGAGCAGGCGGCCGATCTGGCGGAAGCCGTACGGCACAGCGTCGAGACCCTCGCGCTGCCGCACGAACAGCGCCGCGACGGCATGTCGATCGTGACGGTGAGCGTCGGCGCGGGTTTCACCCGCAACCAGATCGGTTCGAAGCTCGAGAGACTGATCCATGAGGCGGATCGCGCTCTCTACGGGGCAAAGGCGAACGGCCGCAACTGTGCGCGCCTCTTCGATCCGAACGACCCGCAAAGCAGCGACGAGAGCGAGAACATCGCCGCGCTCCTGAAAATTGCGATCGACCAGAATCTCGTCTCACTCGTCTATCAGCCCATACGTGACGTCGCCACCGGCCGCGTCGACGCGGTCGAGGCCCTGATGCGGCTGAAGATGCTGGACGGCACGTCCGTCCCTCCGAGCCTCTTCGTGCCGATTGCCGAGCGGACCGGGGCCATCCTCGATCTCGGCCGCTGGGTGATAGGCGTGGTGTGCCAGGAACTCCTGGCAAGCGAGCATGTGCCCGTCGTCAGCGTGAACGTCTCGCCGATCCAGCTGAGATCGCCAGGCTTCGCGGCTTCGGTCGCAGCCATTCTCGGCGATACCGGCGTGGCCGGCAGCAGGCTCGCCTTCGAAATCACCGAGGGGCTCGAGATGGAGATGCATTCCGATATCCTGCGTTGCATCGCCGATTTGAAGACGCTGGGCATCAGGATATGGCTCGACGATTTCGGAACCGGCTTCGCCGGCCTGTCATGGCTGCGCCTGATCGACTTCGATACGGTGAAGATCGACCGATCGTTCCTTCACGATTGCGACACGCCCAAGGGCAAGGCGATGCTCAGGGACATTATCGGCCTGGTGCGAAACCGCGGGCACAAGATCCTGGTCGAGGGTGTCGAGACGGAGGAACAGCTCGCGCTCATGCGGCAATTCCGGATCGACCACGTCCAGGGTTTCCATGTCGGGCGACCCGCGCCTGCACGAAATTTCCAGCCGCCCCCACCGACGGACAAGCGCCGGACCCGCGCGGGGCCGCATTGATCGGGCCGACCGGCAAGGGCGGAGGGGACGCCCCCATCCTCTTCGCAACCGCTGTACGACCGCGGGCCGCTACTTCCGCGCGAGGCTGAAGGAAAAATGGCTGCCGCGGTGGTAGTCGACGGAATAAACGACCGGCACGCCGCTTGCATTGAAACAGGTCTCGCGGATCAGCAGCGCCGGCCCGAAATCCCGCAGATCGTTGCGCTCCACCACGTCCTCAGGAAGCATCACTGCCGTGACCGTAGCAGCGGACATGCGCGGCCGGTGTCTGTACTGCTCGAGCAGATCGAGCAGGGAGCCGCCCCATTCGATGTCATAAAGGCGGTTTGGAATGATGCTGCGCGGGATGTAGTCGAGACAATAGAGTATCGGCTCGTCCTTGTGCAGACGCAGCCGCTCGAGACGGATGACGCGTTCGCCATTTGCAAGCTGCAACTGCCCCGCCGTGACCGCGTCGGGCATTTCCTCGGCGATCGAGAGTACCTTGTTGACGGTCGCATAGCCATAATGGCGCGTCATGTCGGTGACGCTCTCGAAGACGGTGATCGGCCTTTCGACATGGACCGCAGACATCGCCGACACGAACCGGCCGCGGCCGTGCTCGACATAGATGACGCCATCCTGCTCCAGTAGTTTCAATGCCTCCCGCAGCGCCGGGCGGGAGATCCTGAAACGCTCCGTGAGCTGCGCCTCCGTCGGAAGCTTGTCGCCCGGAGCGAGCCCCTGCTCCCGGATCAGATCGGCGATGCGGTCGCGAAGCTGTATGACCAGGGTGCGCGTGTCGCGAAGCGGCTCGGGCAATTCCTCTCTCCAAATGACGGCAAAATATGATCCTTCTTGTCTGACAAATCCAGGAAGGTCAAGGGACAGTTCATCTACCCTATATCCTTGCGGGAGCTCGCTGGCAGAAGGCGCATCCGGCCGATTATCTCCCTTGACATTCTCAGACAATGTTGTCAGTTGTCTTACAACATTGTCGGCGGCAGCCGGCGATCGCCACCACCTGTCGAGAGAGAACCATGCTGAATTTTGACGAACAGAGATTTCTACGCATCCAGTCGGGCGCCGTCGCCCTGCGTCAACGCCTGGACGACGTCGTCGTCTCCTGCCTTGAAAAGGGCGCGGAGAACGTCTTCTTCCTCGGGACCGGCGGTGCCGCCATTCTCATGCAGCCGGCCGCCCAGTTGCTCCAGCGCAGGTCGCGTTTTCCGGCGTTTATCGACCTGCCGGCCGAGCTCTTCATTACCGGTTCGGTCAACCTGACGGAAAAGTCGATCGTCGTCATACCGTCGCTCTCCGGCACGACCAAGGAGAGCGTGGCTCTGCTGGCAAAGGCTAAGGAGGCCGGCGCGACAGTCCTGTCGCTGGTGGGTCACGAGGAAACGCCGCTCGGCAAGGGTGGCAACCATGCCTTCGTCAACTTCGCCGAAGACGACACGTCCTGCGAGTCCTTCTACCTGCAGTCCCTGTTCATCGCGCTGTCGATCATGCGTCATCGCGGCGAGATCGAGAACTACGACCAGATCGCCGCTGAGCTGGAACGACTTCCTGAGCTTCTCCTCGAAGTGAAGCGCGGCTACGAGGACAAAGCCGAGACCTTCGCCCGTGTTCTGGCAGGCTCCGACTACCACATCATCACAGGCGCCGGAAACGCCTGGCCCGAGGCATTCTACTACGGCATGTGCATCCTCGAAGAGATGCAGTGGATCCGGACACGCCCGGTCCATGCCTCGGACTTTTTCCATGGAACGCTCGAGCTCGTGGAAAAGGGCGTCAGCGTCATCCTCTTCAAGGGCGAGGACGCTCTGCGGCCGCTGGCCGACCGGGTGGAGAATTTCGCGCCCAACTACACGGACAGGCTGACCGTCCTCGACACGGCGGACTTTGCGCTGCCAGGCATTTCGCAAGAGGTGCGCGGCCTCGTTTCGCCCGTCGTTCTCGCAACCGTGCTCGAGCGCATCAGCGCGCATCTCGAAGTGATGCGCAACCACCCGCTGACGACGCGGCGTTACTACAAGCGCGTAGCCTATTGAGCATAGACGCCCAATGAACTAGCACGGTCGCGACTGCTCCGGCATTCGCGGCCCTGCTGGCGAAACAAGAGAATTCCATGACCAGATTCCGATTTGCGGCCGTCGGCGACAATTGCATCGACCGCTATCGCGCGCCGCTTAGCCAATCCTATGTCGGCGGCAACGCAATCAATGTCGCCGTTCAACTTGCAAAGCTCGGCCACGGATCCTTCTATTTCGGCGCCGTCGGCCGCGATTCCGACGGCGCCCATGTTCGCCGCCTGCTGCTCGCGAACGGCGTCAATGTCGACCACCTGCTCGCGCGCGACACCAACACGGCCTACACGGATATCGACGTGACACCTGCCGGCGACCGCATCTTCGTCCATGAAGATTTCGGCGCCTGTGCCGGATACCGCCCCGATGCCGGCGAGATCGAGCTGCTGAAGACCATGGACCATGTGCATATCGGCTGGCTGGACGACGGCGGCCTGTTGCGCCGTGCACTATCTGCCGCAGGCGTCAGCATCTCCCAGGACGTCTCGGTCAATGCGGCAGCCGCAGATCTCGACGTCGACGGCCTTTCGATCGCCTTCGGTTCGGCCGGCGAGGACGAAAGCAGTGCAGAGAGGCTGACCGGCGAATTTCTCGCGCGGGGAGCCCGCCTTGCGGTGGTCACGCGTGGTGCGCTCGGCTCGCTCGCGAGCGACGGCACCAATATCGCATCTGCCGGCATTCGTCCGGTCGAAGTCGTGGACACGACCGGCGCCGGCGACAGCTTTATCGCCGGCTTCATCGCCGCCCGCCTGGAAGGGCGCACCCTTGCCGCATGCCTCGCAGCCGGCAGGGACCTGGCCGCGAATACCTGCACGCATGTCGGCGGCTTCCCGCAGGAACCGTAATCGATCTGACGTCGGCTTGCCTGCGTTGCCGGTGCCATCGCCGGGAACGGCGGATCAATGGGGTCGCGTCGCCGCCATCGCCGCGCAACACCAACTTACCCTGGTCACCCGCAACACCAAAGACTTTGAAACGACCGGAGTGCGTTTGTTCAACCCATGGTCCGAGGGAGGCGATGCGTGACCCCGTATCGCCCTCTGTGCCTGCACCGCCAGCGGCGACGGCAGCGCACAGTCCTGCGATATGCATCAGTGCAGGAGCTGGCTGAGGAACAGGCTCGCCCGATCCGTCTTCGGATGCGCGAAGAATTCGTCCGGTTCGCCCTCTTCGACGATGCGGCCCTGATCCATGAAGATCACCCGATCGGCGACTTGGCGTGCGAAGCCCATTTCGTGGGTGACGCAGACCATCGTCATGCCCTCGTTTGCGAGCGCCACCATGGTGTCCAGCACTTCCTTGACCATTTCAGGGTCGAGTGCAGAGGTCGGCTCGTCGAAGAGCATGACCTTCGGATTCATGCAGAGCGCCCGCGCGATCGCCACGCGCTGCTGCTGTCCGCCCGAAAGCTGGCCCGGATATTTGTTCGCCTGCTCCGGAATGCGCACGCGGTTGAGATAGTCCATCGCGATCTCCGTCGCCTGGGCGCGCGGCAAGCGCTTGACCCACATCGGCGCCAGAATACAGTTTTCGAGGATCGTCAGGTGCGGGAAGAGATTGAACTGCTGAAACACCATTCCCACCTCCCGCCTGATGGCATCCACCTTGCGCTCATCTTCGCCGACTTCGACGCCACCGACGACGATGCGGCCCTGCTGATGCGCCTCGAGCCGGTTGACGCAGCGGATCAGCGTCGACTTGCCGGAACCGGAGGGTCCGCAGATGACGACCTTCTCCCGCGGCGCGATGGACAGGTTGATATCGTCAAGGGCATGATACTGGCCGTACCACTTATGTACGCCGCTGAGCGTGATCTCCGGCGAAGCGATGTCGATCGATGTGGGCATTGTTGTCTCCAGGATTATTTCAGGACGAGCCAGCCGGAAAGCACGATGACGAGGGCGCCCGCGACCGTGTGCAGTTCGATGGGGGCGGCAAAGAACAGCGCCCCGTAAAGGCAGCCCCAGACGATCTGGCTGTATTGGAAAGGCGCAACCACCGAGGCGTCGCCCATGCGGAAGGCGCGCACCAGCAACAGATGACCGCCGAGCATGAAGAGGCCGGCGAAGAAGGCGATCAGCAGATCGCCCGGCCCGACCGGCGCCAATCCGCCGCCGATCGACGCAACCGCCAGCGCGACCGCCGCGAGCACGACGAGCAGCGTCGAGACGAGGGCAAGGTCGCTCTCCGTCGCCCTGGCGCGCCGCAGCAGCACGAGCGAGAGCGCAAAGACGAGAGCCGACCCCGCCGCCGCGGCGTGGCCCGGATTGAGCGGCGCGATCCCCGGCCTGAGCGCAACCGCAACGCCGAGGAAGCCGACGACCACGCCACACCAGGCAACGATGGACAGGCGTTCCGCAAGCAGGGCGAAGGCCAGCACCGCCACAAGAACCGGAGTGAGGAAGGCGAGCAGATAGGCTTCCGATAACGGCAGCACCGAAAATGCGTAGTGGATCAGAAGCGTATCGACGGCGAGCAGGAACGCCCTCAAGAGCGCAAGCCCCGGATGACGCGGTCTGAGCGATGCCGTGGTGCCGGTGACGCCGGCGTAGACGGCAAGCATCGCGAGCGCCGCGAGCGTCACCATGAAGGTCACCTGCGGCACGTCGAAGCGCTCTGCGAGAAGCTTCACCAGCACATCCGTGCCCGAAAAGACGGCGAACGCCAGGAGACCCAGGGCGGCAGCGCGCAGGTTGCGCGGCATGCCGGCCGCGGCCGGCGCGACCGTCGCGTCAACGGACATTGAAGCGTCCGAACCGTGCTTCGATGCGCGATTGCATATATTCGAGGCCGATCGAAAGGATCCAGTAGATCATCGAGGCCGTGATCAGCATTTCGATGTGGCGGAACTCGGTCTGTCCCTGGGTGCGGGCGAGATACATCAGCTCCCAGACGCCGACGACGGAGATCAGCGAGGAATCCTTCAGCATCGCGATGAACTGGTTTCCGGTCGGTGGGATGATCACACGCATCGCCTGCGGCAGAATCACCAGGCCCATCGTCTGGCTCGGGTTCAAGCCGAGCGCGGTCGCGCCTTCCGTCTGCCCCCGCGGGATGCTCTCGATCCCGGCCCGGAAGATTTCGGTCATATAGGCGCCGTAGCACAGCGAGAGCGCGAGGATGCCGGCCGGCACGGCGCTGATGACGTAGCCCACCTGCGGCAAACCGAGATAGATGATATAGATCTGCATCAGGAGCGGCAGGCCGCGAAACAGCGACGTGTAAAAGGTGGCGAGGCCGTAGATAACACCGTTCTTCGACAGTTTCGCAATCGCGCCCACAAGCGCGATGACTGTCGCGACGGCGATCGAGATCACCGAGATGTAGAGCGTGGTGACGACGCCCTGCGAAATCAGGAAGCTGATCTTCTTTGCGATGAAGGCAAAGGAAAGATTGAAGGAATAGAAGAAGAGCATCAGCAGCGCGAAGAGCTCCAGCCAGACGCCGACCACCTGCCAGGGGCGAGGCAGCTGCCGCAGGGCCTTCCAGTTCAGCGCCGCTATCACGGCGATCATCACCGCGCTGACCAGCCGCCCGAGCGCGGGATTGGCGGCCAGCCACTCCGAGCTTGTCGGCAGCACGAGCCCGATCCAGGCCGGGCTTACACCCAGGCTGTAGATCGTCAGGGTTATCAGCGCGAGCAGGAGAAACGTCCCGGTGCGCCGCGCTGCATCCGGATACGTCAGAATCATACGGCCGATCATTTGGTTCTCTCCGGCATTCAGGCCGCGCGCTCGCGCCACCAGTCTTGAGCTTGCAGTTTCCAATAGGTGAGCTGGGCCACCGCCAGCCCGGCATAGCCGCCGGCCCAGACGAGCCCGAAGGGCTTGAACAGCTTGTAGCGGTCGGACTGACCCAGGATGCCTTCGGCCACCAGCTTTCCGCCGATGGCGGTCGTGTTCAGCCCGTGACCGCCAAAGGCCGTGCAATGCCATACTCCGGCTTGCATCTCGCCGATCTGTGGCATGAGGTGGCGCGCATAGGACATCAGTCCCGACCAGGCGAGCTCGGTCTTCAGATCCTTGAGCTGCGGATAGGTCCCGACCATTTCGCGCCGCAGTTCGCCGGCCAAGGCTGCCGGCGAAGCCGCGCGGGTGGTGATGCGCCCGCCCCAAAGTAGGCGTTTCCCGCCTTCGACGAGGCGATAATAGTCGCCGGCGCGGCGGTTGTCGCCGATCGCGTCCGTGGTGGCGATGGCGGTACGGATGAGTTCCGGCGCTTCCTCGCTCAGCATGACGTAGGTCGCGATCGGCAGGAACGAACGTTTCAGCCGGCCGTTCAAAGGACCCGTGTAACCGCCGGTGGTGAACACGACATGACGCGCTCTGACACTTCCACCCGACGTGGACACCGTCTTCTCGGCACTGTCGAGTACGCTCCCGGTCGCGGCCGACCCCTCATAGATCCGGCCGCCAAGGCGTTCGATCTCGCGCGCCAGTCCGCGAAGATAGTTGAGCGGGTGCATGTGGAAGGCTTTGCGGTCGCGCAAGGCGTGGAAATACCGGTTCGACTTCAACACCGAACGGACCTCGTCGGTGGAGAGATAGTCGAGTTCATAGCCGTAAACGCGTCTCATCTCGTCGGCATGCGCCTTCAGGCTGCCGCCCTCGTCGTAGCGCAATACGCTCGTGATGCCGGGCTGCGGCCTCGCCTCCTCGATCTTCAGCGTCTCGACCGTTTCGCGAACGAATTCGACGCCTTCGATCGAAAGCCGGTGTATCTGTCGCGCCGCTTCGGTCCCGGCCATCCGGGCGATATTGTCGCTGCCGGTGGCAAAACCCGGGCTGACGAAACCGCCATTGCGGCCGGATGCCCCGAAACCGACGCTTTCGGCTTCGAGAACGATGACCGACTGTCCGGCGCGCGCCAGCTGCAGCGCCGTCGTCAGACCGGCGAGCCCGCCGCCGATGATTACGCTATCGCATTCGACCATCCCGGAGAGGGCCGGCCTGACATTCGTTTCGGCTATTGTCTGTTTGTAATAGGTATTGGGATAGGACATTTTCTCTCGCCCGTCGACCGCGGTGGCAAGGCGGAGGGGCAGCGAGCCGCCCCCCGCAGGTATCGGTTCAGTCGGCGCTATAGTCCTTGCCGTACCACTTGGTGGTCAGCGTCGCGAGCGTGCCGTCCTTCTTCATCTCGTCGATGATGGCGCCAACCTTCTTCGTCCACTCCGGATCGACCTTTTCGGCGATGACCACCAACGGCTCCCTGAAGGCATATTCGCCCTCGAGGACGCGCAGCGGATAACCGTTTTTCATCGCGTTGAGCGCTGTCTGCTCCGGCGCGATGACGGCATCGAGGCGCACACCGTCGCCAAGACGCAGATCGTCGAAGGGCAGCATGGAATCGGCAAAGGTGCGGACCTCGCCCGGCTCGATCTTGTATTCGATCGGCGGCAGGCCCGGCGCATCGATCTCGAGCCGGCGGCGAATGAAATCTTCCGACGTGGTCGCCGTTTCGACGCCGATGATCTTGCCGTTCAGGTCTGCGACGGATTTCGCCTGGCTGTCCTTGTGCAGCACGTAAACATAGGGGCTGAAGTAATAGATACCGACGAAATCGATGACTTGAGCACGCGCCTTTGTCGGGGTGACGGAGCCAACACCCAAATCGTAGCGCCCTTGCCAGCGGCCGCCGGTCAAGGTCGCCCAGTCGGGCGTTTCGAAGCTCACTTCGACACCAAGGCGCTTTGCGATCTCCTTGGAGACGTCGATATCGAAACCGACCAGCTCGTTGCTGTCGTCGAGATAGCTCTGGGGCGGCCAGCCGCTATTGGTGGCGACCACCATGGCCTTCTTGCCCATGACGCGGTCGAGCGTCTCACCCGCCTGTGCGGCGGTTACGAACGCCAGTGCGGCAACGCCGATAGCGACCTTTGCAATTAGTCCTTTCACGCAATCCTCCTCTTCGATCGGTCAGTCCTACAGCGTCGCTTGCCTCGCAAGCACGGAAAAGTCGCTGTAGCACGTCGACTTTGCTGCATGATCTGCGGAACATGCAGCGTGCTCCCAGTTATAAGATGTCTGACAACTGAATTAGTAAATCCTACTGACGCGGTGTCAAGGCCGCATGGCGCACGGGTCCATGAAACGAAATGATGAGACGATGCGAATCGGTGATGGACTCCGCCGGAGCGCGAAGGATAAGGCGGTGTTGAGAGCGACGGAGTGGAGCCAGGCTCTACACACTGTCTCGAAAGCGCGCCAAGGAGTGGACGCGGAAGGCGGGGGGCGGCTTCCGCCCGAGCCCCGCCTCGCATGTGACGAGCACTTCACATAGGGATCACTCGGCGGCCGTTGCGGTACGGCCGCCATTGGACTGCATCAGCCCTTGCGCACGTTTCAGGCATTCGGCCTGTTCGTTGCGATAGCGCGGCCCGATCTCCATCATCAACACGGTCTCCGGGAGGAAAGTCAGTTCACGGAAAATTTCCTCCCAGTCGATGTCGCCCCAGCCGAGCGGCATATGCAGGTCGCCGATGCCGAGTGCCGTCGCCTCCTGCGGATAGAACGCCTGGTAAAAGGCCTGCGGGCGGCCGAAGGAATCGTGGACGTGGAGATGACCGGCAACGGGCGCCATGGCGCGGATCTGATCGCGAAAATTCAAACCGCGATAGGTGGACTCGATATAGGCATGACTGAAATCGATCAGCGCCACCAGATTGGAATGGTCGACGGCCCTCACCGTCTCGGCGATCTCGGCCGGTGTCTGGCGATACTGTCCCGGTGCCGTCGAAAAGATATTTTCGAGCGCTATGCGCACGCCGTAGGGCCCTGCGAATTCCGCGAGCTCGAACAAAGCGTCACGCTCGCGCCGGTCTGCCTCCGCCCGCTCGAAAAGCTGCTCGGCACGCAGGTGACCGCCGTGCTGGACGATGATGCCGGCGCCGATGCGATCGCAGATCTCGACCAGGGCCTTTGCCGCCTCCAGCTGATAGCCCGCCGTTGCCGGATCCATGAAGTTCGAGGAAACGAGACCGTGAACCGTGTAGCGAAAGGGAAACCGGCGGGTCAGCGCCACAAGCCGCTCCACGCGCTCCTTGATCAATCTTCCGCCGGCGATGAGGTCGATGCTGGTCAGGCCAAGCTCGACCGTGTCGACGCCGAGCTCCCCCAGTCGGCGCAGGTCGGCCTCGAGGCTCTCCAGTTCGCCGTCGACGGAACCCGAACTGAAGCCGGTTGCGATGATATTGCTCATTGACTGTCCCCATTGAGATGACCGGCTGCGACCGGACTGGAAAATACACGCTGTCGGAAACCGCTACACTTTTTCCTCTAAGCGCATCGATGCGACTTCGGCGTCACGTAGAGCGAGCGCCAGGTCGGGACTGTCCGAGGTCAGATGCCCGATTCCCCTTTCGAGCCAGCGGCGGACGCCCGCTTCCTCGTTGACGGTCCACACGCAAAGCCGCTCCACAGGCACCGAGCCACGGATGAGTTCCCATTCGTCCGCCATCAATTCGTGGTGGATCGCTACGATATCCACGAGGTCGTCGGCGGCCGCGAGAAAGGCGGCGAGACCGCCTTGCCGCGCCGCCCAGTCGGCATTGACGGAGACGAGCCGCGCGACATGCGGCGCATGGAGGCGGCAATCCTCGAGGACCGATCTGTCGAAAGACGTGAGATGGGAGCGGTGGTCGACTCCGAAGCGCCGCAGCTCCTGCGCTACTCGGGCGGCGATGCCAGGGTAAGGCGTTCCCGTTTCGTCGGACTTGATCTCGACATGCAAGTGAAGTCCGTCCCTGGCTGCAAATATGCCCAGCACGTCACTCAAGGTCGGGATACTCTCGTCCGTATCGCGCAACGGCGTCGCGAGCCGCACCGCCGGTGTCATCCGGCGCACCGGCCCGGTCGCGTGTACCGTCCTGTCCAGCGTGGCGTCGTGGATGACGACCAGCTCTTCTGAATCGGTCAGGTGCACGTCGAACTCGATGGCATCGACGCCGAGCCGCAGCGCATTGCGGAAACCCGTCAGCGAGTTTTCCGGCCAGAGATTGCGGGCGCCGCGGTGACCGATGATTTTGGTCATGGGATTGGTCCTTAACGCACGGTGGGATCGAGCTTGTCGCGAAGCCAGTCGCCGACAAGCGAGATGGAAAGGGTCGTGAGCATGATGACGGCAGCCGGAGCGAGCATGATCCAGGGAGCGCGGGTCAGATATTCGCGCCCGAAGCCGACCATGTTGCCGAGGCTCGTTTCCGGCGGCTGCACGCCGAGACCGAGGAATGACAACCCGCTTTCCATCAGGATGATCTCCGGAAACGTCAGCGTCATCGACACGATCAGCGTCGATGCGACATTGGGCAGGATATGGCGGAGATAGACCCGCGCCGGGGTGGCGCCGAGTTGGACCACCGCGGCAGCATAGCCCTGCGCCCCGGCCGAGATCGCAAGGCCGCGGGCGATGCGCGCGTAGCGTTCCCAGCCGTAGAAGCCCATGAGACAGACGAGCAGCACCATGGAGGAGCCGAAGAAGGCCAGCACCGCCAGCGACATGATGAGAAATGGCAGGGCCGCCTGGAAATCGGCAAGCGCGAGGACCAGATGCTCGGTCAGGCCCCGGAACCGCGCTGCCGCGAAACCGAGCGCCGTGCCGAAGACCGCCGAAAGCAGCGTCGCACCGAAGGCGATGATCAGCGAGACGCGGATCGACTGGATCAGCCGCGACAGCACGTCCCGGCCGAGCTCGTCGGTGCCGAGCCAGTGCTTGAGCGTTCCGGGCGCCGACAGCCGGCTCGTCAGATCCATCGCCGTGATGTCATAGGGGCGCAGATAGCCGGCAAAAAGCGCGATGACGATCATCGCTGCGAGCCAGAGGAAGCCGAAGGCCACCGAAAGCGGCACCTTGCGGCGAAGGAAGGAAAGGGAGCCTCGTAGCCATCCCGCAAGAGGCGATCTCTCTGCCAGATCAATGGAAGCCATAGCGCATCTCCTTGGATCTAATGCCCGGCATGCGAACGCAGCCGCGGGTCGAGCCAGCCATAGAGCAGGTCGACGACGAGGTTCGACATCACCATTGCTGCAGCGATGATCAGCAGGATGCACTGAACGACGGCGAGGTCGCGGTTGCTGACCGAGACGATCAGCAGCCGCCCGATACCGGGCCAGGAGAAGATCGACTCCACCACCACCGCGCCGGCGATCAGAGAGCCGACCATGAAGCCGACGATGGTGACGATCGGGACTGCGGCGTTGGGAAGCGCATGGCTCCAGATGACGTCGCGCCATTTCAGCCCCTTCGCCGAGGCCGTGCGGATATAGGGCTGCCCAAGCACCTCGATCATGGCGCTGCGCGAGAAACGGGCAAGAATGCCGATCCCGCCGATGCTCATCGTGATCGTCGGCAGAATTCCATGCATCCAGGTATCCTGGCCCCCGGAGGGCAGCATGCCGAGAAGAACCGAAAAGATCAGTACGAGCACGAGGCCCATGACGAAGGACGGAACGGTAAAGCCGATGATCGCCAGCGTGATCACGCCGCGATCGGCGAAGCTCTGGCGGTGGAGCGCGGCATAGACGCCGGCGGGGATACCGATCATCAGCTTCAGGATCAGCGCCGGAAGCGTCAATTGCAGCGTCGCGGGCACCCGCTCCAGGACGAGGTGGAGCGCCGAGGCCTTGTCGCGCATGGACACGCCGAAATCTCCGGTGAAGATCGACTTGATATAGGCGAGGTATTGTATCCAGATCGGCTGGTCGAGGCCCCAGGCTTTGCGGAACGCATCGACGGCGTCCTGAGGCACATCGGGACCGAGCATCACCTGGGCCGGATCGCCCGACATGCGCAGCACGACGAAAGCGAAGGTCACCACGGCCAGGATGGTAATCACGGCGCGCATCAGACGCACGAGAACGAAGCGGATCATGCCCGTCTCCTCATGGTCTCGACCGAGGCGGTTTCGCCCGCCACGGCATGACAGGCGGCCGTCCGGCCGTTGCCGGTCCGGAGAAGCGCAGGCACGCTCGTGCGGCAAATGTCGCGCGCAACGGGACAGCGGGGATGGAAGGCGCAGCCCGAGGGACGATTGGCCGGGTTCGGCGGCTCGCCCTGCAGGATCACCCGGCCTTCGAGCGGCTTGCCCGGGACCGGGACGCTCGAAACCAGCGCCTTCGTATAGGGATGCTGCGGCGACCGGAAGATCACGTCGGAAGAAGCCTCCTCCACGATCCGGCCGAGATACATGACCGCGACGCGATCGGCGACGTTGCGTACGACCTTCAGATCGTGGCTAATGAAGATCATGGCGATGCCGTTCTTTTCCTGGAGGTCGCGCAGCATATTGACGACCTGCGCCTGGATCGAAACGTCGAGGGCGGAGACGGGCTCGTCGCAGACCAGGAGCTTCGGCCGCGAAGCAAGGGCGCGGGCGATGACGGCTCGCTGCCGCTGGCCGCCGGAAAGCTCGTGCGGGAAGCGCCCGGCCTGGTCGGGGCGAAGCCCGACAGCCGCCATCAGCTCGGCAATGCGGGCGGCCTGGTGTTCTTTCGGGACGAGCCCGTGAATATCGAGCGGCTCGCCGATTTGCGCGGCAATCGTCAGGCGCCGGTCGAGTGCCGCAAGCGGATCCTGGTAGACGAGTTGCATCTTGGCACGAAGCGCCCGCCACGCGGCGGTGCCGTATTTCGGCATAGGGCTTCCCGCGAAGCGCACCTCGCCGGCCTGCGCCGGGTCGAGCCCCAGAAGCATCCGCCCCAATGTCGATTTGCCGGACCCCGATTCGCCGACGATTCCGAGCGTCTCGCCGGGCATGACCGCGAGCGAAATCCCGTCGACGGCGCGCACGGGGCTTGGGCGGCCGAAGAGCCCGCGCCGGACCTCGTAGATGCGCACGAGTTCGTCCGCTTCGATGAGCGCAGTCACGACATCAGCCCTTCGGGAATTCTTCTCTCGGCGTCGCCGCGCGTGACCGTCGGTACGGGGCGCATGCAGGCAAGGCGGCGCCCGTCGCCTTGGGGCTCGAGATGCGGGTAATCGCTCCCGCAGGCGTCGACGGCGCGGGGGCAGCGGGGCGAGAAGGAACAGCCCGCAGGCAGATGTTTCGGGTTCGGTACAGTCCCCCGGATAGGGATCAGCCGATCGCGCGGCCCGTCGATGCGCGGAATGGCATCGAACAGTCCCCGCGTATAGGGATGCCGCGGCTCCGAGAAGAGTTGCGCCACGCTTCCCTCTTCCACGATCCGGCCGGCATACATGACGCATACGCGATCGCAGACCTGCGAGACCGCGCCCAGATCATGGCTGATGAAGACCAGCGCCATGCCGGTCTCGGCCCGAATCGTGTTCAGAAGATCGAGGATCTGCGCCTGGATGGTCGCGTCGAGCGCCGTGGTCGGCTCGTCCGCAATCAGCAGGTCCGGCTGGCCCGCGAGCGCCATCGCGATCATCAGGCGCTGGCACTGCCCACCGGAAAATTCGTGCGGATAGAGGTCGAAGCGTCGCGCCGCATCGGGAATGCCGACCATGTCCATCAGCCGCAGGGCCTCGAGGCGCGCCGCATCCCCGCGAAGACCGCGGTGAATGTAAAGCGCCTCGGCAATCTGGCGGCCGATGCGCAATACGGGATTGAGAGAGCTCGAAGGGTCCTGGAAAATCATTGCTATCCGCCCGCCGCGGACCTCCTCGAGAGTCGCGCGGGGTGCCCCGCACAGTTCCCGGCCGTCGATCCGGACAGAACCCGTGACCGCCGCCTTGCCCGGAAGCAGCCCGAGAGCCGCGAGCCAGGTCACGGACTTGCCGCATCCCGACTCGCCGACGAGGCCGACAGCCTCTCCTTTGGCAACATTGAGATCGATGCCATGCAGAACCTGAACGCCATCGAAAGCGACCTTCAGGTCCCGCAACGCTACGAGATCCGGCTTGGCAGCGCCCATTTGTCATTCCCGGTGTTTCGACCGCGGCATCGCCGCTCGGTCCTCAAGGAATTCCGGCAGCCGCCGGGCTGCCGGAACACGGCTGGATCGAATTCAGCTCGCCCAGTTGGCGGCGCGGAAGTCCATGGCGAAGGCGGGCGCCGCCTTCCACTTCAACGAAGACTTCATGCCGGTGAAGACCGCGTTCTGGTGAAGCACCTGATAGACCGGGTCCTCCCGCTCGCAGATCTCGAGCATGCGGGCGAATGCCTTCTTGCGTTTCGCATGATCGGTTTCCGTTTCGAGGATCTGGGCCATCTGGTTGGCCTCGGCATTTGCCCAGTCCTTCTTCTGCTGAACCTCGCCGTTGGGGCCGAACTGGGCGACGATCGAGGAGACCGGATCGCTGAAGGAGGCGCCGGCCGACCAGTCGCGCACGCCCTTCGTGCCGGACGGGTCATGGATTTGGCCCCAGTTTTCCTTCATCTGGATTTCGACATTGAGGCCGACCTGCTTCCACATCTCGACCATGATCTGGCCGTTCGCAGTCTGGTTCGTGTAGTAGTTGTTGAGAAGCCGGAACGGGATCGCATCGCCCTTGTAATTGGCCTGCTTCAGGAGGTCCTTGGCGAGTTGCGGATTATACTCCGGAACCGCCCAGCCTTCGACGAACATGTCACCGTAGAAGGGGAACTGCAGGCCGGCCGGCACGGTCGTCTGACCGGACCAGAGCGCATCGACGATCGCCTGGCGGTCGATCGAATGGGTCATCGCCCGGCGGACGAGCGGGTCCTGAAGGGTCGGGTTCTGGACATTGAAGACGGAAATGCGGTGGTTGTGGATCGTCGAGCCCTGGACCTCATATCCGGGTGCGGCCTGAACCGCGGCGATCTGGTCCGGCGGCAGGTCGCAGGCGAAGTCGTATTCGCCGGAGAGCAGGCCGTTGACGCGGGATGAAACCTCCGGAACCTCGACGAAGCGGATCTGCTCCAGCGGGGGGCGGCCGCCCCAGTAGTCCTCGAAGGCAACGAGCGTCAAGGAAACGTCCGGCTTATGTTCGCCGACCATATAAGGGCCGGTGGTGATCGGCTTGCGTGCCCAGTCCATATAGGTCGCCGCCTCGTCCCAGGCGCGACGGTTGGCAATCTGGCTGCCGAAGGCATAAAGGCGGCCCTCGATGGTGACGTCCGGCGTCGCGTTGTGGAAGCGAACGGTATATTTGTCGACGGCCTCGACGCCGGCAAGCGCCGGCCACAGGCGCCGCCCGGTGCCCGGCACGACTGCCGGCAGCTCCTTGGCGGTTGCCGGCTTGTGCTCATCCTCGAAAACGGTCTTGCCGCCTGCGGGCTGAGTGTCCCCGAACACGCGCTGCGCGGAGAAGCTGAACACGACGTCGTCGGCCGTGAGTTCGTCGCCATTGTGGAATTTCACACCCTGGCGCAGCTTCAGCTCGAGAGTCTTGTCGTCGATACGCTTCCATTCCGTCGCAAGGCCGGGGACCGGACCCTGATTGCCCATCCAGTCGCGCAGGATCAGGCCCTCCCAAAGGTTCGGGAAGAACACGCGCTCACCGACATTCGACTGCTCGTTCCAGACGTCGAGCGTATTGTTGATGGTGATCTTCTGCACCGCGATGGTGACGGACGGGCGCTTGCCTTGGCTGAACGCGAAGCGCGGCAAGATCAAGCTGCCCGCAGTTGCGCCCATGAGGCCGAGCGCGGCTCGCCGATTGATTGAAAGCATGAGACTCTCCTTTTGGATGGAATCGAGCACCCGCGCGGATGCCGTTCAGCGTCGGGTCTAGTTCCGCCAGACGTCGTCTTCCTGATGTTTGGGTGAAACTTTCGTGACAGGGGCTCGACGGCGAACTGTGAGGCACCTCAGCTCCTTCGGAGGCATCGCCTCCGCATTCGCGCAGCCGGTCGACGCGCGGTGCAAAGCGACAGGGAATGAAGCTGCAGTCATGGGGAGTAAGGCGTCCAACTGAATTCGTCAGAAGCCGTTTAGTTCACATGTGTAACACTGATGTGACGTATGTAACTCTTCTCCATGTCACCTTGCCCGATTAAGGATGACATGCGGTCTGAGCAGACGCGCAACGTTGCAGGGGGGTGCATGGGGCAGCAGAAACTGATGGCCAAGGCCGCTTGGCTCTACCATGTGGAAGGACTGACGCAGGCCCAGATCGGCGAGCGCATGAATCTCACACGCCGGAGGGTGAACGAGCTTCTTGCCGCGGCGCTGGAGCAGGGCGTCGTCCGGATCAGCTTCAGTTCGCCCCTTGTCGAGAGTGTCGAACTGGAATCGCGGCTACGTGACCGTTTCGGCTTGGATGATGCCGTGGTCATGCCCACCCCTGCCGATCCGCGCTTTGTTCATGCCGTCATCGGGCGCGGAGCCGCCGCCTATCTCGATCGCCTGATCCAGACGCGGAAACCACACTCCATTGGCGTTGGCTGGGGCGCGACCTTGCGCGAGACGATGCAGCATATGACGCCCGCCAACGAGCCCCGGATCGATGTCCGATCGATGATGGGCGGGCTGACGCATGGTTCGGAGATCAACACCTTCGAGATCGTCCGCGGCTTCGCGGAGGTGCTGAAGGCACAATGCCACTATTTCGTCGCGCCGATCTATGCCGAAACGCCGCAATCGCGCGAGGCCGTGATTGCCCAGTCGGTGTTCCGCAGGACCTTCCGCCAGATATGCGACGTCGACATATCCTATCTCAGCGCCGGCGACATGTCGCAGCACTCCCTGCAGGTGCGCTATGGCCTTCCGGAGGGGACGAAGGTGAGCGACCTCATAGCCCTCGGTGCGGTCGGCGATCTCCTCGGCCGGTACATCGACGCCGAAGGAAATCCCGTCGATCACCCGCTCAACCGTCAGGTGCTCTCGCCCGAGTTCGACGAATACCGCCGCATCCCCTGCCGCATCGTCGCCTCGGGCGGTTCGCACAAGCACGACATTCTCCTGGCCCTGGCACGGGCGAGGCTGCCGACGATCATGATCACCGACGCCGACAGCGCCATGGCGATGCTGCAGAGGTGATGGACCGGAATCCGCATTGGAGGACGGCCGCCGCATTGACGCTGGGGAAACCCCCAAAACGCAAAAAGGCCCGCTGATGCGGGCCTTTCGTGTGTACGTGTATATGTTTGGTTGCGGGGGCCTGACTGCACGGAGACTTGTCATTTCGCATTGGTCGCGGCACCTCAGGCGGGAATCAAATCTGCTACAGGAAATCGGAGGGCCGATACATGCCTTGAACGAGGCCTTGCTCAGTCTCAAGCAGCGAACCGGGCCAATCTGGTAAAGGTCCGTCGTTCAGGGACCGGACGGGCACTTCGGCAAGGATCCGACCGGCGGTTCTATTCCGCAACCGCGTCCCTGAGCCAAGTGCGGAAGGACCGGAAGCTGTGGGATCGAAGCTTCGGCTCGGCGAACATGAAGAAATAGTGCTCATGCACCATGTTTTTCTCGAACAGAGCGATAAGCTGGCCTTCCGCCAGTTCCCGCTTCACCAGCCTTTGGCGGACAATGGCAATGCCCAGCCCTTCGACGGCGGCCGTCGGCTCGAGACCGGAACTCTCCATGTCGATGAAGCGCGCATGGGCGAAGATCCTTGGCGAGCGGAGGCCGAGCCAGCGTTCCCAGTTGCGGGTGAATTCGGCCGAGCGCAAAAGCGTATGATGCTCGAGATCATCGGGGGTTTCGAGCTTCGGCGCACGACGCAGGTAAGAGGGGCTGCAGACCGGCGTCAGGTCGGCATCGCCGAGAATTTCGCAGAGGACGCCCTTGCGATCGATTGCCTCGCCGACGTGGATTGTGCCGTCGACGCTATCGATGTCCTGTGCGCCGGTAACGAATTTCACGACAATATCGGGGTTGCGGGCATAGAGCGTGCCAAGCGCCGGCATGATGCACTTCTGTAAAAAGACGCGCGGGCTACCGATGACGAGCGGCCGTCGCTCGATACCCACGGCGAGATCGCGCGTCACACCTCGGATCGTATCGAGCGAGGCATGAATCTTCGTCCAATAGACTTCGCCGGCCGGCGTAAACGCGATGCGCCGATGCACCCGCTCAAAAAGCTCGCAACCCAGAAAGGCTTCGAGATTCTGGATCTGCCGGCTCACAGCGCCGGCTGTCAGACAGAGTTCGTTCGCCGCCTTGGCGATACTCATATGCCGCCCGACCGCATCGAAAACGGGCAGCGAGGTCATCGGCGGCAGGCTGCGCCCAGGTCTCTGTGCCATCTTTGCCCCCTCTGTTTCCCATAACTTTTCGTTGAGAAAAACTCAATAGAGAGGAAATAAAATCGATTTTTTACCAAGTGGCGCGACGCTACGGTCACCTCCAGAAAAATGGGAGGAGAACCATGAAACGTCTGTCACTGGCAAGCCTGGCTTCGGCGCTTGCAGCTGCCACCACGCTCGCCGCCGTCCCGGCCTCTGCCGAACAACTGCGCGTCGGGCTGGCCGCGATCGCGACCTCGGTCGATCCACATTTCCACCGCGCCGGCTACAATTTCGATCTTCGCGAAAACGTCTCGGATGCGCTCGTCTATAACAACGGCGTCAGCGGCAGCGTCGAGCCGCGTCTGGCGCAATCCTGGCGCATCGAAGGCGACACGAAATGGAGCATCACCCTCGAGCCGAAGGCCAAGTTCGATGACGGCAATCCGCTCGGAGCCGACGATGTGATCTATTCGCTCTGCCGGGTGCGCAACGTTCCCAACAGCCCCGGCCTCTTCTCGAGCTTCATCGCCACGATCGCCGGCATCAAGGATCTGGGCGACGGCAAGATCGAAATCAGCACCAAGAAATCCGATCCGAATCTTCTGCGCAGCCTCAGCAATATCGGCATTGTCGAAAACCCGACCGGCCGCACGCTGACCTATGACGACACGACCTGCGGCAACGACAACTGGCTGGATACGGCCGCATTCAACAACGGCGGCCTCTCGCCGGGTATCGGTCACTACAAGGTCAAGAAATTCACGCCGGACGTCGACATCGCGCTGGAGCGGAACGAGCAATACTACGGAACGCCGGCCGCCTATGATTCCGTTCTGGTCAAATCCCTGCCCGACAACAGCGCCCGCATCGCAGCCCTGCTCGGCGGCTCGGTGGACGTCATCAATGCCGTTCCGATCAACAGCATCGACAGCATCCAGTCCTCCGACAAGCTGCATCTTTCCTTTATGCCGTCGACGCTCCTGATCTTCCTGCTGCCCGACCAGGGTCAGGAGCCGACCCCGAAAGTCTCCGGCACCGATGGCAAGAACCCCTTCCTTGATCCGCGCGTGCGCCGTGCGCTGAACCTTGCCATCAACCGCGACGAGATCGCCGAGACGATCATGGGCGGCATGGCGCAGCCGGCGAGCCAGATCGTCGTCGACGGCATATTCGGCCACAATCCGACCATCGAGCCCTTCCCCTATGATCCGCAAGAGGCGAAGCGCCTACTCGCCGAAGCCGGTTATCCGAACGGCTTTTCGCTGACGCTGAGCGCACCGAGCGATCGCTACGTCAACGGCGCGCAGGTGGCTCAGGCGGTCACGGCGATGCTGTCGCAAGCAGGCCTCAACGTGACGCTCGAGACCTTCCCTCTCAGCATCTACTTCACCAAGGCGAGCGCCTACGAGTATAGTCTCTATCTCGCCGGTGCAGCCGCCGATACGGGCGAAGGCCTCAGCCAGATGATCAATGTCGTCGGCACCCGCAACCCGGACCGCGGCTGGGGCGGCGCCAATCGCGGCCGCTATTCCGGCCCGGAGACCGACAAATTCCTGGAAGAGGCACAGTCGATGCTCGACGATGCCAAACGCGAGGAACTGCTCCGCGCCGCCGTCGCCCAGGCGCGCAAGGACGAGGCTTTGGTGCCGCTCTATCACGAGTTCGGCGTCTGGGGCGTGCGCAACGGCGTGCATTTCGACGCCAATGCCAATCTGACGAACATTTTCTACACCGCACGCCCCGAATAAACGCGGCGACTTGGCGAGGCGGTTCCCTTCCGCCTCGCCCTTTCCTCACGAAAGTTGAAAGCCAGATGGGTACTGAATTCAACGACGTGCTCGCGTCGCAATACGACTATCGGGGATTGCGGGATGCCTTCGCGGCGCCGGCGCTCTACCAGGCCTTCCTTGATGTCGAAAAGGCCGTGGCGCTCGCCCAGGGCGAACTCGGCATGATCCCGGCGGCCTCCGCCAAGGTTATCGCCGATCACTGCCGCTACGAATGTCTCGACATGCGGCGGCTGGAAGAGGCCTACCGCACGACCCGGCACCCGCTGATGCCGCTCATCAACGATCTCGTGAGGCTCTGCGGGCCTGAGCATGGCGGCTATGTCCATTGGGGCATCACCACGCAGAACGTCATCCAGACCGGCCTGCTGCTGGTCGCCAAGCGCGCCCAGAAGGTGCTTGACGGGCTGCTTGCCGATATCCTGCGTCATCTCGGCCGCCATGCCCGCGACCATGCCAATACGGTCATGGCGGGGCGCACCCATTACCGCCATGCCGTGCCCATCACCTTCGGCTTCAAGGTCGCCGTGTGGATCGAGGAATTCCTGCAGGCGGCGGAGCGGCTGAAGGAAGCCGAAAAGCGGGCCTTCGTCGTCATGACGGGCGGCGCCGTCGGCTGCTTTTCGGCGCTCGGCCGGGAAGGTCCCGCCGTCCAGTCACGGGCCGCGGCCCTCCTCGGCATGGACGAGATGGCTATCCCCTCGCGGGCGATCCGCACGCATATGTGCGATTATGTCAATGCGCTCAGCCTGACGGCCGCCGTCTGCCACAAGATCGCCGAGGAAGTCTATCAGAGCACGTCGGAAGAATATGGCGAGCTGCATGAGGGCCGCATCGACGGCAGCATCGGCTCCTCCACCATGCCGCAGAAGATCAATCCGATCCTCTGCTACGGCATCGTCGCCAACAGCAACCGGCTCTATTCCTGCGCCGGCATGCTGATGGCGACAGCGCACCGGCCCTTCGAGTCGGACGGGAGCGCCAACCAGACGTTCGAGGACGGACTGGTCGAGGTCGTCGGCACCATTTCCGAAATCCTCGTGCGAACCGAACTTCTGGTGCGCGACCTCCAGGTCGATACCAAGCGAATGCGGGCCAATCTCGACTTGTCGCATGGTGCGATCTTCGGCGAGTATGCCATGATGCAGCTCGGCAGGACGCTCGGCAAGCACAAGGGACACGAACTGGTGCATGACGCGGCGATCGCCGCCGCCGACGGCAGGGCGCCGTTCCTGCAAGAGCTTGCCCATCTTCCTGATGGCGCCGCCCTCGCGTCCGATATCGAAAGCCGTCTCGAACAGGGCAATATCGGCGGCATCTGCGCCGAATATGCGCTGCATTTCGGATCGCTGGCCGCTGATATCACGCAGGCGATCCCGACAGCAGAAGAGCGCAACATCAACGTCTATCTGAAGGCCGCCCGCTGATGCTCTCCTTCGTGCTGCAACGCCTGCTGCAAAGCGTGATCGTCGTCCTCGTCTTGTCGGTCGTGCTCTTCGTCGGGGTCTGGATGATCGGCAATCCCGCCGACATCCTGATCTCCTCGGAAGCCTCGGAGGCCGACAGGCTGGCAGCGATCGCCGCGCTCGGCCTCGATAAGCCGCTCTGGCAGCAATATCTCGTCTTCCTGGGCAACGCCATGCAAGGCGACTGGGGCGCCTCCTTCGTCTACAAGGAGCCGGCGATCAGCATCATCCTGCAGCGCCTGCCGGCGAGCCTGGAACTCGGCGCGGTCGCCTTCCTCATCGCCGTCGCGATTTCCGTGCCCGCCGGGCTTTATTCGGGGTTGCGGCCGCAATCGCCGGTCGGTCGCGGCGTCATGGCTTTCTCGCTGATCGGCGTCAGCATTCCGACCTTCTGGCAGGGCATGCTGCTGATCGTCGCCTTCGGCATCGCGCTGCCGATCCTGCCGGTCGGCGACAGGGGCCAAGTCGCCACCCATCTCGGCATCACCAGCAGTCTCTGGACACTCGACGGCTGGTCGCACATCGTCATGCCGGCCTTCAGCCTGGCGCTCCTGAAGATGTCGTTGCTGATGCGCGTCACCCGCGCCGCGACGATGGAGATCTCCCGCCTCGACTTCGTCAAGTTCGCCTATGCCAAGGGCGTGCGCACCCGCAAGGTGATCGTCGGCCATATCCTGCGCAACGCGCTTGTGCCGCTGATAACCGTCACCGGCATCGAGCTCGGCAACCTGCTGGCCTATGGCGTCATCACCGAAACGGTCTTCTCCTGGCCGGGGCTCGGCAAACTTCTCATCAATTCCATCAAGGTCCTCGACCGGCCGCTGATCGTCGCGCAGCTCACCTATACGGCGCTGCTCTTCATCGCCATCAACTTCGTCGTCGACGTCCTGCACATGGCCATCGATCCGCGCGTCAAATCCGTCCTGGGGCAACGCACATGAGCACCACCGGTTTCAAGGATTTCGCGGGCCGCTTCGCCGAAAGCCGCGCCGCCGTCGTCAGCCTTGTCGTCTGTCTCGCCTTCGTGTTCTGCGCGCTCTTTGCGCCGCTGATCTCGCCGACCGACCCCTACGACCTGACCAAGCTGCAGCTTTCAAACGCGCTGAAGCCCGCCGGTTCGAAAAGCGTGCTGTCCGGCGAGGAAGTCCGCGCCACCGTCCGCGTCGAAAGCGCCACGACCTCGGTCCAGCCCGCCGCCGCGGCACAGGCCCGCCAGACGATCGCCCCCACCTCCTGCGGCGAGAACTGTCTCGATGTCGGCGTGGAACCGGCCGGAACGCCGCTCGCCAGCCTGCAGATCCGCAACCTGCCCGCCGGCGTCACCGTCGAGGGCGCCAAGAAGCACATCGTCCAGCCCTGGTGGACCATCACCGATCCCAAGGACGGCAAGGTCCGCCTCAGCGGCACGCTTCCGGCGAATTTCACGTTTGTCGCCGTCGCCAAGTCGACGGACCAGGAAACCGGCTTCGTCTTCCACCTGGGCACCGACAGCTTCGGCCGCGACATGCTCTCGGCAACCCTATACGGCATCCGCATCAGCGTCTTCGTCGGCCTCGTGGCGGCGGGCACCGCCCTGGTGGTCGGTACCGGGCTCGGCCTGCTGTCGGCCTGGCGGGGCGGGGTGACGGACGCCATCATCATGCGCGCCGTCGATTTCATGCTCGGCCTGCCGGCGCTCCTCGTCGGCCTCGCGATCCTCGCTATCCTCGGCAACGGCGTCAGCAAGGTGGTGCTCGCCATCGTTATCGTACAATGGTCCTACTATGCCCGCACGGCGCGCTCCTTCGCGATGAGCGAGCTCGGCAAGGAATATGTCGAAGCGGCGCGATGCCTGCGTCTTTCGCCGACTCGCATCATGCTGCGCCATGTGCTGCCGAACTGCATGCCGCAGATCATCGTACTCTTCACCCTGAACATCGCCGCCGCCATCTCGCTGGAATCGTCGCTGAGCTTCCTCGGCGTCGGCCTGCCGCTGACCCGTCCGTCGCTCGGCATGCTGATCGCCAGCGGCTACGAGTTCATCTTTTCGCACAAGTACTGGATCAGCATCTATCCGGGTGTCGCGCTCCTGGTGATGATCGTCGCCATGAACCTGCTCGGCGACCGGCTACGCGATCTCAACAACCCGCGGCTCGACCGCTAGAGGAGCCGGGGATGACGAAGCCCTTCTTTCAGGTCAACGGCCTCAATACATGGTTTTTCACCCGCCAGGGTGTGATCAGGTCGGTGCGCGACATTTCCTTCGACCTTCGCCGCGGCGAGGTGCTTGGCATCGTCGGCGAATCCGGCTCGGGCAAGTCGGTGACCGGCATGTCGATCATGGGCCAGATCGACGAGCCCGGCCGCGTCGTCTCCGGCTCGATCGCCCTCGACGGCGAGGAACTGACGGCGCTCTCCTTCGACGCGATGCGCGCTTATCGCGGCCGCAGGATCGCCATGGTTTTCCAGAACCCGCTGATGACGCTGGACCCCCTGATGCGGGTGCGCGACCAGATGTACGAGGCGATCGGCGAGCACGAAAGCGTCTCCCGCGCGGAGATGCACGACCGCTGCGTCGATGCGCTGAAGGCCGTCGGCATCCCCTCGCCGGAGGAGCGGCTGAACGCCTATCCGCATGAGATGTCCGGCGGCATGCGCCAGCGCGTCGTCATCGCCACGGCGCTCTTGATGAACCCTGACATGATTATCGCCGACGAGCCGACGACGGCGCTCGACGTCACCATCCAGGCGCAGATCATCTATCATATCCGCCGGCAGATCGACGAACGCGGCCTCGGCATGATCTGGATCACCCATGATCTTTCGACGCTTTCCGAGCTCTCCGACCGGATCATGGTTATGTATGCCGGGGCAATGATGGAAATCGGCACGACCGAGGAGATCATCGGAGGCGCCCGCCATCCCTATACGCGCAGGCTTCTCGATTCCGTGCCCTCGCGCAACGTTCCGGGCGAGAAGCTGAAGCAGATCCCCGGCAACATGCCCTCGCTGCTTACACTCGGGAAGGGCTGTCCCTTCGCGAGCCGCTGCGAGCGGGCGACCGCGGTCTGCGACGAGCCGGTGCCGGCAACCGCGGCATCCGCCACGCACAGCATCTGGTGCTACCACCCATTCGAGGACTAAAGGCTTGAACGAGACCATTTTCGAGGCAAAGGATCTGTCACGCAGCTTCACGGCGGGCCGAAGCGCCCTGCAGAGGCTGACGGGCAGGTTCACCAACACCCATCCGCCCGCCATACTCCGCGCCGTCGACAATGTCTCGCTGTCGCTGAAGGCCGGCGAGACGCTCGGCGTCGTCGGCGAATCCGGCTGCGGGAAATCGACGCTGGCGCGCATGATCGCCGGCATCCTGCCGGTCTCCTCCGGCGAACGGCGCTTCCGCGGCGAACCCTATGAGAGCTTCCTCGCCCGCAAACGCGACGCGCTGAAGATCCAGATGGTCTTCCAGGACCCGCTCTCCTCGCTCAATCCGCGCCTGCGGGTCGGCGATATCGTCGGCGAGGCCGCGGTGCTCCACGGGCTGGTGCCGCGCTCCGAGATGCGCGACTACGTGACCCGGATCCTCGCCCGCGTCGGCCTGCCGGCCGACAGCATCAACCGCTATCCGCATCAGTTTTCCGGCGGCCAGCGCCAGCGCGTTGGCATTGCCCGGGCGCTCGCCGTCAAGCCGCAGATGCTGATCTGCGACGAGGCGGTGGCCGCCCTCGACGTCTCCGTGCAGGCGCAGATCATAAACCTGCTGATGGACATCAAGCGCGATAGCGGCCTGGCGATGATCTTCATCAGCCACGACCTCGGCGTCATCCGCCATCTCTGCGACCGCGTCGCAGTCATGTATCTCGGCCGCGTCGTCGAGCTTGGCGAGACCGAGCAGCTCTTCGCGGCCCCGATGCATCCCTATACGCGCATGCTGCTCGACGGCATGCCCAAGATTTCGCTGCGGCGACGTACGTTCATGCCGATCAAAGGCGAGATCCCCTCGCCGCTCAACCCGCCCCCGGGATGCTATTTCCATCCCCGCTGTCCAATCGCAACGGAACATTGCAGCCGGACGCGGCCCGATCTGGGCGAGATCACGCCGGCGCACGCCCATGCATGCCTGAATGCCGAGGCCCGATAGTCGCGTGCAATCCTTAAATCAGAGGGTATCATACCAAGGACTTTGAAGCCGCGGGTCGGAGTTTTCCAGTTCTGATCGGGTGACGGGCCGCCTCCCCCCGGCGGCAGTAGCCCGGGGTCGATCAAGCGGTGATGCAAAGCAAGCGATCGAGCATCGATCCCGGTCATGCGGGCAACGACATCCCATTCGGTGCGGCCTGCCGTTCGGGGTGGCCCACACCGTCTTTCGATCAGCCGCCGCATATAGGCCGCGAGGGCTTCGGCTTCTTCGCCGGAAAAGGTGGTCGCTGTTAGCTTGGTCATTTCACTTCATGAGGTTTGTTACTCGGACCTTCTACGCGAAAGGTCGGCCGAGCTAAGCGGCGAGGGTTAAGGAAGGATTGGAGTTGCCTGCGTCACGACCGCATCAGGTCCGCTTCCGTGCAGTGGCTCAACGTCTTTCAGGATTTCACTGACCGCCGTCTCATCCATTGCCTGATCATCGAACAAAGCCTTGGCGAGGGCGCGGAAACGAAACAGCCGTTCATCAACATCGTGCGCCAGTTCATCCAGAAAGTGGTGATCGGCAAGACCCCGGGCCACCAGCCGGCATCACTCGAAGTCCACGGCCGCATCGCGTCGATCCTCGCGGCGATGGAAGCGGCGACGATCATGGAAAAGCAGTTCGAGGCCTTGGCGCGTCACGATTATCTGGAGAAGCTACGCACCGGCGAGCTGGATACGGAGCAGAAACAAAAAAAGTCCCATGAGGAGGCTCTTAGGGATCGCAGGTAATTTTGGTTGCGGGGGCAGGATTTGAACCTGCGGCCTTCAGGTTATGAGCCTGACGAGCTACCGGGCTGCTCCACCCCGCGTTATCCGAGTTTTGCGCGGCAAAAT